>NZ_JAOQKF010000003.1:101318-188352 GCF_025567565.1 Muriventricola aceti | reverse complement strand
GCGCCTATTTTATCCCTTTTTCCGGAGCAAAAACGACAGCGCAAACCACACCGCCAGATAGAGAGTGATAGACGCTCCAGCGGAGGGACCCAGATGATAGGAAGTCATCAGGCCGGCCACGCCGGCCAGCACCGCTCCCAGCAGAGAAAACAGATGGTACTGCCTCATGTTCCGGGCCAGGTTCCGGGCCGCCGCCGCGGGCAGCACCAGCAGAGAATTGATGACCAGCAGGCCCACCCAGGTCATGGACAGGGTGACCACCACGGCGATGGCTACGGAAAACACCGTCTCCTGCCAGAACACCTGAATCCCCCGGCTGTCTGCCAGGGCCGGGTGAACAGCGGACAGCATCAGCTTGTTGAAGGACAGCAGCCACAGTGCCAGCACCAGCAGCAGAATACCCGCCAGAACCCCAATCATGGCCGGCTCCACCGACAGGATGTCGCCGATAAGCAGGCTGTTGAACTTGGTGAAGGACCGGCCGTTCATTGTGGACAGGAAGATACCCAGCGCCACGGCGGTGGAAGAGAACACCCCGATGACCGTATCGCTGGCCAGAGCGGACCGGCGGCGGACCAGGTTGAACAGCAGGGCGAAAACCACCGCAAAGATCACCGCCGCCAGCGTGGGGCGGTCGAAGCCACAAATGGCTCCGATGGCCATGCCGGTGAAGGCGGAATGGCCCAGGGCGTCGGAGAAAAAGGACATCCGGCTGTGGACCACCATAGTGGACAGGATACCGAACAGGGGCGTGATGACCAGCACGGCCAGCAGGGCGTGCTTCATAAAGTACATCTGCCCAGGCTGGGCCCAGTCAAAGGGCAGGACCGACAGGAGAGAATACCAAAGCTCCATCAGCGCTCTCCCCCTCTCCCCATCCGCAGATGGAAGGTGTCATAGAATTCCGGAGAGGACAGCACCTCGTCCGGCGGACCCGCCCGCAGCATTCTCTTATTCAGCAAAATGACCTTGTCCGCGAACTGGCCCAGGGTGGCGAAGTCATGGGTGGACAGGAAGATGGACAAATCATATTGGGTTCTTAGCTCATCCAGCATCTCCAGCAATTGGTGCTCCCCCTCAATATCCACGCCGGACAGGGGCTCGTCCAGAATCAGAATGTGAGGCACTGGCTCCAGGGCCAGGGCCAGCAGCACCCGCTGGAGCTGGCCACCGGACAGGGCCCCCATGGGCCGGTCCAGTAAGTCCTCCCCATGGACCCGGGCCAAGATGGCCGCCGCCCGGTCCCGGTATTCCCGCGGGATAGGGAGAAAAACCGGCCACTTAGAGGTTGCGGCGGTAAAGAAGTCTAAAACTGACACCGGGTCCCCCCGGTCAAAGCTGGGAGACTGGGGCACATAGCCCACCAGTGGCCGGGTGCCCCCAGCCGCCGCTCCGTCGGCCAGCCGGATGGCGGGGCCGCCCGCCGGGGAGAAGGTAATACTCCCTTTATAGGGGGTCTGCCCTAAAATGCTTCGAAAAAGGGTGGATTTGCCAGCGCCATTTGGTCCGATCAAAGCCACGATCTCCCCACAGTGTAGGTGGAAGGACACATCCTCCAGGATCTGGTCCCCCTCCATGCTGACGGACAGGCCCTCCAGTTTCAGGCAGCAGGAGTCGGCGCAGCCACCGGATAATTTTCCATGCTTGAACTTTCTCATCCCAGAGCCTCCCTCACCGTCTCTAGATCTCCCTTCAGCCGGGAGATGTATTGCTCCATGATCTTCTCCAGTCCCCAGTCCTGGGGCACGTCGTCACCGCTCATCAGCATATCCAGCATCCAGACCTGACAGCCCGTCTCCCGTCCGATAGCGTTGGCGGTGGCGTCAGAGCCGTTGACCTCGGTAAAGATTGCCGGAATATCATGCTCCCGCACCAGCTGGGAGATCTCCACAATCTCCTTGGCGGAGGCCTCGCTGCCCGCCTCCTCCTCGATGGCAGCCAGCAGCTCCAGATCAAAGGCCCTGGCAAAATATTGGAACCCGTCGTGGAAGGTAATCAGTTCCCGGTGGGTCAACCCACCACCGTCCCGCCCCTGGTATGTATCCAGCAGCTCTCTCTCCACCAAGTCAGCGGCCAGCCCAGTATTGGTCCGGAGCAGAGGCTCCCACTCCGGCATAATTTGAACAAGTCCCTCTACTAGATTGTCCAACATGGTGGGCACGCTGGCAGGGTCCATCCAGTAGTGGGGGTCATAATGGCCGTGATCATGGTCCTCGTCCCCTTCCTTGTGGTCGTGGGAGAGATTTTCCAGCAGCTCTGCTCCAGCGGAGCAGTCCACCACCTCCGCGTCCGAGGTGGCTAGGGCATCGGACAAAAAGTCCTCCAGCCCCGCCCCGTTCAGGGCAATCAGGTCGGCTCTCTCCAGCTTTTTCATGTCCGCCATGGACAGGGTGTAATCGTGGAGGCAGCTGGCGCTTCCTGTGTCCAGCCGCTCTACCACTACCCCCTCCGTCCCATCGGTCACCGCCTGCGCAAACAGATAGATGGGATATGTGGTGGCCACCACAGTCACTCTTTCCTTTTCTTCCTGGGCCGCACATCCAACTGCGGGCAGGAGCAAGGCCAGCAGCAGGAAAGCTAAAATAATCTTTTTCATGGAAACCCCTTTTGAAAAAATTGAACCCCCAGGCCGCGCCTGCGGCGCATGGGGTATCTGGAACTGATTTAGTATATCGCAGTTTCCTCTGTTTGTAAAGGAAGGCTGTCCGCTTACTGGCGGACAGCCTTCCTTTTCATTAAAATATTCCGGGGACGAACAGGGCCAGCACCCAACCCAGGGCCAGCGACAGGCCGTTGGCAGCCAGCGCATAGGCGGCGAGTTGTTTCCCCCGCCCCTTCCCACCGGGCATGAGGCCGAGATAGGCCCCTCCTTCTGCCAGCACCACCCCCAGCTCCATCAACAGATAGGGTAGGAACAGGAACATGGTGCCATTCTTATAGGCGTACCAGTTTAGTCCCAGGTTCAGCGCGCCCTGGGTAAGCAGGTTGACAACCAGAATCAGCGCCATCTGCCCCCCGCTCCGCAGATGGAACAGCCAGGCCACCCCCAACTCCGCCCCAACCGTCAGCACCACCCGGACGGCCAAGGAAACCAGCTCCTTGGTGTAGTCATAGCTCCGAGCCGCCGTTGGGAGCCGGACCGCCCCGCCAGGCTCCAACTCCGCCCCGGACAGATCCAGATGGTAGTAGCTGTCAAAGGCGTACTGCTCGCAGGTCTGGCTAAGAACGACGGCATTCTCCCCCGGAAACCACAGCGCTATCTGGAACTGGTCCGGCGGGTAGTAGGTCCAGGCAAACGCTCCATCGGAGGCGTCCCACACCTCCTGAAGGAAAAACCAGTCCCTCCTCTCCTCCTCATACTCGGCGAAGGCAGCCCATGCGGGATACTCCGGATCAAGCTGGGTATACCGTGGCAAGATATGCTGGTTTTTTACCCACTGCCCCCTCTCACTTTCCCGCCACAGAGAGCTGTGTGGGCCGGTGGAGGAACGGGCAGACAGCAGGGTGGCCCAACAAGCCCGCCCCTCCAGTCCCTCGATTGTAACATTTACTGACGGCTTGGGCCCCGTGTCCCCGTAGACGGGCAGAGCCATGGCGGACAACATCAGAAGCAGGCAGGCCAATCTGATCAGCGTCTTTTTTCTCATGTCATTTCCCTCCCAATCATCCATGTCCCCGCCACTCCCGGCGGTACATTTCTACTGGTATAGACGGAAAAACACGCTTCTCATGACAGGTCCGGGGCCATCCTCATTTAATTCTTGCGCTGGTCCACATAGCGGCAGGCAGCCAGACCAGCCACAGCCCCGTCGCCCACGGCAGTAGTCAGCTGGCGGACCTCCTTCGCCCGACAGTCACCGGCGGCGAAAACCCCAGGCAGGCTTGTAGCGCAGTCCTCATGGACCACAAAATAGCCTCTGTCGTCCGTCATGACCAGGTTGGCAAATATCTCGTTCCGGGGCTCCTGACCCACGGCCACAAAAAGGCCGTCAACCTTCAGCTCCTCCTCTGTCCCCCTCTTCCGGTCAGCCAGCCGCAGGCCGGTCAGCTCCCCGTTGGCTTGTAACAGACTGGTCACCTGGCTGGACAGGCGGAAGTCCACATTGTCACGGCCGCGGAGCTGGTCCACCAGCCGCTGTTCCCCCCGGAACAGGTCCCTTCGGTGGATGACCGTCACTTGGGCGCACCGCTGGGACAGAAAGAGGGCCTCCTGGAGGGCCGCGTCACCGCCGCCCACCACCGCCACCGGACGCCCCTGGTAAAAGGCCCCGTCACACACCGCGCAGTAAGACAGGCCAGCCCCCACCAGGTCGGCCTCCCCGGCCAGTCCCAGCTTCCGGTGGCTCACCCCAGTGGCCAGCACCAGGGCCAGGCACTCCTCCGTTCCTCCGTCCGTTGTCAGCTCAATAACCTCTCCTCTGGTGCGCATGGCGGACACGCCCTCCATCCGCAGCTGCGCCCCCTGCTCCCGGACCTGCCGGGCCAGCTGGTCGGCAAAGTCGCCGCCCCTCATGCCGGGCAGCCCCGGATAGTTCTCCACCAGGGGGGCATAGGCGATCTGACCGCCCAAAGTCTCCTGCTCCAGGACCAGGACCGACTTGCCCGCCCGGGCAGCATACAGGGCGGCAGTCAGACCGGCGGGCCCGCCGCCCACAACGATAATATCATACATATCAAAGCACCTCTTCCTGTCAGGTCGTGGAAGGAAAAACAGCCCCGGAATCCGGGGCTGTTTTTATGATACACGAGTTTGTCCTCCAGCGCAAGGGTCATCCTACACTGGCGGGCCGATTCTCCTGGATAAACTGGCGGATGGGCCCTAGGCCAACCACCTTGGCCGGGCCGCCCTGTCCCTCAAAGACTAAGGTTGGGGCCTGGCGGACGCTGTATCGAGTGGTCAGGTCGGGATTTTCCTCTGCCAGCACCTTCCGGTAGGGGATGCCCGCCTTCTGTAACTGTTCCTCCGCCTGACGGCAGTTGGGGCAGGTCCGTGTGGCGAAGAGCATCAGTTCCTCCGCGGGAACAGGCCGGGCCGCATGGTCCTCCACCGTCACTTGGCTGCCGGCGATGCCCGCCCGACGCAGAGAGGAGCGGCTAATGTCGTACACCTTTCGGTCCTTGAACTCCTGACTCTTGCCGTCGTTCCAGTTCTTCACCGGGCGGTAGTAGCCAGTAATACGGCTGTACACCTCGGCCTCCTTGCCACAGTGGGGACAGACGTGCTGCTCCCCTGCCAGATAGCCGTGGTCGGCGCAGACCGAGTAGGTGGGGGACATGGTGTAATAGGGCAGCTTATAATTCTCCGCAATCTTCCGCACCAGGGCGGCAGCCGCCTTCCAGTCGGGCAGCTTCTCCCCCAGGAAGGCGTGGAACACAGTACCTGAGGTATAGAGGGTCTGGAGCTCGTCCTGGACATCCAGGGCGGAGAAGATATCCTCGGTGTAGCCCACGGGCAGATGGGAGGAGTTGGTGTAGTAGGGGGTCCCGTTCTCATTGGCGGTGATGATGTCGGGGAACTGGGCCTTGTCGTGCTTGGCGAAGCGGTAGGTGGTGGACTCGGCGGGGGTGGCCTCCAGGTTATAGAGGTCGCCGTACTTCTCCTGATAGTCGCTTAAACGCTCCCTCATATGGTTGAGCACGTCCTTGGCAAAGGCCTGGGTCTCCTTGTGGGTCAGGTCAGCCTGGAGCCACTTGGCGTTGAGCCCCACCTCGTTCATGCCAATCAGGCCAATGGTGGAGAAATGGTTATCAAAGCTCCCAAGATAACGCTTTGTATAGGGATACAGCCCCGCATCCAGCAGCTTAGTGATAACGGTGCGCTTGGTCTTCAGCGATCTGGCCGCCACGTCCATCAGGTGGTCCAGTCGCTTGTAGAAATCCTCTTCACTCTCCGCCAGATAGGCGATGCGGGGCAGGTTGATGGTGACCACGCCCACAGAGCCGGTGGACTCGCCGGAGCCGAAGAAGCCGCCGGACTTTTTCCGCAGCTCCCGCAGGTCCAGCCGCAGGCGGCAGCACATGGAGCGCACGTCGGAGGGCTCCATATCGGAGTTGATGTAATTGGAGAAATAGGGGGTGCCGTACTTGGCGGTCATCTCAAAGAGAAGCTTGTTGTTCTCCGTTTCGCTCCAGTCAAAGTCACGGGTGATGGAGTAGGTGGGGATGGGATACTGGAAGCCCCGGCCGTTGGCGTCCCCTTCGATCATGATCTCGATGAAGGCCTTGTTGACCATATTCATCTCTTTTTTACAGTCGCCGTAAGTAAAGTCCATCTCCTTCCCACCCACGATGGCGGGCAGGTTCTCCAGGTCCTTGGGCACCGTCCAGTCCAGGGTGATGTTGGAGAAGGGGGCCTGAGTCCCCCAGCGGGATGGGGTGTTCACGCCGTAGACAAAGGACTGGATGCACTGCTTGACCTCCTTCTGGGTCAGGTTGTCCACCTTGACAAAGGGGGCCAGATAGGTGTCGAAGGAGGAAAATGCCTGGGCCCCAGCCCACTCATTCTGCATGATGCCCAGGAAGTTGACCATCTGGTTGCACAGGGTAGACAGGTGGCTAGCGGGGGAGGAGGTGATCTTACCCGGAATACCGCCCAGCCCCTCCTGGATGAGCTGCTTCAGAGACCAACCGGCGCAGTAGCCGGTGAGCATGGACAGGTCGTGGATGTGGATCTCGGCGTTCCGGTGGGCGTCAGCGATCTCCTGGTCATAGATCTCACTGAGCCAGTAGTTTGCCGTAATAGCCCCGGAGTTGGACAGAATCAGACCGCCCACGGAGTAGGTGACGGTGGAATTCTCCTTCACCCGCCAGTCGTTGATCTGCAGATAGTCGTCCACCAGGTCCTTGTAGTTCAGCAGGGCGGAGTTGACATTGCGCACCTTCTCCCGCTGCTTGCGGTACAGAATATAGGCCTTGGCCACATCGGCGTAGCCCGCCTCAGACAGCACCCGCTCCACACTGTCCTGGATATCCTCTACGGCGATCCGGCCGTCCTTGATCTTGGGCTCAAAATCGGCGGTGACCCGCAGGGCCAGCATATCGATCACACTGGGGTGATACTGCTTCTCCATGGCCTCAAAGGCTTTGGTAATGGCGGCGGATATCTTGTTGAGCTCAAAGCTGGCGGCGGTGCCGTCCCGTTTTGTCACCTGGTACATCAGAAGTCCCTCCACATTTCTTTCTATGACAAAGCCGGCCTCTCCCGGCGTTTCAGCGCCTTTTTACTATACCACCGGCTGGAGCGGCCGTCAATATATAGTTTCAAATATTTTCAACAAACACAATATCTTGTTGCTATATACAAAAAGGCGAGGGCAACTTTTGGTCACCCTCGCCAAAGCCCTCTCATTCCAGCCCCCGCAGGCTCACCTCGTCCACATAAGGGCGAACCAGGGCGGCGAAGCCCTCCAGCTCCTCTCGGGAGCAGGGGTGGAGGCCCGGCTGGAGTACGGTGTCCCGGTCCGCGAAGGACTGGAGGAAGTACCTCCTGGTGCCGGACAGCCAGGGGCCGATGGCCCGGAAGGAGTCCCGGTTGTGAAACTCCCGTACCACGGTGGTCCGAAATTCATAGTCCACCGCCCCAGACAGCAGATAGGACACGCTGTCCCGGACAGACGCCAGCTCCAGGCCGTACACCCCCGCTGTTTCCCCGTACCGCTCCGGGCTGTTCTTCACGTCCATGGCCACATAGTCCACCAGCCCCTCCTCCACCAGCCGGCGCAGCCGGTCCGGATGGGTGCCGTTGGTATCCACCTTGACCCGAAAGCCCAGCTCCTTGATCTCGCCCAGCAGTAGGGGCAGGTCGGGGCGCAGCAAGGGCTCCCCCCCTGTGACGCACACCCCGTCCAACAGGCCCTTTCGTCTGTTCAGGAAGGCCAGAAGCCCCTGGTCGTCTGTTTCTGGGGGACAAGTGCCGGTAACCAGCTCGCCGTTATGACAGAAGGGGCAGCGGAAATCGCAGCCGCTCAAAAAGACGGTGCAGGCCACTTTGCCGGGATAGTCCAGCAGCGTCATTTTTTGCAGTCCGTGTATCTCCATGGCTTATACCTCCTCTCTCTCCGTACGGGCCAGCTCCTGGGGGCTGTCGGCGGGCCGACGGCGGACCGTCAGCCTATCCAGGTACCGCTGGTCCTCTTCCTCCCCCTCCGGTCCGGGACGGTGTTCTAAAAGTGTCTGCTGGAGCCGGTCCAGCTGCCCTTCGTCCAACACGGGGTGGCAGACGCTCCCCATAGTCTGCGGCTGTGTGTTGGCCAGCCAGGGGTTGCGGTACAGCTCATGGAGGGCGTCTATTCCCCGGCCCTCGCCGGCCTGGGCCAGCAGGACCTCTATATCCTGGTCGGTCACCCGGAAATGGAGATTGCCCTGGTCGTCCAGATAGCCGGTTTGGGCACATTGGCCCAGAGAGCGGGGAAAACCTCTCAGCGGGATATAGAGCCGGTCTCCCCTGCCCTCCGCCAGCTGCTGTGCCGTCCAATCCCGGCTGTTCTCCAGCAGGTCAAGGATCTGTTTGCGCAGGTCAGGTCTCCGGTGGAGCAGGGGAGAAAAAATCTCAGAGGGCTCCCCGGTGTAGTAGTCCAGCGCCTCCGTCTCGCCCCCCTGCCAGCATACGAAGTAGTAGGGAGTAAAATACTGCTCCAAAGGCTCTCCGCTATTGAGGACCACCCGGCTCACCCGCTGGGGCAGATTGCGCTCGATCCGCTCCTGGCCGGACCAGGGGTCCAGGATGCGCCGCTTCAGAGCCTCCTCCTCCAATACCACCCGCTCGTCGAACATGTCCAGTGGCAGTCCGTCCCGGAAGGGTACCTTGGCTCCCTCCTCATGGTGGAGGGAAATGTAGAGGTCCTGGCTGTTATAGGGGATCAGCCGGGTACCGGGCTGATACTCCCGCGTCAGGGGAATCAGCCCCAGGGCGTCCACATAGAGCCGCCGCAGCGACCGGGCCGGGTATATCTTCCTACCTCTTTGGATGGACTTGGCGCACAGCTGGGTGTATTCCAACCCCTGGGGTCCTTCTACGATGTGACCCTGGGTTATCAGCGCGGAGTAGAAGCTCTTGGCCATCTCCACTCCCTCCAGCCCAAGCAGGCGGAGCAAATCGTCCCGGTCCTTCAACCGCTGGCTGGGGGCGCACTCCATCACCGCCCGGTCCATAAATTCCTCCAGCACAGACCAATCGCTCTCCAACTCCTCTACCAGCTCCAAAGGCAGTCCATAGACCGGGTGGTACACCTTGGCGAAGCAGGCCACCGGCCGTACGGCGGCCAGACCGCTCAATATCTCATTGACCCGGCGGGGCCGGTTATTCTTCCTTGCCATGGGACACCTCCAGCCGCTGATAGACGCCGTTCTGCCGGCAGTAGTCCAGCAGAGCGGAGAAATACTCCCGGGGGTAGCGGCTCCCCTGGAAGGGGGGCTTTTTGGCCCGGGTCTGGGTCAGGGTCTCGCTGTCCCCCACCATGACCAGCAGCCGCTTGGCACGGGTCATGGTCACGTTCAAGCGGCGGACCTCGCTCTCAAAGCCAATGCCGTGCTGGGGAGAGGAGCGGACAAAGCAGTAGAAGATGATCTCCTTGTCTCTCCCCTGAAAGGAGTCCACCGTGGCGATGTCGATCCGGTCCAGGATCTCCTGGGCGTGGAGCTTGTCACCTTCGCACAGCTCCCGGGCGAGGGCAGGGAGTAAGAATTTGCGGATGCGGCCAATCTGCTTCTTATAGGGGGTGATGATACCCACCGAGCGGTAGTTCAGCTCCACGTCAAACTCCCGGCTGCCGTCAAAATCCTTGACCACATAGGGCAGCTGTTTGAGTATCTTGACGGTTTCATCCACCAGGATCCTAGCTTCACAGTCGTTATACACTCCCTCGCCTCCCTCCGCCATGGTCTCCCCCTTGTCGGTCAGGCCGATGGTATCCAGAAAGCGGATGGGGGCTTCGCCCCCCCGAAGGGGCAGGACACGGTACTCATCCAGGCACCCGGTTTGGTAGGTCCCGTGATAGAACTGGTCCGAGATGTACCGCGCGATGGAGCTGTGCATCCGGAACTGGGTATCCAGCATAACTTTATTTGCCTCCGGCGCCCGCTCGAACAGTTCCTCAAAGAGGCTGACGGAATAGTATCGGTCCAGGCCCTCCTCCTGCTGGAAGCGTTCGTCCTCCTCCATGCGCCGGATCAGGTCGCTGTCTGACACAGGGGGCAACTGAAGGTGGTCTCCGATGAGGATGACCTTCCTGGCCTTGGCCATGGGGACGATTACGTCGTGGAGGGTAATCTGGCCCGACTCATCCACGATGGCAACGTCGTACTCCAGCTTTTTAAAGTTCCGGTCCGTTTCGCTGGAAATACAGGTGGCCCCGATGACCTTCACCTGGGCAAACAGGGCGTCCTCCAGTTCCTCGCAGCGGTTTTGCAGCTCCCGCTCCCACTGGCTCAACAGTTGGAGACGGGCTCTCCAGGTCCGCTCCTTGGCCTGGAGATCAGCCAACTCCCGGAGGATATCAGTCGCCAACTGGCCCACATCCACATCCCGGCTCCCCATGCCGTGCTCCACACAGTACCGGGCCAGCAGCTCTCGGGCAAAGGCCAGCCGCTCCTCGGTATGCTCCAGTTCCTGCTCCCACTCCTTCGTCCGTTTAGAGCGGAACAGGGCCAGCAGCTTCATCCACAGGCGCTGTCCCATCAGCCTTCGGCGCTCCTCCAGCAGCTCCTGATAGCGTCCGGCGCTCTGGGCACAGTCCTGGAGGGCAGAGATCTGTGGGGCAAGCTCTGTCAGCTCCTCCTCCAGCCTGGCCCGCTGGCGACCGCTGTTTCGGAGCACGTTTCGCTGCATGGTCAGCAGCTTCCGGTTGGTCCATACCTCCCGGACTACGGGGACCTGGATTTTCTCCTCGTCAGTGGTCAGGCGGACGCAGTCCACCTGCTTCTCCACCAGCTTTTCCAACACATTGTCCACCGCTAGATTGTTCTTGGAACTGATCAGCACCCGCATCCCCCGGTCTACAAACAGGCGGACCATCTCGATAATAATGGTGGTCTTTCCTGTGCCGGGCGGTCCCTGGACCAGCAGGAAATCCTTAGTGGCCACTGCCAGGTCTACCGCCCGTTTTTGGGCGGGGTTTCCTTTTCTGGCCACCTGCTCCACCGGCCCCATGGGGGCATACCGCCCTTCCAGCAGGATGTCCAGAATAGAGCGGTTCACCGCCTTGTCCTCCGCCAGAGTCTGGAAGGCGCTCTTCTGGATGGCGTAGCCGATATTGGGCCGGCTGAACAAAGTGCCCTCCTTCGGCAGGGCGTCCAGGGTACACTCCCGCCGCTGGGGCAGCTTGACCCATACCGCTGGACGCTGGCTTTCATACCGGACGATGGTCCCAGTGCGCCGGCTGTTCTCTCCCGGCTCCTCACCCAGGCCGCACAGCACCACGCCCTGTCCCTCCAGCTCCTGACCGCTCTGGGAAGAAGGCTCGGCCAGCAGGAAGCAGTAGGTGCCGCCCTCGGCGTTGAACTGGTCCGTGCTCTCGATACCCCGGTAGGACAGCCGGATGGCCTTCTCCTGCTCCAAAGCCGCCTCGGCGTCGATCAGGTCACAGTGAAGGGTACAGTAATCCACCCGTTTCTGCCGCTCCTCTTCGGGCCGCTGTTCCTCCTCCCGTTCCAACTCCACCTGGCCCAACAGGCAGAAGTAGCTGTCCACCCGGCTAATGAACTGCTCCACATAGGCCAGCTCCACGCCGGACTGCCCCTTCCTGGCCAGAGATATTTTTTTATTGTGCCGGAAGCGGGCAGTCCGCCCTAACATATTCACCGTATCCAGGGTGGTCTTTCTGTGCCGGAAATGGATGGTAGCGTAGTAGTTGCCGCTGGAAACAAATTTTTTCCACTGCAGCTCAAAGACACAGTTAGCGGAATAGAGGAGGTATTGGGCATATTGCTCCGTAATCTTTCCTGGCTGAATCCACAAGTAGTCGTTCAGAGCCAGCTCCTCTTTGACCAGCCGCTCCAGCTCCCCGTTGGGGATGGTCCTCCGCTCCATCTGCTCCGACGGAAAGAACAGCGGAGTGGGGCCGGTCAGGTCCAGGCCCTCGGCCAGCTCCGCCCGTAGGGTGGCCGCCTGCCGCCCGTCCACAGGAGGTGTCAGCCCAGTTGGACAGCCAGCCACCTGCACCCCCGTCTGGCGGGCCGGAGGATTGCCCAGAGGGTATCCCAGATCACGTTCGGCCTGTACGGTCCTTTCCGTAGCTTCTCCGCCAATCCGGATTCCATTGGCCGCCTTTCCGGTCCCCACAGAGGCTCTGCCCCTCTCCTCCAGCCAGGCAGCGCCTCCATCGGCCCAGCGGAGCAAGGCCCATATCTTTTCCCGAAAGATCCATAGTCCAGCAGGGATCAGAGGCAGAAAGAATTTTACATACTCGACCAGCCTCCACAGCAGGAAGCCTGCCGTCAGACACAGCAGCAGCCGGACAGTCATCGTCCGCAGCAATATTCCCTGCCTGTGTTCCTGGAGAAACACCAGGCTCCGGCTGCTGATACAGGCACTGACTCTCTCCGCGGCCAGAAAAAGCAGTCCGGTCCCGATCGGCCCTGACTCTATTATGATGTCGTAAAGAACATCACACAAAAACAACCATATCCCAATGGCAAGAAAGACCCATATCAAAGAAACCATACCGCCGCCTGCCGAGATCCAATCTCCGTATCGGCTTCCATCCCGGTATCTGTATTGTCCGTTTTTCTTTTTATGGATCAACCCCGTTCACCTCTCCTCTGGCTAAAGTCGGAACAGGTAGGGCGGCCGCCCCACCCAAAAGTCTGTGGGCAGCACGCCCGGCCACCGCAGCCAGCTCCCTGGCTTTAAGGCGGGGCCCCCCTCCGCCAGACAGAGCCGCCAGCTGCCAGCCCCATCCTCTGAGGGCAGTTCCTCCGGTCTGGCGGGTATACCGGCGGACAGCAGCAGCCAGCGTTCCCCGGCCGCCGGGGGGACATCCATCTGCCCCTCCACAGTCAGCACAGCGCCGGCCATCTCCAGCTCACGCCCCGGCGCCAACGCCAGCTCCCGGGGCAGGAACACCTCCAGCGTCAGATCCTGGTCCGCCTCCCACACCATCCGGTGGACCAGCCCGCCCCGGTCCAGTCGGGCCTGGGGCCGTGGGATGGGAAGACGCACCTCCCCCAGCTCCGCCGGAGCCAATATCCCGTTCTCACAGCGCCAGCGGCCAGCGGCCAGCCGGTCCAATGCCTCCTGAGAGAACCAGGGTTGAAACAGCATCCGAAGCAGGCCCGGGGCCCGGGCTACATACTGGCTTTTCTTCAGCTTCTTACCCAGCGTATAGCTAGCAGCATCCCCCTGATCCCCGCTCTGGACATCGGATGGCCCCAGAGGACTATAAAATGTCCCTTCAGGCAGCAGATCGCTGAGGGCGTCTCTCTCCTCCAGCCCAAAGGGGGCCAGAGCTTGGGCCACGGCGGAGGCCGGTACCGGAAACAGATCCATGCACTGGCCCCGCTCCATCTTCAGGCGGAGCGCCTTGTCAGCCATATGGGACCTCCTCTCTGCCAAACAGAGCCAACAGCTCACGGGCCTGTGCCCGGTCGCTGTCCCGGCCGCTGTGGTCCAAGATATCCTGGAGGAGCAGCTGGGGAGCTCCATAGTGATGGGCGCTCCGGCTCAGATGCCGGAACAGGTATTCATTCTCCTCCAGCAGCCGGCCCAGCTCCTCCGCCTGTACCCAGCTCAAGGTCCTGCCCCCCATCGCCAGCCGGTCTTTTCCCTGGGCCTTGGCCAGCTCCAGTTGTCCCTCCGCCCGATCCAAATAGTACAGGGCGGGCAGTCTGGGGTCGAAGGAGGGCAGACAGCCGCAGGACAGGCCGAAGCGAGGGCGGTAGGCCTCCAGCGCCGCCTCCCCCTCGATCTGCCGCTCCAGCTCCCGCCGCAGGGCGGCGGCCACGGACAGCGCCCGCTCCGGTGGGCACAGAAGCAGCAGATCATCCCCACCGGCAAAGAGGGGATATAGCTCCTCCAGGTGGGTGACAGCCCCCAGGATGGCCCGGTCCAGAGCCTGTCCCGCCGCCTCCCTCTGGTCCACGGTGCCGAAGGTGGAGAAGAACAGGCCCAGGTTGTCCAAGTCCAGCTTCAGCAGGCCAGGCTGTGCCCAGGGAGGCGGTAGGAGCTCTCCTTCCCCTTTTAGCAGGGCGGCAGGCTCCAGCCAGGGCATCCGGTCCCTCGCCCAATCCAGCCCGAACAGGGCCCGGCTCTGGAACTTATCCCGCTCCATGGCCCGGTGGACCTGGACCATCCCGTCCGGCCAGGGCCCACCCATCAGGCGTCTGCCCCCAGGCCGGACCAGTACAACAGGGACCGTGCCCGCCTCCAGCTCCAGCCGGCCGCCGGAGGCCAGAAACAGCCCCCGCTTCAGCCGGACCAGCTCCCTCTCCAGCTTTTCCAGCGGCGTCCCAGGCGCCGTGAGGAGCCAACCCTTTCCGCTGCTCATCATCAATGGATGGGGGCGGTAGCCCTCCATGGCCCGGACCAGGTGGGCCCCCACCGCCTCCGTCGCCTGGGACACATAGCGGGAGGCCCGCCGCACCATAGCCGGGGTCCACTCCCCGTTTATCCTGCCAAAAAGATAGCCCTGGATGCCGGACAGGGCAAACCCGGTAAGCAGCGCCCGGCTTTTTTCCGGGTAATCTGCCGGAAATTCCTCAAAAAACAAGCCGTACCGCTCCCCCATGGGTGACCTCCTCTCCGCTAGAAGCCTTTTATCGGATGGCCATAGCCATTGTTTTCCTGTAATTCTGCCGGTGGAGGTCGATGCTGCGGGTGGTGACCTCCTTCCCCCAGGCCAGAGCCACATATGCCTGATATACGTCTGTGGGCAGGGGCAGAGGGGGCTCCGCTCCGCTGTCCCGCTTTGGGACCAGAAGCCGGTATGCCTTCAGGGCCGTCCGGCCCAGCTCCGTCAGTGTGCGGCACACACAAGTCATGCAGTGGTCCAGAAAATCCAAGTCCATACTGCGAAACAGCTCCCTGGGGTGGCGCACCTGGCGGAGCCAGCCCTCTCTGGCCATCTGGGTCACATTATCAGTAAAAAACAGCTGGTAATAGGCAATGACCACGTCTTTCCTGACCGACCGGCCCCGCTCCTGCTGGAGCAGGAACACCTTGGCCGCCAGCTCACAGGCCATGGAGGCGAACACACTGTCCTCCTCCACCCGCTCCAGGGTCTTCAGCCCTTCCGGGTCCTGGACCATGTCGCCCAGCGTGGCCTCCTCCTCCCCCATCGGTACATCCAGCGAGAGGGCGCTGATGCCGCGGTAGACCGCCCGGCGCACCTCGTCCCTGCGGTCCGGGTCCGCCTCCCGGATGCGTTGGCGCTCCCCATGGGTCAATTCAGGCACACCGTCCCGCTCCCTGCGGATGAAGTCAGACTGCTTCCATTTCATCCCCTTGGCGATATATACCAGCCAGGGGGCCCGCTCCGGGTCAAAGCGAGGAACACCCTCCCCCTCCTGTCCTGGCCGACCAGTCAGGCCGTTCATGATCAGCTCGGTGAGCAGCTCCATCTTTAGGTCCTGTTCCTCATAATCCCGCCCGCTGTTGGCGATTCGGCGCTCCTGGTCCAGAGCTCGGCCCCCCAAGGTCCGTTCCATAGCCTCCACCGTGCCCAGCCAGATCTGGGTGGACAGAGCGGTCAGCCGCTCGCTGTTCCGGTCCTGGCCGCTGTTCACCAACTCTACATACTGGGCGGCCAGCTGGTTGACCCGCTGCTCCTGTCGGGTGAACGCCGGTCCTGTTGTCCTCTCTTCCATCCCGCTTCCCTCCCCTCACAGGTTCAGGATGCGGTCCAGTACCGCCTTGGGGTCGGATACCCGCTGCTCCGCCAGGCGGCGCACGATGTCGTCCAGCGTGATAAGGGCGGTGATGTCATAGAGCTTTGCCGCCGGGGGCTGGACGCTGTGGTCCATCTGGCCGTACACCGCGCAGGTGATGGTCACATCCCTGTGGATCCGGTAGGCATACTGCATGGCCATCACCTCCACCAGCGGGGTGGGCTTGCTTCCGAAGGTAAGACAGGCATATAGATCGTCCCCCTCCTCCGTCCGGTCGATCAGCTTTTGAAAGGTGGCGATATGGCTGTCCAGGCTCTCGTCAAAGGGGACCTCCACCACCTCCACCCCCTTGGGACAGGAGAGTCCCCTGTCTTTGCAGAGGGCCTCCAATTCCTCTTTGAGCAGCTCCAGATTGCAGCGGCAGTTGTCATAGTCGGCCGACAGGGCAATAACACGGATCTCCTCTCCCTCCTGGCCATAGCCCCAGATCAGCGGGATCACCGGGAACCGGGTGGCCCCAGGATAGTCCAGCGCCCGATTCCCCTGGGCCTGGTAGCGTACGTTGCTCAGGTCCCCGGCCTTCTGCCTGGGGATGACACAAATAAACTTCTTCATGGGAACGCGGTCCTTTCTGTTTGATCTTTCCTCCTGGCTCCAATTACGGAGCCATAACGGGCCATTTTTACATATTGTAGCACACATCCTCTCCGTTTGACAGACCTATCCGGCCCTTCTTCTCCCCTATCCGGACATTTTTTTACCAGAGAAGCGGGATTCCCTTGTTCCAAAGATGTTGGGATGCTATAATAATTATGATTATTTTCCGGCGGAAGCTAAAAGGGAGTGTCCCCATGTCCACACGGATCATCAGCTTTTTCAGCGATCTGCGTCCTGGCCTGACCGAACGTTTATACCGCTATCCCGGCCAGCAGGGCCGGCCGCCCCTGTCTGGAGCTCACACGAACGAGGCTCCGCTCTACTATTTGCTGACCACCTTTGCCCCGGTGGATGAGATCCTGTACCTGCGCACCCGCCAGGTAAGGGAGGACAAAGTGGACTGCGGCCGCGAGGGATCCCTCACCGCTGAGGAGTACCTCCAGAAGCGGGTGGCCCGCTTCTGCCAAGACCGGGGGCTGCCCCAGCCCCAAATGACCCCTCTGGACTACGATCCGGCCAATCCGGACATGGAGCAGGCCCTCCGGGCCCTGCTGACCGGCATCCAGCCCAGGGACCGAATCTATCTGGATGTGACAGGCGGCCCCCGGAACGTCAGCTTTCTTATGCTGCTCCTCACCCGTGCTCTATCCTATAAAAACTGCTCGGTGGAGCAGGTGGTATACAGCAGCATCGTCAACGGCCAGAACGCGGTGGTGGAGCTGGCCAATGTGCCCCAGCTCTTTGACATCATCAACGGTCTCCATGAGTTCACCTCCTTCGGCAGCGCCGACACTCTGGTACGGGTGCTGGCCCAGGACCCCGCACCTCAGGTACGGGACCTGATCCGTGACCTCCAGGCCTTCACCGAGGCCATCCGCCTGTGTCGGGCGGACCTGGACCTTCTGGAGCAGATGCTTGCCAACCTGAACCGCGACCTGGACCGGTGTGGAGCACTCCAGGACAGCCACCCCCTGTTATCCGCTCTCCTCCCTGTCTTTCGGCAGGAACTGGGCTTTGGCGACCGGAAGCTTACCATAACCGGTCTGGTCCGCTGGTGCGCCCAAAACCGGATGATCCAGCAGGCCATGACCATCTATAATGAGCATCTGGCCCACGCCATGACTCAGGGGGAGACCCCCTATCTTCTGGTATCCCCCGAGGCCAGGGAGCTGCTGTCCCGTGAGCCCTTCTACGCCAGGTCCCAGAGAGAGATCACCGACTCCGACTGCTTCCAGAGCTTCTCCTACCATCTGGTGGGCGAGCTGGAGCGCTGGGCCCTTTCCAACGGAAACGCCCCCTTCCCCAAGCTCGCCGGAGCAGAGCGACGGCAGGCCCTCCAGCGGGCCCTGTCCCAGCCGGAGACGCGGGTGGCCCTGATGGTAGAGGCGGCCGCCGACCCGGTGGAGGGACAGGCCGTTCCCCCCGCCCTGCCCTGCCTGCCCGCGGATAGTCAGGCTTTGGTCCACCTTCTCCGGGCCCTGTTCCAGTCCCCTGGACAGCGGCGGACCCGAGAGGGCAGCTTGTCTTATCTGGCCCAGCAGGACCAGTTGGATCTGGCTCTGCCAGTGCTTCAAAAGGACTGGAAAAAGGATAGCCAGATGGCCGATGTACTGGAGCGGCTGGCCGATCCCGGACACAATGGCGACCGTCTGCGCCGGATTCTCCTCACCCCGCTGTCCGCCGCCCCTTACCGCCAGGTGGTGCTGGACCTGCTGGACCGCCGGAAGCTCCGGCTCCGTCCCGGTGCGTCGGTGGCGGTCTTTGTCCGCCTGGCCCTGGACAACCAGTATGTCAACCTGATGCGCAACCAGATCAACCACGCCTTGGGCGACTCCAGCAACCGGGGCAAGATGCACGCCCTGAACCGGCTGGGCTACCATGCCAACCTGGGCCGTCTCACCACCCAGGAGCTGGCCTCCTTCTTCCTGGAGTCTGTAGGCCGGCTGGAGCACTTGGGCCGCGAGGTCAAGGCCGCCAGCGGCGCTCCACTCCCCCAGCCGCCGGAGTCCCCATCCCCCCAGGTCACAGAGGACCTTCTGCGCCAGCTCCAGGAAAAGGCCAATGCCAAGATGCTATGAACTATATTTCAAAGGAAAATGCCCCGGCTGTTCTTTTTGAACAGCCGGGGCATTTCTCTATGAAAAAAAGTTTCCTGCTTCACTTCTCTGACTGATCCTTCTCCGGATAGGGTAACTGTACGGTCCAGCGCCTGCCGGATATCCCCAGCGGCCCCAGGCCGCTGTTAGAAAGGAAGGATTTATGATGAAAAACTCCCGTGTCCCGGCCCTCCTCCTGGCCATCAGTCTGATCACGACCTCACTCCCCGCCGCCTTCGCCGCCGGTGAGGCGGCGGGCCAGAGTACCGCTTCTTCGGTCGTCCCACTCCTCTCCTATGCGGGGGTGGACGGCGCGTCCTCCTTCCTCCATCTGCTGGGCACCCTTTTGGGGCCCAACCCTCTGCTGGCCCTGATGCAGCAACCCTCCGAGCCGGAGGAAGCCCAGCCGGTGGAACCCGCGGCCCCCGCCCTGCCCGACCGTCGGGTGATCGACACCCCTTACATCAGCCAGGTGACCCCGGTGTACGCCCCAGTAGGCTGCGAGCCCACCTCCCTGCTCATGGGGCTAAAGGCCAAGGGCTATGCCCAGGAGGTAGACCTGCGCTCCTTCCTGGACGCCATGCCCAAGCATGAGTACGACCCCGCCCAGGGCTTTGCCGGCTCCCCTTATCAGCCCGACCAGAGCAAACGCACCACCATCTACCCCGCCAAGCTGGCGGAGTACGGGCGCCAGTATGGAGACGTGGCAGATTTCTCCGGACGGTCTGTGGAGGAGCTCCAGAGAGAGCTGCTGTCAGGCAACCCGGTCGTGGTTTATGTCACTCTCTGGTGGGCGGAGCCCTACTACCGCACTTACCGCATGGGGGACCATGAGGAGACCTTGCTGCGAAACAACCACGCAGTCCTTCTGTGCGGCTATGACAGCCAGACCGACCAGTACAATGTAGCCGATCCCTATAACGTGAAGTGTCAGGGGCAGGATTACTTTTACTGGCAGGACGCCTCTGTGCTGGAGCCTCTGTACCTGGTCCGGCAGCACGCCGTGGTAGTGCGGTAACTTTTTTCCCAGCTCGCTTCTCTCCCTCATTTCCGTCCGGACAGTACCCTGGGTGCCGGAAGCGGTGGGAAAAATAATTTTTCTGTTTCCCTTCTCTCCCGCTCCCGGAGCCGGACAGTACTTTGTAAGTCACAGCGGCCCGGCATCCGTCGAAAGAAAGGAGGTTGCTATGGACCATTCTCCTCTGTCCCATTCCATCGCCGCCATGGTTCGGCGCGAGAGTGTTCAAGCCCATCTGGAGCTGGACCGCCGGCAGGAGCAGCTCCAGCAGTTACTAGATTACAACCAGACCCACGACCTAGACCCCAGGCTGACGGAGGGCTTTTACCGCTGCCTGCGGACCGCCCTCCAGGCTATGGACCTGGCCCAGTGGGACGTTCTTTCCCTCTCCTTTCTGGACCCCCTCCCCTAGTCAATGCCGGCCTCTGGAGGAGCCGCCGCCTGACTTCCCCCATTCCGTCCCAATATGATACATTTAAGGAGGTTATAGATATGAAAGAAATTTTTTGGATCTCTCATTCTCCCATCCACCAGGAGGAGTACCAGGACCTCTGCCAGCGGTCCGGAGCGCCCCTTCTCATCCGGCCTATGGAGCCGGAATCGCTGGAGGAGCAGCTCCAGCTGCGGGGTAGCCGGGTGGAATCTCTGGTAGTCAATCTTCCTCTGCCCAAGGCCGCCCAGGTTTTCCGCACCGCCGCCGGCCGCTTTCCGGTCCTGTTCCGGGCCTCCCAGAGAATCGCCACCGGGCGCAAGGTCCCCGGCTACTGCAGCGGGCTGCCGGAAGACGAGTACGAAAAGCGGTTTGTGGGCTGGCGCAGGTTGCTCCGCTGCGACGTGGAGGAGCTTCCCGCCGCCCAGCTCTCCCTTCCCCCCGCGTCTGGCCGTGTCTTTCTCTGGCTGTCCCGCCACCAGCTCTCTCAGCCGGCCCTGGACGCTCTCCAGGCCGACTGCGGGCCAGTGACGGTCCTCCAGTACCCCCTCCCCATCCGGGATGTAGCTGACCTGCTCCCTCTGCTGCCTATGGCCGACCTTGTGGGGGCTGTTCTGCCCCCTCAGATGCTGTCCCAGCTGAAGCTGCTGCTTGGGGACACCCCCCTCCTCCGCTCCGATTTCTCCCCCCAGGACGGCTTCCATCGCTGGCAGACACTCCTCTCCTGCTCTGTGGAGTATGAGCTTTTACCTCAGTTGGTCCCTGAACAGCTCCACACCGCTTGATTCTATCCCTCTATCCTCATTTTTTGTATACAGAAAGGAGTTTTATGATGAGAAACTACACCCAGGAGCAGAAGCTCCAGCTCCAAACTCTGATCAGTCAGGAGGCAATGCTGCCCGCCAAGCTGTTCAAGTACCTACGCTCCGAGGAGCATCTCCCTTCTCTGTTGGCCCTGGTGGATGTGCCCGGCTTTTCGGAGCCCCTGATGTGCTCCGTCCCCGCCAATCAGGTGGACCGGTTGAATAAGCCCGTGTCCATCCGGGACCTGCAGCCGGGCTTCCGGGTGGTCCTCCGCGGGCTTGAGGAAGACGGCAGCCTGACGGCCTCCCGCCGGCGGGCCCAGGAGCTGATCTATGACCGCCTCTTCCTTCATCCCGACCGCCGCCAAGTCTACCAGGGCCGGGTAATGGGCATCTCCCCGCAGGGCTTCTTTCTGATGGTGGAGGATCAGCCCGCCATCCTCCTCCGGGAGTTTTACCGCCCCACAGAGGGGCAGGAGGTCTCCGTGGGCGACCTGCTCCCTGTCTGTTTCGCCAACTCCTCTCCCCATCAGCGGCTCTGGTTCCGCTCCCCCCAGGATGAGAACTACCTCAACTATCCCTTCCTGGAGGAGCTGGAGCCCGGCCTGATCTTCCCGGCACGTGTCGTGGGCACTCGGAACGCCTCTATTTTCTTCCAGATCTTTCCCGGCTTCAATGCCATCTCCCCCCGCCCGGATGGCTGGCAGGCGGCAGCGGGTGACCAGATCCTATTCCAGATCAGCGGCGTATCCCGGGATCAGGCCAATCTTAAGGCCTGGGGCAGACCCCTGTGCCCCGTAGCCTGAATCCCACACCCGGTGATGATTTGATTTGAATGGAGGTTTTTTAGATGGATACACTTTACACGCTGAAGGACCGGAATCAGCGCTACTATGCGGCCCAGGTCCCTGGCGGCCGGACCGACTGCCCAGACCGGGCCGACACGCTCACTCTGGATAAAGTCAGGGAAGTGATGAAGCGCCCTGCCATGGCCGGCAGCTGCTGGCAGATGGAACCCGCCGCCAAGACCAAGTCCACCCCCGCCCCTCTGCGGCCCTTTGACTGTTTCCCTACACCCAGGCCAGAGGTACAGGCGGGCTCCGCCCCAGCTCCTGTTCCTGCTCCGCCCTCGGATGGAGCCCCCTCTCCCTCTGAACTTCCGTCCCGTTCCGCCGTCCCCCTTTCCCCCGCACTGGGGCGGCTGGCCTCCTCCCTACGCGCCTTTTTGACCCAGCAAAAGGGGCAGCTGGAGGCACGCCGGGACCAGCTCCGTGGTCGTAAGGATTCTCTGCTCCAACAGGCAGCAGCGAACCAGCTGACGGGGCAGGCGCTTACCCAGTTCTACCAGCAGCTCCAAAACACCCTGCTGGAGTCCGCTCAAGCGGAGCAGGACCTAGCCCTGGCAGTGGAGCTTCTGTCTGCCCCAGACGATAGCCAACTGCTCCAGTCCCTCCAGCGGGCGCAGAAGGGAGGGGCAGCGTGAGCTTCGCCAACGGAAGAGAAAAGGGCGTTTCCTCCAGTATCAGGAGGAAACGCCCTTGCTCCGCCGAAATCAGAGCGCCTTCAGTTCTGTCTGTCCAGCTCCCGACGGACAGTCCGAGACAAGAGCTCCTGCCCTTCGGGAGAGCGGAGCACTTCTAGTACCATCGTCCGCACCAGCTCCTGAAAGGGAGCACTTCGCAGGAAGGAATCGAACACAGTTCCCTCTCCTCCCACAGACTGGGCGGAATTCCGAGGCTCCCGCCTGGGAGGGGGAGATTGGACCGGGTCCTCCTGGTACGCGCCTTCTAGCCAGCTTTCTTGACGGGTACGGTCGTCGCTCTCTCCCCGGAGGTAAAATATGGACACGCCAAAGTAGGTGGCCAGCTTCTCCTGCTGCTCCTGGTTGGGTGTTTGGCGGCCCGTTTCAAACTTCTCAATGGCGTTCTTAGGAAGGCCCAGAGCTGCGGAAAGGCCAGGCCGGCTCATTCCCCGCTGGGTCCTCAACTCCTCGATTCGCTGTGCCAATGTGATCATGGTCATTTCCCTCCTGGTTTTGTTGTCTTCCAGAGCCTATTATACCTCCTTTTTTCCTCATTGGAAAGAGGTATGCGAAGGCCGTCCACGTACTCATGTGGACGGCCTTCTCTTGTTGTCGTCGCTGCCCCTATCTTCTGTTCCTATTGACACCATAGTCCTTCCTGGTAAAATAGGAACTGCTCATACCAGTGTCAAACGGTATTTCCCGCCAGAATAATAGCTGGGTGGTAAGGTGAACTATGAGCCCCCCTGACTTTTGAAACCGTTGGCATAGGAGAGCGGACAAATGACGTCTCTTTTGCCACAGGCATAAAAAGACGTCGGAGCAAACGATATAACGTTTGCTCCGACTTGGAAAGGGCGGTTAAAATCGATATTTTTTCCCTGATAAAACAAAACTGCCGTGCGGCAGCCCCAAAGCGCAACCCAGCGCAAGCGGTTGCGCTTTGGAAGCGAGAAGCAGCAGAATGAGCGCGCGATGAGCTTTGTCCTGGAAGGAAAAAGCTCATCGCAAGCGATATGACGCTTGCGACGAGCTGGCGGAGACGGTGGGATTCGAACCCACGTGCGGTTGCCCGCAAACTGATTTCGAGTCAGCCCCGTTATGACCACTTCGATACGTCTCCATTTGGATTCACATTTAAGTCTATGTGATAGGATATCAAACTATTGGGGAGAAATCAAGCACTTTCTTGTTCTCTCTCCAGGAAAGGACAAACCATGTATCGTATCCTGTTCGTATGCCACGGCAACATCTGCCGTAGCCCCATGGCGGAATTTATTATGAGGGATCTGGTCACACATGCTGGTCTTGGTGGGAAGTTTCATATTGCCTCTGCCGCCACCAGCAGGGAAGAGCTGGGAAATCCAGTCTATCCTCCTGCCCGGCGCAAGCTGGCGGAACATGGCATCAGCTGTGCCGGCAAGACGGCCCGGCAGCTGACACAGGAAGATTATAGCCAATATGATCTTCTCATTGGCATGGACCGCACCAATCTCCGCAATATGTCCTATATCTTAGGCGGCGACCCAGAGGAAAAACTCCACCTGCTGCTGGAGTTTGCGGGTCGTTCTGGAGAGGGCATCGCGGACCCCTGGTATACAGGCGACTTTGAGAGCACCTTCCGGGACGTTTTAGCCGGCTGTAAGGGGTTATTAGCTCACTTTACCGGTACGAAATAAAACAGAGAGTGGAGCACAACACTCCACCCTCTGTCACTCTTTTCTTAATTAGCCGAAGTAGCGCTTCAGCAGGCCCTCAAAAGCCTTGCCGTGACGGGCCTCGTCGCGGGCCATCTCGTGCACGGTGTCGTGGATGGCGTCCAGCCCCAGCTCCTTGGCCTTCTTGGCCAGCTCGAACTTGCCGGCGGTGGCGCCGTTCTCAGCGTCCACACGCATCTCCAGGTTCTTCTTGGTGGAGTCGGTCAGCACCTCGCCCAGCAGCTCGGCAAACTTGGCGGCGTGTTCAGCCTCCTCATAGGCGGCCTTCTCCCAGTACAGGCCGATTTCAGGATACCCCTCCCGATGAGCCACACGGGCCATGGCCAGATACATACCGACCTCAGAGCACTCGCCCTCAAAATTCATACGCAGGCCCTTGATGATCTCCTCGTCCACGCCCTGAGCCACGCCCACAACGTGCTCGGCGGCCCAAGTCTTCTCACCAGCCTGCTCCTTGAACTTCTCGGCAGGAGCCTTACAGATGGGGCAGAATTCAGGGGCAGCGTCGCCCTCGTGGACATAACCGCAAATGGTACAAACAAACTTTTTCATGATCGTGTTTCCTCCTTACTTTTTTTCTGTTTTATACAGTCGGGACAAAGTCCATGCAGGGTGAGCTCATGGCGGTAGACCATCAGCCCATATTGCTGACTGACGGCATGGTCCATCTCACTGTCCAAAGTAAGATGGGGCAAATCGATGACCGCGCCGCAGTATTCGCAAACAAAGTGGCTATGGGGGGTGACAACGGCGTCAAAACGCTCCTGTCCCTGAATGACTCCTACGCTCCGAATATCGCCTCTCTCCTGAAAGAAGATGAGATTGCGGTACACGGTGCCCAGGCTCAGGTCGGGATGGCTGGGTTTCAACTGCTGGTAGATCCACTCGGCGGAGGGATGGCAGCTGGTGCCCTGAATGGCGGCCAGGATGGCCTCTCTCTTTTTACTGTATCGAATGGACCGTTCCATATCCGCCCCCCTAACAATAGTAATTATCGTTTTCTATTTAATCATAACATATGGGACTGAGTTTGTAAAGACCCAGTCCCAAAAATTTTTTATCTCTTATCCTCCCCGCTTTAGCCGGCGCAAAATCTCTGCTTCCACCCGGTCCCCGTACTTCATCCCCAGCAGAAAGAGAGCCAGGCCGCCCAGTCCGATAGGGGCCATAGCCCACAGCGGCAGCCGGAGGGAGGCGCCACCTAATGCGCTGGCGAACAGCAGGCCCCAAGGGCGGGCGCACAGCGCAATGAGCGCGAACCTGCGAAACGGGATCTCTGTCAGGCCTGCCAGGATGCACAGCACATCGTCCGGAAAGAAGGGAAACAGGAAAGCCAGCAGCAGAAAGATATCCGTTTTCGCTCGAATCACGTCCTGGTAGCGGTCTGACAGCCTTCGGCTGACCAGCCGGTCAGCAAAATCTCTGCCCAGCACCCGGGCCAGCCAAAAGACCAGGAGGGAGCCGGCCATCACTGCCCCAAAAGTGAGCCAGAAGGAAGGCCAGGTACCAAAGAGCACACCCCCGGCTGCGGCGCTGATATTGCTGGGAATCGGAGCCAGTACCACTGACAGGAACTGGAGCAGGAAAAAAATCAGGTGTGAATAAGGAGCGAACCGGCGGATATACTCCTGCAGCCCTTCTGCTGAGGTTGCTGCCTGAAAAAAGCCGCTTCGGTACAGGAACAGCCCTCCTCCCAAAAGGAGCAGCAGGGCGAGGACCAGGATCAAACTCTGCTTTTTCTTCTTCATGACGACCGCCTTCTCCTGTGGTTTTCCTCATCCTACCACAGGAAAATTAGGATATCTGGTAGTTTTCCTTAAAAATTGTTAAAATCCTACACCGACCGGATGGAGGTCAGGCTGCCGGCAATTTGCTGGGCTACTGCGGGGTCATTCATGGTATACAGGTGGATACCCTCCACTCCTCCAGCAATGAGATCGGAGATCTGATCAATGGCATAGGCGATGCCAGCCTCCCGCAGGGCAGCCGGATGGTCGCCATACCGGGCTAGGATACGGGTCAGCTTGCTGGGCAGGCTGGCGCCGCACATGGACACCATCCGCTGGATGGAGGACCTGGACAGCACGGGCATGATGCCGGCCTCAATAGGCACATCAATGCCGGCAATCCTGGCCCGCTCCAGGAAGCGAAAGAAATCCTCATTGTCAAAGAACAGCTGGCTGACCAGATGCTGGGCCCCGGCATCCACCTTTTCCTTCAGGTGGCGAATATCGCTGACCAGGTCAGGGCTCTCCAGGTGTCCCTCGGGGTAGCAGGCGGCAGACACTCCGAAGCCGCTGTGGGCGCGGATATAGGACACCAGATCGCTGGCGTGGGCAAAGTCTGTCTTGGGCGGGATATCTGGATTCACGTCCCCCCGGAGCGCCAGGATGTTCTCCACCCCTTCGGCCTTCAGCTCCTCCAGCAGCCGGTCCACGTCCTCCCTGCCGGCCGCCACACAAGTCAAGTGGGCCATGGCCGGGATGTGGTACTGGTTTTGGATCAGTCCGGCGATCTCCCGTGTAGACTGGTTCACCTGGGACCCTCCCGCCCCGAAGGTGACGCTAATAAAGTCTGGGTGGATGTCCCGCAGGCCGTCCAACGTCTTGTAGATGCTATCTACTGGGCTAGTCTTTTTAGGGGGAAACACCTCACAGGAGAAAACCGTGCGCCCCTTCCCAAATAATTCTGCTAACTTCATGGAAATTCTCTTCCTTTCTGTTGATGTGCACTAGGCCAAAACAGAGGGCGTCAGGCTCTCCCGATGGTCCACGTAATATTCCACCACCTGGTGGGAAATGGCCGGATGGGCGTTTACCATAGTCAGGGCCTCCTCTGGAGTGACCCAGACCGCTTGGTCCACCTCCTGGGAGAGGTGGAACTCCTCCCGGTGGACGTTTGCCACAAAGCCGATCATCAACATATCCTTTTTTCCCAGCCAGTAGGTCCCGGTGAAGTGGAGCCCCCGGACCGCAAGGCCCAGCTCTTCCCCAATCTCCCGGGCCGCGCACTCCTCGGCGCTCTCTCCCGGCTTTATATATCCGGACACCAGCACATAGTGCCGGGTGGAGATATACCCCTGGCGCAGAAGGGCCACATTCCCCTCTTCGTCCACCGCCAGAGCGATGATACAGGTGGAGAATATGTCAAATAGAGGCCGCTTGCAGCGGTCGCACCATGGCATCAGCCCCTCGTCCCCAATCTCCTTTTGGACGGCTCTCGTCCCACAGTGTGGGCAGTATTCAAATCGCATGGCGTTTCCCTCTCCGTCTTAATATCATACGTCCAG
The DNA here is from genome assembly GCF_025567565.1 of Muriventricola aceti. NCBI lineage: Bacteria > Bacillati > Bacillota > Clostridia > Eubacteriales > Oscillospiraceae > Muriventricola > Muriventricola aceti. The sequence goes on along the minus strand of NZ_JAOQKF010000003.1, from coordinate 161,000 downwards.
CTCCAGCAGCACCGGACAGTGGTCGCTGCCTTCTACGTCAGCGAGAATCTCCGCCCGGCGGATCTTATCCCGCAGGCGGTCGGATACGATAAAGTAGTCGATACGCCATCCCGCGTTGTTCTTCCGGGCATTGAACCGATAGGACCACCAGGAGTAGGCCCCGGTGGCGTCGGGATAGAGGAATCGGAACGTGTCAGTAAAGCCGGAGGAGAGCAGAATCGTCATCTTCTCCCTCTCCTGGTCGGAGAACCCCGCGTTCATCCGGTTGGTCTTTGGATTTTTCAGGTCGATCTCCTGGTGGGCCACGTTCAAGTCCCCGCAGTAGATGACCGGCTTTTGCCTGTCCAAAGAGCTAAGGTAATCCCGCAGGTCGTCCTCCCACTCCATCCGGTAGTCTAGCCGCTTCAGGCCATCCTGGGAGTTTGGGGTGTAGCAGCACACCAGATAGAACCCCTCATACTCTAGTGTAATGAGCCGCCCCTCGTGGTCGTGGAGGTCCTTGTCCATACCGTAGGCCACAGAGATGGGGGTATGGGGGGTAAACACGGCGGTTCCGGAGTACCCTTTCTTCTCCGCGGAGTTCCAGTATTCCAGGAGACCCTCCCCAATGGGGACATCCGCCTGTCCCTGTTCCATCTTGGTCTCCTGCAGACATAGAAAATCCGGCCGCCGCTCCTGATAAAAGTCCAAAAAGCCTTTTTTCATACAGGCCCGCAGCCCGTTCACATTCCAGGATATAAATTTCATTGTTTGCTCCTCTGTTGTTCAAAAATCCCCGTACCCACCCTCGTCTCCGGTCAGTGCTGGGTTGTGCGTGATGCCAGATCACAATGCGGTCATGCGCAGTCGGGGCATTACGATAAGCCGGGGAATCGAACCCCCGCGTCCGCCCAAGGACGCATACCAATGGTTGGCTCATTCTCAGCCAAAGAGATCGCACTCGCTCCGGAAACTATCCTTTGTCAGCTTATGACAGTTCTGTGGACCAGTTGGTCTGCTGCAGCTTGTTATCCAAAAGGCGCAGCTGCTGGGCCATCCGATCAGTGTCCTTTTGCAACTGGGCCACGTCTACTGTGCTGAGAATCTTAATCTCAGAGCGGGTTGCCCGGCGGGTGGTCTGCCCCGCCTGTTGAAGAAGATCCCGGTACACGCTGATTTTCAGGGACAGGCAGTCCTTTTTCGCAATCAGTTCCGTAAGGGTGAGACCATCCACCATCGTTCTGCTATTGGTAAGATTGATGCGGACCATCAGTTCCTCCAGCCTAGCGGCGCAGTGCTCCAGTTCCTCCAGAAGCACCTCGGGAGCTTCCGCAGGGCGCTCTCCTTCCTGGACGAGGGCGCTGTTCTCCAGCCGATTTCGGAGCTGCTCGATACGACGGTTCAGGTCCGCCCGTTCCTGCAGGGCCTCTGCCAGTTTCATGGCGGGATCCTCCTTGTCATTTTTTATGGTTATCATTATAGCCATGGCGGTCTTGTTTGGCAAGAGATGAAATAAAGCGCCCGCCGAAGCGGACGCTCTGAAATGGGCCGTTACAAAAGCCTGTCCTCTCCGCCCATGAGGGTGGTAATCGCTTCTATACGCTCCAGTGGGAACGGAGGCATAGCAAGGGGTTTCAGCGCGATGGACATAAGCTTCACAGGGTTGTCGTCCGCTGCTGACCGGTTGGAACTTAGCTTACCGCACCGGCGGCACCGGTGGATGACCGCCCACTCTCCGTTTTTCCGGACCCAGACCCCGATGGGGTCCATCACGCCACCACACTCGGCGGCCCGGTCCCCAGGCTCCTCATCCATATGCAGGCTGGACAGACAGTTGGGGCAGTGGTTGCGGTGATCGCTGCCCGCCGCCTCCGGCGTCACCAGCCAGCCGCACACCTTACAGGTAAAGCTATCTCGGCAGGGATGTGTCTTATAGTAGCCTTTTTCAAATATTTTCCGTTTATTTTCCCGATTCATGGGGATATTTCCTCCTAAAAGATATCATGTGTTCTTTTGGGAGGCGCGCGAAGCGTTTGGGCGCAAACCTCCCGGTTTAACCCACAAGCTCCGAATCATAATGATAATTCATCTTGGTTTCCTCGTTTTCTATTTTTGTCGTCGCCGCGGCCGCAACACCGCCATTATACTGTAAAGTGAGTGGAAAAGGCAAGTTCAGAAACAAAATCGTAATAAAACTGTAAAAAACGCCGTTGCGCTCCCGCAAATAATTCGTTATAATAAGGGAGATTCGATTGAAAAAGGAGGACCCTGCCACCATGCCTCAAATCCACATCCCCCAGGGTTATACTTCCCTGCTGTCCATCTATGAAACACAGAAGGCCATCGGTCTACTCAACCGGCTCTTTGAGGATAAGCTGTCCGGTGCTCTCCGCCTCCACCGGGTGTCCGCCCCCCTGTTCGTCTCCTCCACCTCCGGGCTGAATGACGACCTGAATGGCGTAGAGCGGCCCGTGTCCTTTGACATCAATGGCTGTCAGGAAACCGCGGTGGTGGTCCACTCCCTGGCCAAGTGGAAGCGCCTGGCCCTGAAACGCTACCAGTTCCAGGTGGGTGAGGGGCTGTACACCGACATGAACGCCATTCGTCGAGACGAGGCACTGGACGCCCTCCACTCCGCCTATGTAGACCAGTGGGACTGGGAGAAAATCATCTCCAGAGAGGACCGGAACCTGGATTTCTTGAAGCAGACCGTCCGCTCCATCGTGGGCGCCCTGGCCGAGACCCAGTCCTTCCTCCACACCGTGTTTCCCCAGCTGTCCGTCCTGCCCAAGCTGACCCGTGAAGTGACCTTTATCACCTCCCAGGAGCTGGAGGACCTGTACCCCCAGTTGACCCCCAAGGAGAGGGAGCACGCCTTCACCCAGGAGCATCCCGTCACCTTTCTCATTGGCATCGGGGGCAAGCTCCGCTCCGGCCAGCCTCACGACGGTCGGGCGCCCGACTATGACGACTGGTCCCTTAACGGCGACCTGCTGGTGTGGGACAGCGTCAACGGTCAGTCTCTGGAGCTGTCCTCCATGGGCATCCGGGTAGACCCTGAGGCGCTGGACCGGCAGCTCGCTCTGGCCGGCTGTGACGACCGGCGCGGCCTGCCCTTCCACAAAATGCTGCTGAACGGCGAGCTGCCTCTGACTATGGGCGGCGGCATCGGGCAGTCCCGGGTGTCTATGGCCCTGTTAGGCAAGGCCCATATCGGAGAGGTCCAGAGCTCTCTCTGGGATGAGCCCAACCTCAAGGCCGCCGAGGAGGCCGGCGTCATCCTGCTGTAATGGGAGAAATTTACCGGCCCGCTTCATCAAATCCCAGGAAACCCCTTGTCAAAGCAGGGAAAATAGGGTAAAATAAATCAGCTTATTTCAACGATAATGGAGGATGATTCCTATGGCAATGATTTCTGCCAGCGACTTCCGCAATGGCGTGACTTTTGAAATGGACGGAAAGGTCATGCAGGTAGTCGAGTTTCAACACGTGAAGCCCGGCAAAGGCGCCGCCTTCGTCCGCACCAAGATGAAGAATATCATCACCGGCGGTGTCACCGAAACTTCTTTCAATCCCACCGCCAAATTTGAGCAGGCCTTCGTGGAGCGCAAGGACATGGAGTATAGCTACAACGACGGCGACCTGTACTATTTCATGGACATGGAGACCTTTGATATGCTGCCCATCAGCAAGGATCTGCTGGGCGACTCCTTCCGGTTTGTTATGGAGAATACCCCCTGCAAGGTCATGTCCTATAAGGGCAGCGTCTTTGGCGTGGAACCCCCCAACTTTGTTGAGCTGGTGGTCACCGAAACCGATCCCGGCTTCAAGGGTGACACTGCTACCAATGTGACCAAGCCCGCTACTCTGGAGACCGGTGCCGAAATCAAGGTCCCCTTGTTCATCAATCCTGGCGACAAAATCAAGATTGACACCCGCACCGGCGAGTATCTGGAGCGTTGCAAGGGTTAAGTGTCCCAGCCGTCGTGAGTCCCACCTAACAACCGTAGGCCGGGGTTTGTCCCCGCCGCCTGAAAAGGAGAACGATTATGACTATTTCCGAAAAAGTCGCCTATCTCAAAGGTTTGGCCGAGGGCCTGAATTTGGATACCGAGAAGTCCAAGGAGGGAAAGCTCATCTCTGTGATGATCGGCATTCTGGAGGAGGTCGGCCTGTCCATCGAGGACCTGGAGGAGAACGCTCTGGCTCTGGGAGAGGAGATCGATGTGCTGTCCGATGACCTGGCTGATGTGGAGTCCGTGGTCTTTGACGAGGATGAGAACGACGAGGAGGACTACGACGACGACTGGTTTGAGGTGGAGTGCCCCACCTGTGAGGAGCCTCTCATCATCGACGATGAGGCTCTGGCGGAGGGCTTTATACAGTGCCCCAACTGTCAGTCCAAGTTCTCTTTGGACCTGAGCGACGATGTGGTGGAGGCTGACGAGGAGGAGTAACCCCCTTCCCCTCTCTCCCGTTCAAAAAGCGGCCGAGGAGGCGCGCCAGACGGCGCGCCTCCTTTTTTCCTTTGGTCATGAAGCGCCCTCCCCGCGAATAGAGTGACAGGGAGGGGTGATCATCGTTGGGCGAAAAAATGTTGTCGGCGGGCAAGGGGGCGCTCTTCCTCACCGCTGTAGGCGCGGTATCCCAGATACTGGGCTTCGGCTACCGTGTGGCCCTGTCTCGGGCCGTAGGGGCGGAAGTCATGGGGCTATACCAGCTTATCATGCCAGTGTATTCGGTCCTTCTCTCTCTGACCGCCATTGGCCTGACCTCCGCCATGTCTAACCTTACCTCCCAGTATCTGGCCCTGGGCAACCGTAGGGGGCTGTCCCAGACAATGGGCACCTGCCTGCGGGCCTTTTTTCTCCTTCTGCTCCCTCTAGGCGCGCTGGTCATCTGGCTGTCCGACCCCATCTCTGTGGAGCTGTTGGGGGACGCCAGGACCCAGCTAGGTCTTATTCTGCTGGTCCCCTGTGTTGCCCTTACCGGTGTGGAAAATCTACACAAGCACTTCTTTTATGGGGCGGGGCTGGTTCGGCCGCCGGCCATCGTCGAACTAGTGGAGCAGTTCATCCGGACGGCAGCGGTGCTTGGACTGCTGCTCTTCTTTCTGCCTCAGTATCCGGAGCGGGTGGTCGGGCTTATCGTCCTGGGGATGGTGATCTGCGAGGTATTCTCCGCCTGCACCCTGTCCGTCCTGTACCGCCGTCGGTTAGGCCGTTTAGGGCTGAACGGGCCGGGGGAAACCGCCCGAATCCGCCGGAAGCGAGTGCTCTCCATTGCCCTGCCTGTAGGGGCCAACGCCCTGCTGGGCAACCTGATGGGAGCGGCCAACGCCACTTTAATTCCCCAGAAGCTGGTAGAGGGAGGGATGGAGCGGTCGGCGGCCATCTCCGAATTCGGTGTGGTCTGTGGCATGACCATGCCCATGCTCTCCCTTCCCATTGTCTTTCTGGGCGCCCTCAATCTGGTCCTGGTCCCCCGTCTGGCTCGGGCCTGCGCCTTAAACTGGCCGGGTGAGGTGCGGCGGCTGTCCTCCCGAGCCATGGCCGCCGTCTCTGTCCTCACTCTGCCTGCCATGGCTCTGATGGTGGTGCTGGGCCCTGACCTGGGCCGGCTCATGTTCAAGCAGGATGGCGTAGGAGAGCACCTGATCCCTCTGGCTGTTACCACCGCCATGAGTTGCTACTGCTCCGTGTTGGCCGCCGTCCTCAATGGGGTTGGCCGCCAGAAGGAGGTGGCCGCTGTTTCCCTGCTAGGTGGTGGGGTGCAGCTGGCCTGCACTCTGGTTCTGATCCCCCTGCCTGGCCTTGGAATGAAAGGCTATGTGGCCGGAGCTCTGGTATCCACCGCGCTGGAGCTTGTCCTGTGCCTGTCTCTTGTTCTACGGCACACAGGTCTGCGGCCCCAGCTCTTCCGCTGGATGACTGCCCCTGGGCTGGCCTCTCTCCTGGCCGCATTGAACACCAATCTTCTGCTCCGGTATCTAAAGGCCAGCGGGCTTCCTCCCCTTTGGGCTGGGCTGGGCAGTCTAGCCTTCGCTCTGGTCCTCTACCTGGCCGCTCTTCATGCCCAGGGAGTCAGCCTGCGGGATACACTGCGGGTCAAGTGGTAAACGAAAAAAGGACTGCCGCAAAAAGCGGCAGTCCTTTTAAATGCATGGGGACAGCTTACTTCAGCTCGACCTTGGCACCGGCCTCTTCCAGCTTCTTCTTCAGCTCCTCGGCCTCGTCCTTGGACACGCCCTCCTTCAGAGCCTTGGGAGCGCCCTCGACGGTAGCCTTAGCCTCGGCCAGACCCTGGCCGGTGATCTCGCGGACGGCCTTGATGACCTTGATCTTGGCAGCAGCGTCAAAGCTGGCCAGAACCACGTCAAACTCGGTCTTCTCCTCAGCGGCGGGAGCAGCAGCGCCGCCAGCAGCGGGAGCGGCCATAGCGGCGGCGGACACGCCGAACTCCTCCTCCAGAGCCTTGACCAGCTCGGACAGCTCCAGCACGGTCAGAGCCTTGACTTCCTCGATCAGAGCAGTAATCTTCTCACTTGCCATGATAATTTACCTCCTAATTGTGTAATCAAAATCTAAATTTTTTCTCCCCACCGGGGAGCGGGGAAAGGTACGCCGACTTACTCGGCGGCAGGGGCTTCCTCAGCGGGGGCAGCGGCCTCCTCGGCAGCAGGGGCGGCTTCGCCGCCCTTCTCGGCGATGGCCTTCAGCACGATAGCCAGACTGGTGATAGGAGCCAGCATCATGCCCAGAGCCTGAGCCTGCAGAACATCCTTAGCGGGCAATTCGGCCAGAGCCAGGATCTCCTCCAGGGACAGCACCTTGCCATCCATGAAGCCGCCCTTGATGTTGAAGCGATCGCCCAGCTGCTTGGCGTACTTGTTGACCACACGCATGGGAGCGATTGGGTCGCCGGCGCTGGTCGCCAGGGAAGTGGTGCCGTTGAGCACCTCATCCAGGCTTTCCAGGCCCACATTGTTCAGGGCGAACCGGGCCAGAGTATTCTTCACCACGCCATACTGCACCTCGTTCTGGCGCAGCTCGACGCGCAGAGCGGTGTCCTCGGCAACGGTGATACCCTTGTAATCCACCAGCACGCCGCTGGCGGCGCCCTTCAGCTGCTCCGTCAGAGCGGCCACAACAGCCTGCTTCTCAGAAAGGACCTTTGCGTTAGGCATTTTGGATTCACCTCCAGAAATTGTTTCCGCGCAACAAAAAACCTCCGGTCAAAAGACAGGAGGACAGTACCATCAAAAGGTATTCTTTTGAAAGCACTCTCGGCAGGACTTACTCCGGCGGGCCGGAACCTGCTGTCTTTGAACGCGAATGATATTTTATCATCCCGGACAGGCCTTGTCAAGCAAAACCTGTCCGGGCATGACAAACAAAATTGGGGCACAGCGCAGCCGCCAAATCGAGGACCAGGTCCTCCCAGCGGTACGCGCGCGTCTTACATCAGCTTGGCGCCGTTGACTTTCACACCGGGGCCCATGGTGGATACCACAGTGCAGCTCTTGATATACTGGCCCTTGGCGGCGGCGGGCTTGGCCTTAACAATGGCGCCCATGATGGCGTTGAAGTTCTCAGCCAGCTTCTCAGGGCCAAAGGAAACCTTGCCGATGGGGCAGTGGATGATATTGGTCTTGTCCAGACGGTACTCCACCTTACCGGCCTTGATCTCGTTGACGGCCTTGGTCACGTCCATGGTGACGGTGCCGGCCTTGGGAGAGGGCATCAGGCCCTTGGGGCCCAGCACCTTACCCAGACGGCCTACCACGCCCATCATGTCGGGGGTAGCCACTACCACGTCGAAGTCGAACCAGTTTTCCTTCTGGATCTTCTCCACCAGGTCCATCTCACCTACGTAGTCAGCGCCAGCAGCCTTGGCCTCGTCCGCCTTGGCGGCCTTGGCAAAGACCAGCACGCGCTGGGTCTTGCCGGTGCCGTGGGGCAGAACGATGGCGCCGCGGACCTGCTGGTCAGCGTGGCGGGAGTCGACACCCAGTTTCACGTGGAGCTCCACGGTCTCATCGAACTTAGCGGTGGCGGTATCGACGACCAGCTTCATGGCGTCGGCGGTATCGTACAGAGCGTTGCGGTCGATCTTCTTGGCGCTCTCCTGATATTTCTTACCTCTAAACATCTCTAACCCTCCTTACTCGCCCACCAGGATGCCCATGGAACGGGCGGTGCCGGCGATCATGCTCATAGCGGCCTCGATGGAGGCGGCGTTCAGGTCGGGCATCTTGATCTCGGCGATCTTGCGGACGTCTTCCTTGCTGATGGTGGCCACTTTGTTCTTATTGGGCACGCCGGAGGCCTTCTCCAGATTACAGGCCTTCTTGATCAGCACGGGGGCGGGAGGAGTCTTGGTGATAAAGGTAAAGGAGCGGTCGGCATATACGGTGATGATAACGGGGATGATCATACCCACGTCGTTCTTGGTGCGCTCGTTGAACTCCTTGGTAAAGGCGGCGATATTCACGCCGTGCTGGCCCAGAGCGGGGCCAACAGGGGGGGCGGGAGTCGCCTTGCCGGCGGGGATCTGAAGTTTTACATATCCAGTTACTTTCTGTGCCACGAAAGAGCACCTCCATTTGAAAAATGTGGTCGTTTGGCGGAGCGGTAATCGCTCCTCCCACTTGTGCGGGCCGCTTTTGTAGGGCGCGGCGACCCTGGTGCGCCATTTATGACCCAACCTGAAGCATGCGGCGCGCCATAGCCGCCGCATCCTGCGTCCAGTCGGTCATTGTCAGGAATTTGCGGGCTCCACCTGGTCCAGCTCCAGCTCCACGGGGGTCTCGCGTCCAAACATGGACACTACCACCCGAACCTTGCCGCGCTCCAGGTCAATTTCTTCCACGGTGCCCAGGAAGGACTCCAGGGCGCCCTCGGTGATCTTGACCGTGTCGCCCAGCTGATAGCTGACTACGATCTCGCGCTTCTCCACCCCAAGGGCAGCCACGTCGTCTTCAGACAGGGGGATGGCCTTATTGCCCTCGCCCAAAAATCCGGTGACGCCGCGGATATTGCGCACCACGTGCCAGGTCTCGTCGTTCATCACCATCTTGACCAGGACATAGCCGGGAAAGACCTTCCGCTCCACGTCCTTGGGACCGTTGTCGGTGATCTCGGTAACCGTTTCCATGGGGATGCTGATCTCGTGGATCAGATCTCTCATGTTGCGGTTCTCCACATACTTCTCGATGGTGGCCTTCACCGTATTCTCATACCCGGAATAGGTGTGTACCACATACCAGTTCGCGTTGTCAGCCATAGTCCGCGCCCTCAGCCCAGCAGGGAAAGGATCAGGCCGATCCCCTTGTTGGCCACCAGGTCAAACAGCCAGATAAAGATGCCAACCACGACCACACAGGCGATGACGATCAGGGTGTTGTTGACCGTCTGCTTGCGGGTGGGCCACTGGACTTTCTTCAGCTCGCTCTTCATATCCTTGAGCCACTTGCCAATGCGGGCAAAGACGCCGGGCTTGGACTTTTTCTCGGACTTCTTGTCCTTCTTGGCCTTGTCGGCCTTGTCAGAAGCAGTCTGGGCAGTCTGCTCCAGCTTCTCGTTCTCAGCCATGTTGCTACCCTTCTTTCCTTTCAGCCTGTGAGGCTCCAATTACTTGGTCTCATTGTGGACGGTGTGCTTTCTGCAGAAGGGGCAGTATTTGTTCAGCTCCAGGCGGTCAGGGGTATTCTTCTTGTTCTTCATGGTGTTGTAGTTTCTCTGCTTGCACTCAGAGCACCGCAGGGTGATCTTAATGCGCGCGCCGGCTTTGCTTGCCATTTGTTCGGCACCTCCTTTTGAATTTACAGGGACCGCCGCAGCGGCCCGCGTTGAGTCGGACGGGAGAAAAAGCGTTCCTAAAACAGAAAACGCCGGACCCGGCCATATTGCCAGATCCAGCGACACAAGGGCGCAATACGCCATGGTCTACGGTGGGATCCGGCTCTGTTGCCTCCCTGTGTTCCAAGTATGGCCAAGGGGGTCGGACGTCAAACACCGTAAAAATGCGCACGACAAAAAAGCCCCTTTTCACAGGTATGGGATACTATATCATCTTTCCCGCTATTCGTCAAGCTATTTTTTATTTTTTATAAGTTAAGGTAAGAAACGGGATGGGCGGCGGGCCCCTATTTGTAGGACCCGCCGCCGCAGTCTACTCAAATATTCGCTTCAGTCCGTCAGCTTATCCAGCAGGGCAGCCAGCTCTTCCAGCTTGGCGTCCGGGTCGCCGGAGGCGGCCGCCTCCCGGACGCAGCAGTCCATATGGGCCCTGAGCACCATCCGGTTGGCCTTTTTCAGGATGGACTGGGCGGCCATGATCTGGCTGGATACATCCAGGCAGTAGCGGTCCTCCTCCACCATCTTCAAAATGCCGTCAATCTGCCCGCGGGCGGTCTTTAGCAGCCGGTTCACCTGGGCGTGGTCTGCCTTCACTTGACAGACACCACCTCATAGCCTGCCTCGGTGACGGCGTCGGTGAGCACCTTGTCATCCACTTCCTTAGATAGGGACAAAACGGCGGACTTATCCTCCAGACTCATCTCTACCTTGTCCACTCCGTCAATGGCGGACAGGGCCTTCTCCACCCGTCCGGTGCAGTGGCCGCACATCATGCCCTCGATTATCATGGTCTTGTTCATCGTTTCTGTTCCTCCTTGCTCTGTTTCCTTTATCTCCAGGGGGCAGGCTCCCTCCCGGGCGCTCCGCTCCTCTGTGGGCGGGGATTTGAATTTGCTTTTGAAAAAGCGCAGGCGCAGGGCATTTGTCACTACGCAGACCGAGCTTAGGCTCATGGCGGCAGCGGCAAACATGGGATTGAGCTGCCAATGGAGGGTGGTATAAAATACACCGGCAGCCAGAGGAATACCCAGCGAGTTATAGAAAAATGCCCAGAACAGGTTTTCTTTGATGTTTCGGATGGTGGCCCGGGACAGCTCCACCGCGGAGGCCGCGTCCAGCAGGTCAGACTTCATCAGCACGATGTCCGCGCTTTCGATGGCCACGTCAGTCCCGGCTCCGATGGCCAGTCCCACGTCCGCCCTGGCCAGGGCGGGGGCGTCGTTGATGCCGTCGCCCACCATGGCCACTTTCCTGCCCTGATCCTGGAGCTCCTTCACCTTCCGCTCCTTGTCCTGGGGCAGAACCTCGGCCATCACCTGGGTCACCCCCAGTTCCTTGCCAATGGCGTCGGCAGTACGCCGGTTGTCGCCGGTAAGCATAACCACGTCCAGTCCCAGCGTCCGAAAAGCTGCCACGGCGGCCGCGCTGGAGGGTTTGGGGGTGTCCGCTACCGCGATAAGGCCCAGCACCCGCTCCCCGTCCGCAAAGTACAGAGGCGTCTTTCCCTGGGCGGCCAGAGTGTCCGCCTGGACCCCAAATTCGGCCAGGTCCACTCCAGCCTCCTCCATCATCGCCCGGTTTCCCCCCAGGAAGTATCGGTCTCTGATGGTTGCCCGCACCCCTCGGCCATGGACGGCCTCAAAGTTGCCTACCGAAGTGATGGGCAATTTCCTGCCCCTGCTCTCCTCTACGATGGCGGCAGCCAGGGGATGTTCCGACGGCCCCTCCAAACAGGCTGCCAAGGTCAGCAGGCCGTCCTCCTCCAGATCAGCCGCCGGCAGGATATCGGTCACCACCGGCTTCCCCTGAGTCAGGGTGCCGGTCTTGTCCAGTACCACCGTATCAATGGTGTGGAGGGTCTCCAGCGCCTCAGCGGATTTGATGAGGATGCCGTTTTCCGCTCCCTTTCCGGTCCCCACCATAATGGCCACGGGGGTGGCCAGCCCCAGGGCACAGGGGCAGGAAATGACCAGCACCGCCACGCCGGCAGTGAGAGCCTTTGTCACGTCCCCGCCGGTGACAACCAGCCAAACGACGGCGGTGACCGCGGCGATCAGCATTACCACCGGGACAAAGACGCCGGCTACCTTATCCGCCAGCTTGGCGATGGGAGCCTTGGAGGCAGAAGCCTCCTCCACCAGTCGGATCATCTGAGCCAGAGTGGTATCCTCCCCCACCCGGCTGGCCTCAAAGGTAAAGAAACCGGATTTGTTGATGGAAGCGGCGGCCACCTTATCCCCCACAGATTTGTCCACAGGGAGAGACTCCCCGGTGAGGGCAGACTCATCCACAGCGGATTGGCCCTCTACGATCACGCCGTCCACTGGGATGGACTGGCCCGGCCGGACCACCACTCGGTCCCCCACCTGGACCTCTTCCACGGGAATCTCCACCTCCACCCCGCCCCGAAGGACAGAGGCCGTCTTGGGCGCCAGGTCCATCAGGCGGGTGATAGCCTGGCTGGTCTTGCCCTTAGAGCGGGTCTCCAAAAATTTCCCCAGGGTAATCAGGGTCAGGATCATTCCAGCAGACTCGAAATACAGGTCCATGTGGTAGCGGGCCACCCGCTCCATATCCCCATGGCCCAGTCCATAGCCCATCTGGTAAATGGCGAACACGCCATAGATAACCGCGGCGATGGAGCCCACGGCGATCAGGGAGTCCATGTTGGGCGCCCGATGCCAGAGCGTTTTAAAGCCCACCTTGTAATACTTATCGTTGAGATACATGATAGGCAGAGTAAGGAGCAGCTGGGTCAGCCCGAAGGCTACGGCGTTCTCATGTCCCAGCAGGAAGGCAGGCAGGGGAGCGCCCATCATGTGGCCCATTGAGATATAGAATAGGGGAATGAGAAAGACGAAGGACCAGATCAGCCGACGCTTCATAGAGGCCAGCTCCCGCTCCATGGTGTCATCTTTTTGCGGGGCAGCCGCCTTTCCTTTTTCCTGGGGCAGGGAGGCGCCATAGCCAGAGGCGGTGACCGCCTGAATGATATCCTGTGCCGTGACGACACCTTCGTCGTACTCCGCTACCATGGAGTTGGTCATCAGACTGACCGCGGCACTTCTGACGCCCTCCATCTTGCTGACCGCCTTCTCCACATGGGCGGAGCAGGCGGAACAGGTCATGCCTGTGATATTGAATTTTTGCTTCATCGTATCACCTCGTTGCGCTGTCCCCCTCCGCCCATATGGGGTGCGCCGCGCTCCACACTGCGGAGGCGGCACAAATTCGGAGCGGAGGATTTTCGGGGGCGGCTCTGCTGCCTTAGAGATTACAGTGCGCGTGCCACCATTCAAATAGAACGGTCTGAATGGGAAACGGAGCAGGCGCTGCCTGTTTGATTGAATTCCTGCTTCCTGTCCTCGCTCCGCCATATCCTCCAGCTTTGCCGCTCAAAGATATCGCTTTCCAAGGTATCGCCGGCTTATTTATACCCCCCCTGGGTGGGGTGTATATATCATACCCTGACATCTCAGCTTTGTCAAGAGGATAGTATGGGCGTTTTTCCGGATCTTATCAAAAGAGCCGCACGGCTGTACACCGCGCGGCTCCTTAGTCTGTTACTCCGCTGGACGGTCTTCGGATAAATCCAGACCGCTAATCAATTCTCTTAAGGGCAGAATGAACTCTGGGGATATGGACAAGCTGTCCACCCCCATCCGGAGGAAGGTCTCCGTCAAATCAGGATCTGCCCCCAGATCTCCACAGATCGACACCCGGAGGCCGTGCCGGTGCCCCGCCTCCACGGTGTGGCGGATCATCCGCAAAACGGCCGGGTGCCTGGGATCGTAAGCGCCGCCGGCGCGGCATCGATCTGCCGCCAGAGTATACTGGGTCAGATCGTTGGTCCCCAGGGAAAAAAAGTCCGCCTCTAAGGCCAGCTCATCCGCCAGCACAACGGCGGCAGGCGTTTCCACCATGATCCCCACTCTCACTTCTCCCGGCTCCCGGCCCTGGCTCCGCAACTCACTTCGGCACTCCTCCAGGATCTCCCTCGCCCTTCGGACCTCCCACGGGGCTGTCACCATGGGCAGCATCAGGGAAACTGGTCCCAGAGCACCAGACCGGAGAATGGCCCGGAGCTGTGGGCGAAACAGGTCGGGACGGGCTAGGGACAGCCGGATACCCCGGCATCCCAAGGGGGAGCTGTCCCCCTCACGCCCCAGACAGGGGGCCTGTTTGTCTCCCCCCACATCCAAGGTCCGGATGACCACCGGCCGGCCAGCCATCGCCCGCACCACCTGGGAATAGGCGGCAAACTGTTCCTCCTCATCCGGACAGGTATCCCGGTCCAGGAAGAGGAACTCACTTCGGAACAGCCCCACGCCCTGGGCGCCCTTCTGCCGGGCCAGCTCCCCCTCGGCGCCGCTGCCAATATTGGCCAGCAACGGCATCTCCCGGCCATCCAAAGTAACTGTATCCCGGTCTCTCCACTGGTTTAACCGCAGCCGCTCCTCCCTGCCCTTACGGGCCATCTGCTCCCCCTCCTCCACTATCTGCTCTGTGGGGTCAAGGTACAGCCAGCCCCGGTCTCCATCCAGCATGGCTGTTCTTCCCTGCCAGTCCTCCTGGATTTCTACCCCCATCACAGCCGGGACGCCCATGGCCCGGGCCAGGATCGCGGTATGGCTGCTGGCCCCCACATCTCGGGTAACCAGCCCCAACAGCTTGTCCCGGTCCAGTCCGATCAACTGGCTGGGGGACAATTCCTCTGCCGCCAGAATGGACGGCTCCCCGCCCAGCAAGTCCTCCTCCCGGACTCCGGTAAGCAGGTCCGCCACCCGGCGCGTAATGTCCCTCATGTCGTCGGCCCTGGCCTGCATATACTCGTCCTCCATAGCGGAAAAGAGGGCGGTGAACCGCGCTCCCGCCCTCTGAACCGCTTGGCAAGCTCCCTCTCCCCGGCGAATGGAGGTGTGCACCGCCTCCTGGTAATCCGGGTCCTCCAGCAGCATCTGGTGGATGCGGAAAATGGCAGCCGCCTCCATCCCCGCCTGGTCCAAGGCCCGTCCATAGAGGTCCTCCAGCTGGTCCATGGCGCCGCGCCGGGCGGCCTCAAAGCGGTTCAGCTCCTCCTCCGGGGACAATGTCGGCCCGGCTGTATCAGTTCGGCCCATTCGGGGACAGATGCGGATGGGACCTAAGGCAATTCCGCCGATGCTCCATGTCCCCCTGATCGCCTCCATGAAACCAGCCTCCTTTACAGGTTCTCCCGGAAAAAACGCTCCAGGACCGCTATGGACCTCTCTTCATCTCCCCCTTGGACGGTCACGGTGATCTGATCCCCCTGGCGCACGCCCAATGTCATCAAGGCGATGATCCGGGTAGCCTCCACCGCTGTCCCTCCTTTGATTATGGCAACCGTGCTGTCCAGGCCTCTGGCTGTCTGGACCAATAGGCCGGCAGGCCGGGCATGGAGACCCAGCGGGTCCTTTACCGTGTACGGAAACTGCTTCACCTGGTCACCATCTCCTTTTCCCTCAAGACTCACAGTTCCTCCGCCCTGGGCATAGCCGGGATCGCTCCGCTTCTGGAGCAGGTGATGGCAGCCGCTCGGTTGGCATAGGTCAGAATGTCCCGCAGCTCCTCTGCCGTCAGCCCCGCCAGCGGCTCCCTTCCCCGGCTGCACAGCCGGGCCAGCACAGCCCCCAGGAAGGTATCTCCGGCTCCGTTGGTGTCAGCGACCTGGACCGAGGCACCGGGGACAGAAAAGCTCTCTCCCCGCCAGCGGCAGAAGGCCCCCCGCTCCCCAAGTGTGACCAAGATCAGGGAAATACCCCGCTCTTCCAACAGGCGGCTGCCCTCCTCTGGGTCCCGCGTGCCGGTGAGGAGGGGGAGCTCCTCCTCTGACAGCTTGATCACATCCACCAGGGGCAGAGGTATGGCCATCCACTGGGCGGCCTCCTCTGGATTCTTCCACAGGGGCGCCCGATAGTTGGGGTCATAGCTGACCAGGACGCCCGCTCGGTGGGCGTGGCGGGCAGCGAAAATGGTAGCGTTTCGCTCCAGTCCCGCCGTCAGGCTCACCGAGCCAAAATGGAGAAATTTGGTGCGGCCCAGAGCCTCCTCATCCACCTCCTCCGGGCTTAAAGTGCAGTCGGCCCCCCGGATGAACTGAAAGTCCCGCTCTCCCCGCGAGTCTACCGACACCACAGCCAGGGTGGTGGGCTGGCTGCCCGTCCGCAGGCCGGAGCAGTCCACGCCATTTTCCTCCAGCACCCGGCGCAGGTAGGCGCCAAAGCTGTCCCGGCCCACTTTTCCAAAAAAGGCGGTCTCCGCCCCCAGCCGCGCCGCCGCTACCGCCACATTGGCGGGGGCTCCTCCTGGATTGGCGGCAAAGGCTGGGATTCCCTGATCTGTTGTTCCCGTCTGGGTCAGGTCGATGAGGACCTCTCCAACGCTTATGATATCTCTCATAATGCCGCCGCCTTCTTTCTCTTCTTTTCCTTCCAGACCAGGCAAGCCCACCAGCACAGGGACACCAGATAGAGGTAGACCGCCAGGGGCAGCGCTGACGCTCCCACCCCAAGGGTGGTCAGCGGGACGCTGGCGGAGATGGCCCAGGGCACCAGACCGGCTAGATTAAGCACAGAATTTCCGAGATTGACCGCCAGTTCCATGGAATCCAGGCCCCGCCGGCGGTACTCCCCCTCCATCAGTTGGGCCCCCATCACAATGCCCACAGCCTGGTTACAGAACAGGCCGCAGCAGCCAAAGGACAGCAGGATGTGGACGGGGAACAGACCTACCCGGTCTACCAGATGCCCCACCCGGTCAGTCACCGGATCCAGCAGCCCGGTCCCGTTGAAGATACCAGAATAGGCGCAGGACAGGACCACAGTCAGCACGACGTTGATCATGGAACTCAGGCCTCCGCCGGCCATAATGTCCGCCAGACCCGGTTGAGCTGTCTGGTAGCCCACCAGACAGGCCAGCAGCAGTTCACCCAGATCCATCCCTTGGACGAACAGGGCGCAGATGGCGGCCAGGACACAGCTGACAGTGATGGACAGGAACGCGCTTATTTTGAGCCAGGGCAGAAGGAGCACGGCGGCGGCTGGAAGAAGTGTCACCCAGCTCAACTGAAAGCCGCTCTCTAAAGCCTCGATGATGTGGCTGTCTACCTGCCGGATGGGACACAGGATGGATAGGACACCGTAGACAGCCAGCGACAAAGCCATGGGCAGAGGGGTAGTGCGCCACATCTCGTGCTGAAAGGCCCTCTGCTCCGCCCCTGACACCGCCGCTGTCAGCGCCGCGGAGGAGGAAGCGGGGGACAGCCGCTCTCCCACATAGATCCCGGATATGATAGCCCCGGCGGTGACGGTTAGATCGGCCCCGCCGCTGCGGGCGATGGCCATCAGGATCACTCCCGCGGTGCCCACTACACCGAAGGAACTGCCAAAGGCCAAGCTGAACAGGGCTGGCAGCAAAAAGGCCACCAGGATGAAGGTCCTGGGTGTGATGAGTTGTGCGCCTCCCCAGACGAAGAAGGCCACCGTCCCCCCCGCCCGCCACAGGGCGGTGAGCAGCCCGATCAGGACCAGGATACGCAGCACCTTTACTGAGGTCTTCATTCCCGTCAGGGTCATTTGGACCAGGTCAGCCGCCCGGTGTCCCCGGTGCATCCCGACCAGGAAAAAGCACACCAGCCCCACCAGCAGGGCCAAAAACTGGGGCAGCCCCATGACCATACAGCAGGCCACACAAGCCAGGAACACCCCAAACGCCACAAAAAGATCCACTTTTTTCTCCCCTTTTATCCCTCTCCGCCCGAGATGGGACACTTTTTCATCCCGCAATACTACAATCGTGCCATGCCGTCGGTCCGCTCGGTCCCCTCCTCAGGGCTGTCAGTCCCGTTATGTCCCTCCTGTTTGCCGCCATTATAGCATTTTTTCGCTCCAGTGTCATCCGGTTTTTCAGCATGGCCCACCATTTCCTTTTCGTCCTGTCCCCCCTTTCTTTTCCAAAAAAGGTATGGTATAATAAATTCTCAGAGCATATGGGACAATACTATTTTTCGGGGCCGGGCCGCTGTCCGACCATTTTGTTGTGCGCCTCCCTCTCCCTGGAATCGTTCCTATGCCCTTGGCATACTGGAGCATATTATAATAGGGAAAGGCGGAATCTTTTTGGACAACCTCGTACTCATCGGTATGCCTGGTTCTGGCAAAAGCACTGTGGGGGTTCTGCTGGCCAAGGCCCTGGGGTTGAGCTTTGTCGATGTAGATCTGGTCATCCAGCGGCGGGAGGGCGCCCTTCTTCAAGAGATCCTGGATACTCAGGGGGCCGAGGCTTTTCTGGACGCGGAGGAGGAAGCTGTTCTCTCCCTTCAGTGTCAGAACGCGGTCATTGCCCCAGGGGGAAGCGCGGTATGCCGGGAAAAAGGCGCGCTGTATTTGAAGGAACTGGGACGGGTCATCTATCTCCGCGTCCCTCTGGAGGAGCTGGACCGCCGCATCCAGGATCTGGCCACTCGGGGCATTGCCATGGCTCCGGGACAGGGCCTGGCGGATTTAATGGCCTATCGAGGCCCCCTTTATGAAAAATATGCCGATCTCATCGTCGATTGCCTGCCTGGTCAGACTCTTGCCCAGACTACGGGTGCGGTTCTGGACTGTCTGTCCCAGGACCTCTCTGCCCCAGCCCACGGGGTCAATGTGGGCCAGACGGCAGCGATCCGGCTCCGTTCTGAATCAGAAAAGGAAGGATCCAATGACATTTCGTGATTTGGGGCTCAACGCCCCCATCCTGCGTGCCCTGGAGGAGCAGGGCTATGCCAAGCCCTCTCCCATCCAGGAGAAGGCCATTCCCCCTGCCTTGAAGGGCCGGGACGTACTGGGCTGTGCCCAGACTGGCACGGGCAAAACCTGCGCCTTTGCCGCCCCCATTCTCCAGCGGCTGGCCGCCTCTCCCGCCGCCGGCCGTCCGATCCGTGCTCTGATCCTCACCCCTACCCGCGAGCTGGCCATCCAGATTGGAGAGAGCTTTGCGGCCTACGGCAAGTATCTGAAGCTGCGCCACACCGTCATTTTCGGCGGCGTGGGTCAAGCCCCCCAGGCCGAGGCGCTGAAGCGGGGGGTGGATATCCTGGTAGCCACTCCGGGCCGGCTCATTGATCTCCACGACCAGGGGCTGATCTCCGCCAATCATCTGGAAATTTTTGTCCTGGACGAAGCCGACCGGATGCTGGATATGGGCTTTATCCACGACGTGAAAAAAATACTCAAGTGGCTGCCCCAAAAGAAGCAGACGCTCTTTTTCTCTGCTACCATGCCCCCGGAGATTACCGAGCTGGTAAACTCTCTGCTGAAGGATCCGGTCAAGGTCGCGGTAGATCCGGTATCCTCCCCGGTGGATGCCATCCACCAGACCGTATACTTCGTAGACCGGGGCAATAAGACCCAGCTTCTGGCGCTTCTGGTGGAACAGTTGAAGGCGAAGAACGCGCTGGTCTTTACCCGGACCAAGCATGGGGCCAACAAGGTTGCCCGGGACTTGGTCAAAGCGGGGATCCCCGCCGCCGCCATCCACGGCAATAAGAGCCAGACCGCCCGGCAGCAGGCTCTGTCTGACTTTAAGGCTGGCCGGATCCAATGCCTGGTGGCCACTGATATCGCCGCCCGTGGGCTGGACATCGAGGAGTTGTCCCATGTCTTTAACTACAATCTGCCCGAAGTCCCGGAAACCTATGTCCACCGCATCGGCCGCACCGGCCGAGCGGGCCGGGAGGGCGTGGCCGTGGCCCTGTGCGATTTCTCGGAAAAACCCCTGTTGAATGATATTGAGAAGCTTATGGGACGAAAGGTACCTGTGGTGGAGGACCACCCCTGGCCTATGGAGGTCTTTGAGGCCCCCAAGCGGGACAAAAACGGCAAGCCCATCAACGCTGAGGACGCCGAGGCCCGGGCCGCTGCCAAAGAGCTGCGCCGGATGCGGGACCAGAGCCAGAAGGAGACCCTCCAGCGCAAGGCGGCCCAGGCCCAGCAGAAGGGCCAGGAGGCAGGAGAGCAGGAGGAAAAGCGTTCCCGCTCCCGCCGCCGGAAGAAAAAGGCCGGTCAGTCTGAAGGGGTGCCCCCCGGCACCGCACCCGCCGCCCTCCAGGATTACGAGAGTCCCATCCGCCGCTCCGAACCACCCAAGCGAGGAGTACGTCCCGGCACGCTGATGGACACCGGCGACGCCATGCCACGCACCGATTTCCACCGGCCCAACCCTCTGGACAGCGATGTCATCATGGATGCCACCGCCCGGCTTCTGGCGCCCCGGCGCTCCCCCCTGGTTCCCTCTCGCGGCGGGAGTGACCGAAAGGAGAGCCGTGCCGGCAAGGGACATAGCAGCAGAGAGGGCCAGCCGGCCCCCCAGCCCGGTCAGGCGCACCGGCAGAAGGCCAAGTCCCGCGCCGGGCAGCAGTCCGAGTCCAAGGGGGCTGCGCCCAAAGGCCCGCTGGAAAAGAAGTCCGGCGGCAAGAAGCGGACCTCCCGCCCCGACAGGCGCCATTCCCAGCCACTGGAACCCCGCCGGAATGGTCAGCCTAAGGACTCCACCGAGCAGCATAGCCTGATGAAGCCCTATTACTTGGATATTGGCAGATGATCCCGGTGGACGGAGCAGAGGGGCCCTCTCCCGCTTCCATGTCCGCTCCCAGTCAATTTGTCTTACAAAATACTATTTAATATACAGAATATGGAGGAAAACAGTATGGATTATCAGGCCCTCTATCAGCAGAAGCTGACCACCGCCGACGAGGCGGTCAAGGTGGTCAAGTCCGGTGACTGGGTAGATTACACCTGGTGTACCAACCACCCCATTGCCTTGGACAAGGCCCTGGCCGCCCGGCAGAATGAGCTAACCGATGTCAAGGTCCGGGGCGGCGTCACCATGTGGATGCCCGAGATCGCCAAGGCCGAGGACGCCGGGGAGCACTTCGCCTGGCACTCCTGGCACTGCAGCGGAATCGACCGGAAGATCATCGCCAAGGGAATGGGTTATTTCAGCCCCATGCGCTACTCCGAGTTGCCCCGGTTCTACCGGGAACACCTGGATCCCGTAGATGTGGTAATGCTCCAGGTCACCCCCATGGATAAGCATGGCAACTTTAATTTTGGTCTGGCCTGCTCCCACCTGGCGGATATGCTGGCCCGGGCGAAGCGCGTCATCGTAGAGGTCAATCAAAATCTTCCCTGGGTCTATGGCCTGACTGGTACAGAAATCAACATTCAGGACGTGACATATGTGGTGGAAGGAGATAATCCCCCCATCGCCCAGCTTGGCGCCGGCGGCCCTGCTACTGAGGTGGACAAAGCGGTGGCCAACCTGGTGGTGCCCCAGATCCCCAACGGTGCCTGCCTGCAGCTTGGCATCGGTGGTATGCCCAACGCTATCGGCGCCATGATCGCTCAGTCCGATCTAAAGGATCTGTCTGTCCATACCGAGATGTATGTGGACGCCTTCGTGGACATGGCCGCCGCCGGCAAGATCACCGGACGGCACAAGGCGCTGGATAAAGGCCGCCAGGTCTTTGCCTTTGCGGCCGGCACCCAGAAGCTGTATGACTACGTGGACCGCAATCCCGACGTGATGGCTGCCCCTGTGGACTATACCAACGACGTCCATGTCATGGCCCAGATCGACAATTTCATCTCCATCAACAACGCCATTGACATGGACCTGTTCGGCCAGGTCAACGCCGAGTCTGCCGGCATCAAGCACATCTCCGGCACTGGCGGACAGTTGGACTTCGCCATGGGCGCTTACCTGTCCAAGGGGGGCAAGAGCTTCATCTGTATGTCCTCCACCGTCACCGGCAAGGATGGCACGGTCAAGAGCCGCATCGTCCCCACTCTGACTCCCGGCTCCATCTGCACCGATCCCCGGTCCTGCACCCACTACATCGTGACTGAGTACGGAATGGTATGTATGAAGGGCCTGTCCACTTGGCAGCGCGCTGAGGCAGCCATCTCCATCGCCCACCCTGATTTCCGTGAACAGCTCATCAAGGACGCGGAGAAAATGGGCATCTGGCGGCGCAGCAACAAGTAAAAAGCTTGCTAATAAAAAATCCCTGTGTCCAAAAGGCACAGGGATTTTTCAAATCAGCTCCCACTGAAAGTCCTCCCACTTCAACCGGCTGCCCACCGTGGTCCCCTCCGGCAGCAGGAACATGGTAATAGAGTGCTCCCGCCCCCCATCAGACAGCAGGTCGGCGTAATCTCCGTTGACTCTCTGAACTGTGTAAAAAATCGGGTCCAATTTCAGCTCTCTCCTTTCTCACATCCCGTCTGCTCCTTACAGGACCGGCGGATCTGGAAATAAAATACGAGATAACTGATTACATCCAGCACAAAGATCAGTTGAAAAATCACATTTCGGGCAAACTTTTTCCCCGTCAGGTTGCCCAGCCGGTACTGCACATACAGCCCGCTGATGGAGTAGGCCGAGGTGGCCAGCACCACGGAATAGGCAAAGGCTACGCCAAGAAATCCGAAGGGCAGCAAGATCTGCAGACCTGGAATCACGAGAAAGGCGGCTAACATCATTGACCAGATCTGCAGGTGCGTGATAAAAAAGGGGATGGTCAGCAGCTTCATGGCCAAGGCCAAGTGATTCAGCCTTCTCCGGGCGGAAAGGTCTGCCTGGACTCGCCTCACCCGCTTGATCAGAAAGATGATGGCTACCACGGCAAGAATCAGGTTGGCGATCACCGCCGGCGGCAGCAGTCCCCATGGGATATCCAGGTCTCCACTCCCGTCCGACAGCAGAATGGGTCCCAGTAAAACGGCCTGGGTCCCATAGAGGCTGACTAAATAAAGAGCGCTTATGATGATCATGTCTACTCACTCCTCAACGCCCTGTAAAAAGTCCGTTTTATGGGACTGCTCTTTTCCTATACTTAGGTTGTCGATCAGACAAGAAAGGAGCAGAACATTATGGATTACAGCATCGTTTGGGTACGGGGACATGTGGAGGTCTACGACTGGGCAGGGCGGTTCTGCTTCTCTGCCGATAACGAGCGGGAGGCCAGAGAGGAGCTGGCTCTCACCGCGTAAATTCAACTTGGGGGTGCGCTACAGGGGCGCCCCCTTTTCTTATTGGCTGCCCCGGTGTTCTCCGTTCAGGAGTCGATAAAGCTGCGGATACGCAGCTTCACTCCCAACCGGTCAGCGATGTCCCGACAGTTCTGGATCTCCTCTTGCGTCTTGTCCTTGTCCACAATAGTCAGCACCACATGGGGCACATAGCGCTTGGCCTCTCCGGCAAAATCCAGCATGGCCTGATAGGCCGCCTCCCCCTGAACGGGGTGGCACAGGGCGGTGTAGTCCGCCGCGTTGTCCGAGTTGAGAGAAATAGACAGGGTATCGATGCGTCCCTTTAGCTCTGGGCACACATCCCGGCCCAGAATCAGATTGGCGTGTCCATTGGTGTTGATACGCACTGGGGGCAGCTTATCCCCGAAACGCCCCTTCAGCTCGTCCACCAGCCACAAGATATCATCCAGGCGGTAGGTGGGCTCGCCATAGCCACAGAATACGATCTCCCGGTAGGAGCACACATCCCGGCTCAAAAAGCTGTCCAGAGCCTCCTGGCGGGTAGGCTCCCGCTCCAGCCACAGGGAGTCCTCGGTATAGATGGACCCCTGCGCCCTGCCGTGGCGCAGGCAGAATTCGCAGTTGCAGTTGCATTTGTTGGTCAGGTTCACATACAGCGCGTCCTCATATTCATAGGTAATGGTCATGGTAGATCCGTCCTCTCCTTTTTCTTCTTGGGCAGCATAGGTGGAAAGACACCTGTGCGCACCCCCACAAACCGAATGATGATCCAGGCAGCCGCGAAGGCCGCGGCCCAGGCCAACAGGCCGTGGTATTCCACATAATCCTCCTGGCTAGCCGTGGCGTGGCCCCCCTCCATGTCAATATAGCAGGTATCCACGGTAACTCCATGGTACTTGTTCAGCTCCTCCAGCTGGTCGTCCGTCAGGGACTCCCGCGCCAGAGTGCCGATGGGCAGGCGGGCATAGCTGGCTGTCATAGGGGCCTCCCCCTCCTCCCGGTATACCACGCTGTCCGAGTTGACTTTGGCGGCGATCCGTGTGCCGTCTTCCAACTGGAAAATATGCCAGAATAGTCCGTCGATATAGCCGCCGGGGCTGTTGCTATTCAGAGTAATGGAGTCCATCTCCATCGTAAAATACTCGTTGTTCTCCATATCAGCCAAGGTCTCAGCCAGAGGGATATCTTCACTGGCCACCGCACCGACTGAGCCTTCTTCCGCGGCGTTCTTCTCCAAATACGCCTGGTACCCCTCCTCCAGTGTCTGTTCGTACAGGTATTGCGCTCCAAAGGCGATCCCAGCTGACAGCAGCACAGTCAGCAACAAGTCCCAGCGCCAGTACCAGATACTACGGCGCCTCATTAGGCTCTCCCCCTTTGATGCCAAAAAACCGTTTCCCGTTCTCCAGGGTGATACGGGCCACCTCATCCGAAGTCAGCCCCTTCACCCGGGCGATGGCTTCCGCCACCAGATGAACATGGCTGGAGTCGTTCCGCTTACCCCGGAAGGGTTCCGGCGTCAGGTAGGGGGAGTCAGTCTCAATCATAATCCGGTCCATGGGCAGCCAGTCGATGACCTCCAGGGCCTTCCTGGCGTTTTTGTAGGTAATGACGCCGGTGAAGGACAGCATCCATCCCAGCTTGACCAGCACCTTGGCGTCCTCCAGACTGCCGGAATAACAGTGGTACACCCCGGTAACCTGGGGATACTCCCGGACAATGGTCAGGCAGTCCTGATGGGCTTCCCGGTCATGGACGATAACGGGCAGATGGAGGGACTGGGCCAGCTCCAGCTGGCGGCGAAAGACATTCTGCTGTAAGGCCCGAGGCGGGTTATCCTTCCAGTAGTAGTCCAGTCCGATCTCTCCAATGGCCCGGACCTTCGGGTGGGCGGCCAACGCCCGCAGCTCCAGTAGAGCCCCGTCTTCCCAGTCTCCACAGTCGGAGGGGTGGACCCCTACTGCCGCGTAGACATAGGGAAAGCGGTCTGCCAGCTCCAGGGCCGTCTTTGAGCTCTCCAGATCACAGCCGGGATTTAAAATCAGCTCCACCCCGCATCCCGGCATAGAGGCCAGCACTTCCAGCCGGTCGGCGTTGAAGGCCCCGGAGTCATAGTGGGCGTGGGTGTCGAATACCGCCATAGGCTACCCCTCTCTTCTTCATCAAGCGTGTCTTTTATCATACTCCCATCCCCTTAAAAATGCAAGTGGATGGCCCCCCTGTCTCTCCTTCATTCACGTCGGTATGGGGGGACTCCTCCCTTCTTCCTCCTGCCCCCCAAAAAAGGCAGGTCAGCGGTATTCCCCTTGCCCTTTGGCGCAAAGCCTGATATGCTGTCGTTGAAAGGAGGGGTCCCTCTTGAAGATCTCAGTAGAACACGCCCCTTTAGAGGAAAACGAGGTCATCCTGCGCTGTTCCAACTTGGACCAGGAGATGCTCTGGGTGCTGTCCATTCTCCGCTCCGGCCTGCAAAAATTGTGTGCGTGGGATGAGCGACGCGAGGTCACCCTCCTCTCTCCCAGTGAGGTGGTGTACTGTGAGAGTGTGGATGACCACACCTTCCTCTATACCTCCGCGGCAGTCTATCAGACTGCTCTTAGCTTGGCGGAGCTAGAGGGGCGGTATGGAAGCCTTGGCCTTTTCCGCGCAGGCAAGTCATCCATCGTCAATCTTCACCGTGTCCGCGCCCTGAAAAGTCAGCCTGGCGGGAGGATCGAGGTCACTTTGGAAACAGAGGAGAGGCTGGTGGTCTCCCGCCACTATGCGCCCCTGCTGCGGGAGCGGCTGGGACTGTGAGAGAAAGGAGTGTTATCTATGTTCAGAGAAGAATTTATCCACTATTACAGCTGGGGCGTCACCATGAAGTACCACATGGGCGTCTATACCGCGGCCCTTGTTTTCACTGACTGTATTGCCCAATGGCTTATGGGGCGGCAATCCATCCCCATCCTGGTTCTGGGGGAGATGCTGCTGGTATCTATGGGGGTGGCTGTCCTTGAGTCCTGGATCTTTCCCCGGAGAGAGGTATGGGAGGGCGAGGCCCTGATACGCCGCACCGCCCTGTGGGCACTGGTATCCAATCTGGGATTCGTAGGAGGGGCAGCCCTATGCGGCTGGTTTGATGGCGTTCCCCTGTGGGGCGCCGCGCTGTTGGCTCTTTTTCTGGAGTTCGGTCTGGCTTCCATGTGGTTCGCTGACCATGTTGCTCTCCGGCGGGATACCCAACGGCTCAATGAGAGGCTGCGCCAGTATCAGAATGAATAGACGGTAAAACTACGGCAGGACATCTGACGGGATGTCCTGCCGTTTTGTCGGACATTTCCGAGCCATACGCAGCAAAGCCCATTTTGATTCCAAATCAAATTGCAGCCCAGTGCAGCAATACATATGTATTTTACCTTTTGAATCATCACCACCGGTCCAGCCGGTGAGTTCCAATTATAAAAAAGTCGGAGCAAGCGGTTGCGATTTGGAGAGGATGAGCAAGTGGGCGGGGGGATAACGCTATTTGCACACGCATAAAAAAGTGTCGGAGCAAAGAGAAACTTTGCTCCGACGTGGTGACCCAGCGGGGACTCGAACCCCGGACCCACGGCTTAAAAGGCAGTTGCTCTACCGACTGAGCTACTGGGTCATATATATTCTTTTTTGAAATATTGGCTCCGGCACAAGTCCATAAGGAGTCGCCAGAGGCTGATGTTTCCATCAGATTTTGGCAGGGATGGCTGGACTCGAACCAGCGAATGAGGGAGTCAAAGTCCCTTGCCTTACCACTTGGCTACACCCCTGTATCTGCCGCGAAGAAAAGGCAAGGGCCGGAGCCGAAGCTCCCGGCCCTTACGCCTTATTGGTCTGGGGTGGGTAAAGGGACTCGAACCCTCGACACCCGGAACCACAATCCGGTGCTCTAACCAACTGAGCTACACCCACCATATCGCTGACTGTTCACAGATTGGCTCCCAAAACCGGGGGCCTTCGCCCTGTCAGAGGACCATCCAACTTGAGAGGATAAGGGGAATACAGGGGAGGACTACGCCACAATGTCCAGAACAAAACTGCTCCGACTGGCACGCCTGAAGGGACTCGAACCCCTGACCCACTGCTTAGAAGGCAGTTGCTCTATCCACCTGAGCTACAGGCGCGTATGGAGCGGGTGATGGGAATCGAACCCACGCGACCAGCTTGGAAGGCTGGGATTCTACCATTGAACTACACCCGCATAGAAGGCGCGGTCCTTCCACGTCAGCCTTGAAATTGTAGCACACCAAGACCCGGTTTGTCAATCCCTTTTCTTCTGTTTACAGCAATTCATAAAATATTTCTCTCTCCGGCAGGGATTCCGGTCAAAACCGCGGGGAGGGGGGCTGCCCCTCCCCCGCGTGTTCCTTATGTAGCCGCTTTCCGGAGCAGAGCCGATTGGATCCGATGGTCTTCCACTTTTTCCACCTGGATATCCAGTCCGTTGACCTGAACCGCCGGCCGGCTGCCGTCCTCTGGAATGGTACGCAGGCAGCTGAGTACCATTCCACCCACCGTGTCATAGTCCAGGTCGCCGGACAACTCGATCCCCAGAGTTTCGGCCAGTTCCCCCACGCTCAACGCGCCGCTGGCTCTCCACAGGCCTTCGCCTATCTGTTCCAGTTCCGGCGGCTCCGCAGGGTCGTACTCATCATAAATATTGCCCACGATCTCCTCCAGCAGGTCTTCCACCGTGATAACACCTGCCAAACTTCCATATTCATCCATCACCACAGCCAGATGTATCTTCTTTCGCTGCATATCCCGCAGCAGGTCGCCGGCGGACAGGCTGTCTGGTACCAGGTAGGCCGGGCGCATCAGCTCCCGCACCGTATGGCCGCCCCGGCCCGTCCAGTCCAGCAGGAAGTCCCGGGCATAGAGCACACCCACCACATCGTCGTCGTCCTCTCCACATACAGGAAAGCGGGACAGCCCACTGCTTTGAATTACATCCAGCACCTCCTCCCGATCCGCGTCTTCCCACAGGGTAATTACATCTGCTGCCCGGGTCATCACATCGCCCACAGCCTGCTCAGAAAAGTCAAATACATTATGTAGCAGTTCCTTTTCCTCCGCGTCAATAGCGCCATTTTCATTCCCCAGGTCGATCATCATGCGGATCTCATCCTCGGTGACCTGCTCCTCCTCCACCTCCACGGGCACCCCAATAAGCCGCAGCACCCCATTGGTGGAACAGGAGAGCAGAAAGATCACAGGCCGGGCCAGCACTTCTATGGCGGATACCACTCGACAGGAAAAGCGAGCCATCTCCATAGGCTTCTGCATGGCGATCCGCTTAGGTACCAGCTCTCCGAATACCAGTGTAAAGTAGGATAGGATCAAGGTAATGAAAATCACAGACAGGGTATCCACCACCGATATGGGCAACATCGTGATACCCAGATCCTCGCAGAACCAACGCACCAAGTACTCCGAGAAGCTGTCGGCGGCAAAGGCCGAGGCCAGAAAGCCAGCCAAGGTGATCCCGATTTGAATGGTGGACAAAAATCCGGCTGGCTCCTCCACCATCTTTAGCAGCCTGGGGGCCAGCTTGTCCCCCTCCTCCTCCAACTTACGCAGCTTATTGGCGTTTAGAGAGATCACGGCAATCTCTGTCGCCGCAAAAAAGGCATTTATCACGATCAGTACCACCTGGAGCAGCAGTTGGAGCGCTATGGTCATCAAATCAGTTCCTCCTTTGATTTCTTTCGCCTGTGCTGACATATGCAAAAGGCATGGCCCGCTCCGCGCAAAGCGAAACAGGCTATGCCTTTTTTCATCTGTTATCGATTTGTAAGTGACAGGGACCGTCTCGGTCAGGATCCATAAGAATCGAGGGGCTCCTTTTTACACAGGCTTCCGGCGCCGCTGTGGCACCGGCCAACATTATCATATCCAAAGGCGGCTCTCACGTCAAGGCATTCCCCGCAACCTTAACGCTTTATTGACAGGCGCTCCGTTCGTTCAGCGCAGAGCCGTGTCACAGAAGGCGCAGCAATCCACCCCACCGTTCTTTTTCACCAGAGGCGGCAGATACGGTTGCGTCTGGGTGATGCACCTGGGGTTGGAGCACACCGGCTTGGTCCCGATCTCCACCGCCTCCGTCCGTTCCAGCCGGGGCTGGTTCGCCAGGTCGGACAACAGGGCCATCCGTGCAAACATCCCGTACCGGGCCTGCTGAAAATAGGCCGCCCTGGAATCGTCATCCACATCCACAGTGATCTCATCCACCCTGGGCAGGGGGTGCATGACCAGCATCTTCTCCTTGGCCCGGTCCAGCTTCCGCCGCGTGAGAATATAGATCCCTTTGTTCCGCTCATATTCCAGGGGATCTACAAACCGCTCGCGCTGGATCCGGGTCATATACAGCACATCCAGTTGTGGAATGACCGCCTCCAGCCCCGTGACTTCCGTAAATTTCATCTCATTTTCCAGCATGAAAGCCCGCACATAGTCGGGGACAGCCAGCTCGCGGGGCGAGATCAGGAAAAAGCGGATATGTTCAAATTTGGCCATGGCCTTGATGAGGGAGTGGACCGTGCGCCCATTCTTCAAGTCGCCGCACAGTCCGATAGCCAGTCCATCCACGCCGCCCAGCAGCTTGGTCATGGTCGTCAGGTCAGCCATGGTCTGAGTGGGATGCATATGGCCGCCGTCCCCGGCGTTGACCACCGGAACATGGGAGTAGAGGGAGGCCGCCTTGGCCGCCCCCTCCCAAGGTGTACGCATGACAATAACGTCGGCGTAGCTGGACACCATTTTAATGGTATCCTTTAGCGTCTCTCCCTTGGCCACAGAGGAGGAATTGGGGTCCGCGAACCCAAATACCGTCCCACCCAGCCGAAGCATGGCGGTCTGGAAGGAAAAGTTAGTTCGGGTAGAGGGTTCGTAAAACAAATTGGCCGCCACCTTGCCCCGACATACATCAATGAACTTCTCCGGGGCGTCTATGATCTGACTGGCCCTGGCATATAGCTGATCCCACTCCTGGCGGGACAGGTCGCCAAAATCGATCAGGTGCCGCATCGTCCCTCACTCCTCATCTTTTTTCTTCCAGCTATCCTACCACAAACCACCCCGCTCCGCAAGGTGGCAGAACAACTTTTCCTATTTTTTAACTCAGGAGCACACCAATAAATCACAAAAATTTCCCCGCATGAAAATCATCCATTTCCACACCCTAACAAATGTGAATGGAGGGTCTCATTTGGTCTGGTTTTGGTATTTTTTGATATACAGCTTTTTTGGCTTTTTGTTAGAGGTGTCCTATGCCCGGATCACCGGGGGATATCCGGAACGCAAATGTCTGTTGGTGCTGCCTCTATGCCCCGTCTATGGGTTGGGTGCCTGCGCCATTTTGCTATTGGCTCCAGTCAAAGGCTTTCCTCCGGCCGTCTTTCTGTTGGGCGGACTAGCGGCCACAGCGGTAGAATATGGGGTCAGTCTCTTTTATGAAAAAGCCCTTAAGGTTTCCTTCTGGGACTACCGAGGATTGCCAGGCAGCATCCACGGCAGGATATGTATGCCCTTTTCTCTGGCTTGGGGTGTTCTAGCTCTGCCTCTGATCTACTGGGTTCATCCGGCTCTAGCACCATTGGTTCAGGCCATCCCAGGGCCGGTCAGCCTGTCCGCCGTGACAGCGGTGGGGGTGGACTCCTTGATTTCTCTGGCACTGTTGGCTCAAACCCATGACCGATCCTGTCTGGAGTGGCGCCGATCCTGATACCGGGGAAGGTACTACTGTTTGTTGCCTCCAGCAGATACAGAAAAAACAACCAGTCCAAATGGACTGGCTGTTTTACTATCCCGCAGGCAGTCATATACTTTCCAAATCGATAGCTTGATACTAGTTCATACTAAAAATGTATGCCTTAGGTGCGCCCAACATCACAGCAAAAATACTACTTTAATATGATGCTTTTTTGCCAAAGGTCTGTATATCGAATACCTACATTGTGACTGGGGAAGTGAGGTCTTGCCCCTTTTCTTACAGGAGGTACATGTACATTGTACACTCTTCCAGTCACTCTACCACATGACCTGTCTGATATAGCAATAAAACAACTATACCCAGACGGAAATGGATTCTGTATACTATCTTGTTCTAAAGTACTGGCGCTGGTAGTAATGGATTGTCAAGGTCACCCACAACAGCAGGAATTGGACCAAATATAAACTATGGTATGCGAAATCATTTTTTATAGTACTTAGCTCTCATTTTTTCCACGTAGTTGGGCCTTTTTCTGAGCTTTAATATCTAAATAGCGATAGTAAATTTGACTGTATTCTGTATCAAAAAAATTAGCAATAATACCAATGTGTTGAACCATGGCTTGGTAAGCAGTATCACTATCTCCAACAATAATAGCATCTACTACAGTACAGTGCTCCTGGAACGACTGTTCTGATCGTCCAGGAAGGGAAGTAATAGCCATATGATACGGGGAGGTTATCATATAGATGCGCATCACAAAATCAGTCAAAAAACGATTGCCAGCAATCTCCATAATCTGCGTATGCAACTTACTACTTAGAGATGAATAAAGAGTGACATCCTCCCCTTCAAGAGCTCTTTGCATTTGAGCTACAGTATTTTTCAGCAACATGATATCCTCAGAACTCCGCTTTTGTGCAGCCATGCTGGCCGTGAGTCCCTCATTGATCTTCCTGATATGGAGCAATTCCCTCAGTTCATCAAAACTCAACTGATGAACGGTAGCGCCGCGGTTCGTTTCATGCGCTACCAAACCGGCCGTAGCTAGACGTTCAATCGCTAATCTGGCCGGTGTACGGCTTACACCAAATTGCGCAGCAATTTGCGATTCCACCAGTCGATATCCCGGTGGTAAATCTCCCCGTATTATCTGTTGCTGTAGCTCAACAAAAATTTTTTCTACTTCACTAGCTTTTTGCCCAACGGACATGAAGAGATACTCCTATCATCTGATGTTTTTATTATAGAGGAAAAGTTAAAATTGCAATTATTATCCCATATTATACCACAGACTCGTTCGAATAACAATCATTAGAGCTTACAAGCGAAATCATATATACTGCACAAAATTATCCCACAAAAAATGTATATTAAGTCTATATTAAATAAAACCCTTGACACACAATACATATAATGATATTTTATAATTAAAAATTGCATTCTATTATTTAAATAATAGCATGCAATCCATGGACAAACTTGTTAGAGGAGGAAATCTTATGAATCAAGCTTTTTTAGTTCGGCCCAATAAACTTTTTACTCCAGGGCCTGTCAATATTCCAAACCGTGTTGCACTCGCATCTATCAGTGCTTGCTACCATCACCGCACCAAAGTATTTTCTGACATTTTAACGGAAACCTTGGAACTTATGAAGCCTCTTTTTGGAACCGTGCGGCCAGTCTATCCAATACATACTACTGGTCGGGGGGCCATGGAAGGCGTGGTCAACAATATCCTTACCCCTAATGACAAAGCTATCGCTATATGTAACGGCAGCTTCGGTACAATGGCTGCTACAATGATGGATCGCAATGGTATCCCCAATGTCCGCTGCTATGAAAGCTGGACTGATACTGTGAATCTAGAATACCTCGAAAAACTGATTCAAGATGAGAAGGCTACTGCCATCACAGTGGTACATAACGATACCTCCAATGGCTTGGTCAACCCGATCTGGGAAATCGGAAAACTGGCCCGAAAATATGACCTTATGCTTATCGTGGACTTTGTCAGTGCTGCCGGCTGCACCCCTTTTAAATTTGATGAATGGGGGGTAGACGCTGTGGTTACAGCCTCCCAGAAAGGCCTGATGTCCCCCGCGGGTATGAGTTTCTGCGTCTTAAGCGAAAAAGCTGAGAATGCCTGTGCTACCATAGAATCCCGTGACTTCTATATTGACTTCAAAAGCATCAAAAAGAGCATTGAGAAAAACGGTCAGACTCCTGGTTCGACTCCTGTTAGCTTAGTATTAGCGGTCCATGAAGCCGTTAAGATAATCCATGAGGAAGGGGTAGAGAATGTTTTTGCCCGCCACCATGACTTAGCCTGCCGCACTCGAGCGGCTCTTCAGGCCATGGGTTTCAAGCTGTTCCCTGAAACCTGTAACTTCCGTAGTGATTCCTTAACTGTCGCCACGCCCCCCGAAGGTGTTGATATCGCCAAGCTTACATCTTACATGCAGAGCGAGTACCATCTGCAGATTGGTAAAGGTCTGGGGGATTATGCCAACCAAACTATCCGCATCGCACACATGGGCTATTGTTATATTGAGGATATGATTCAGTGCATTGCTGCTTTAGAGAGTGCAATGGCAACTCTAGGCTGGAATCAGACTGTCGGCAAAGGTCTACAAGCCTTCCTAGCTTACAGTGACAAGTAGTAGGAGGTACGTCATGCTGGAATTAAAAGATGTCCAGGATGCCTATAAACGTATTCGCCCTTATATAATCCACACTCCTCTGCTTCGCGCCCCCACGTTAGATGAGTTTATTGGTTGTAAAGTCTACTTAAAGCCTGAGATGTTCCAGCTTACCGGCTCTTTCAAGGTCCGGGGTGCTACCAGCCGCATGACTCTCCTTACAGAGGACGAGAGACGGAATGGTGTGGTCACCGCCTCCTCGGGCAACCATGCTAAGGCCGTAGCTTACGCAGCCAGGAAGATGGGCATAAAAGCCACCATAGTTCTGCCCGAGGGTCCCAATCCAGCCAAGTTGGCCGGTATCCAGAAACTGGGGGCGGAGATACGATTCAAAGGAACTCAGACCGGTGAGCGTGTAGCCCTCGCTCGGCAACTAGTTGAGGAAAAGGGCTATACACTCATCCACTCTCATGCCGATTTCTACGTCCTGGCTGGTCAGGGCACTATTGCGCTGGAGGTACTGGAGGATGAGCCGGATATAGATGTCATTGTCTCTCCTGTAGGTGGTGGTGGACTGATTTCTGGCGTCTCTATCGCTGCCAAGGAACTAAAACCTTCTATCCGAGTATTTGGCGTTGAGCCAGCAAGTGCCCCCCGTTATGCAAAAAGCCTAGCAGAG
Source organism: Muriventricola aceti (assembly GCF_025567565.1). Taxonomy (NCBI): domain Bacteria; kingdom Bacillati; phylum Bacillota; class Clostridia; order Eubacteriales; family Oscillospiraceae; genus Muriventricola; species Muriventricola aceti. Next base: position 127,056 of record NZ_JAOQKF010000003.1, on the reverse strand, counting down.
GGCAAAGCTCTCACCATTGAGACTCAGTACACCATTGCTGATGGCACCCGTTGCAACCACGCTGACGCCGGGAACCTCGAAATCATCCGCAAACGGGTGGACGGACTGTTCAATGCTAGTGAAGACCGCATTCTTGCGGCCATGGCCTTATGTATAACGGAAGCAAAACTGGTGGCGGAGCCTTCTTCTGTGATGGGATTGGCAGCTGCTATGGACGGACAATTATCCGTTAATTCTACTGATAAAGTTTGTTTTATCCTCACTGGCGGCAACAATGACCTGTCTCTGCTAGATTGTGTTATCCACCGCTGAGCAAAGGAGTCTAAATTTATGGGAAAGACCATTGCTGAAAAGATTTTTTCTATAAAGTCAAAATCGGATGCAAAGGCCGGCGATGTAATCATGGCTCAGGTCGATGCAGCCATGTCCAACGATGCCTCTGGCCCTCTGACGATTGAAATTTTTCACGACATGGACGCCACTCAGGTTCCCTATCCAGAACGCATTGCTTTTATTTTAGATCACTATGTCCCCTGCCCAGATAGCAAAGTAGCAGAGTTACAGCAGACTGTCTTCGACTTTTCTACACAATATGGTATTTCTATATTCCAAGCTGGTGAGGGCATTGCTCACCAGGTCTTTGATGAACAAGGCTATGTTCAGCCTGGTCGTCTCATCGTGGGCGGCGACTCCCATAGCACCACCTATGGTTACCTGAACTGCCTTGGCATCGGAATCGGTTCGTCTGATATGGCTATGGTATTTCAAAGCGGCGAATTATGGTTTAAGGTACCTGAAACGATCAAGATTGATTTCATTGGCAGACCAAATCCGGGAATCGGCGGGAAGGAAGTAGCTCTGTGGCTTATCCGGATGTTAGGTGTTAACGGTGGCAACTATAAAGCTGTGGAATATGGGGGTGAAGGTCTTGTCCACTTGTCCATGAATGATAGGCGCACTATCTGCAACATGATGGCAGAGTGTTGTGCAAAGTGTAGTGTGATGCCTTTTGACGCAGTAGCAATGGCTTACTGCTGTGAGAGGGGACTGCCTTCTAATGGCGCAGTTGCCTCTGATTCAGATGCAGTCTACTGTGCGCACTACACTGTGGATCTTTCCAAAATTCAACATATCATCGCCTGTCCACACGGGGTGTCCAACTGCAAAAAGCTGTCCGAGCTAGAGGGCCTAAAAGTGGACATGGTATTGTTGGGCACATGTACAAACGGTCGGCTGGAGGACTTCCGTACTATTTATGAACTGCTTAAACAGACCCCAGGTCGAAAGTTCCAGACAGAAACTTTGGTTATACCCGCCTCCCGTAATATATATATGGCTATGCTGGAAGAAGGAATTGCCACTGAACTACTGTCGCGGGGTGCTATGATTTTGACGCCTAGCTGTGGCCCCTGTTGCGGCAGCAGCCCCGGTGTTCCCAGAAATGGTTTTACTGTTTTATCTACTGCTAACCGGAACTTCTTGGGCCGCATGGGCAACACCGAAGCCAACATCTATTTGGGTTCTCCCTTAGTGGCAGCCGCTTCAGCCCTCACAGGAAAATTTACTGATCCAAAGGAGTTGATGCATCATGGTACAGTTTGAGGGCCCAGCTTTTTGCTTTGGGGACGACATCAACACCGATTATATTATTTCCTCCCGTCGAAAACGCGACACTTTGGATGTAAATATTTTAAAGCAGTATATCATGGAGGATATCCGTCCTGGGTTTTTCCATGAATTAAACGGCACTACAATTCTGGTAGCGGGGGAAAATTTTGGTTGCGGTTCTGCTATGGAAGTGGCTACTCAAGTAGTCAAGGGCAATAATATACCTGTCATATTAGCTAAGTCCTTTGCAAGGAGCTATTATCGTAACGCTATCAACAACGGTATACTTATTGTGGAAATGGACACCAGTAGTATCCGTGAAAAGGATCTGCTCCGCATAACCATGGACGATAATGGTATTCTGGTAGAGGATTTAAGTAATAAACTGTCTGTCCGGTGTCCCGGCTTACGTAAAGAGCTTGAGAATATTATCCTAAGCGGAGGGCTTATCAAGTTTGTCAAACTACAACGTGGCCAAAAGGAAGGGTGTTGATTGTGGAAGAAAAACAGAAAAAAATCAGTCGGCAAAGTTTGCGTAAAGCCTTAGATGGGCCTTCTCAAAAGTTTGCTTTAGCCACAGGTATCATGTGGATGCTCTTTCAAATCCTGATCGCTGCACAAATCATCTACATGGTTCCTCACAAAGTCCGCATTGTACATCTGGGCTTTGCACTAATCATGATTTTCCTGTTAACTCCGTTTTTCCGTCAAAGCAGACGTGATCATATTGGAATCATGGACGCTCTCCTTGTCATCTTCACAGCAACAGTGTTTATTGGAATGTTCCTTCGTTATGATGCACTCATCAAAATGGGCGGGCGCTGTGCCGACGTTGATGTAGTTCTGGGTATACTTACCATGATCCTGATGTATGAGGGTGCCCGCCGGGTAGTCAGCCCCGGTCTGTCTATTTTATCCCTTATCGTTCTTGCCTATGCATTTTTTGGCCAGTACCTTACCGGCATTCTGTCAACCAGTGGTTATACGCTGAAGCGAATCATTAACCATCTTGTGCTTGGAGGCGAAGGCATCTTTGGTTTTGCTCTAGGTGTTTCTGCCGAAACTATTGTGATTTTTGTCATTTTTGGCTCACTACTTCAGGAGGTAGGTATCTCCGACTATTTCTACGACCTCGCCAATGCAATTGCCGGCAATGCCAGAGGCGGTCCAGCAAAAGTGGCTGTTATTTCCAGTTCCTTAATGGGTATGGTCAGTGGCGAAACTTCTGCTAATGTAGCTACCACCGGAGCCTTCACTATTCCTCTGATGAAGCGCGTAGGATATGACGCTAACTTTGCCGGCGCTGTGGAGTGTGCCGCCTCTGCCGGTGGACAGATTCTCCCTCCAGTTATGGGGGCAACCGCCTTCATGCTGGCTGACACACTGGGAATCCCCTATATCAAATTAGCCGTAGCTGCAATTCTACCAGCCCTTCTGTATTATGTCAGCGTGTTTTGCACTGTTCACTTCCGAGCGGTTCGTCTGGGCCTGGGCAGTAGTGGGGAAGCAAAGCAGAATTGGGGAAATTTACTGAAACGTTCCTATCTCCTTCTACCCATGGTTGGTATCGTTGTTCTGTTGGTTATGAATTATACACCTACTTTTTCTGCGTTTTGGGGCGGCATTGTCACTGCATTGGTGCTATCCATGTTGCGCAAGGAAACCAGACTGAATTTGGACAAGATCGTACGTATTATGTACAATTCTGCCAAAACTGCCATGACTCTAGGGACTGCCACCGCAGTAGTAGGTATCGTGGTAGGCACATTTTCTCTTACCGGTATCACCATGACCATCGCCCGCATTATTTTCCAGGTCACAGGGGGCGTCAAACTTCTGACGCTCGTGATGACTATGCTGGTCGCTATGATTTTGGGTATGGGATTGCCCACTTCTGCAGCCTATGTCCTGGCTAGTATAAGCGCCGCTCCGGCTTTGACTTTAGTAGGTATCAGCGACTTGTATGCACATTTGTTTGTTTTCTATTACGGCTGCATGTCCACCATCACTCCTCCTGTAGCCACTGGTGCTTATACCGCCGCCGGACTGTCTGGAGGTAACCCCAACAAAATTGGCTTCTTATCTATGCGACTAGCTGTAGCTGGATTCATAGTACCGTTCATCTTTATTTATTCCCCGGAATTACTACTTACAGGGGATATCGATATTATGGCTACAGTTTTCAGTTTCTTTGTTACAGGTCTTGGACTGCTGTTCCTGTGTGCCGCTGTTGAGGGTGCGCTTATAAAGCCTGTGGCCCCATATGTACGTGTTGCTTTTGCCATTATTGCGCTGCTACTCATCTGGCCTGATGTGCTGGTTTCCTTGATTGGCTTAGTGGTATCAGCAATAGTTGTTGTGGTCTCTATTTTGAGGAAAAAGGAATTAGTGTCCCCAAAAAATTAATATAAATGGAGGAAATAAACATGAAAAAGCTACTCTCATTATGCCTGGCTGTTGCAATGTCTTTAAGCTTATCTGCCTGCGGCAATCCCACTACTCCCCCATCTGGATCCCAAGGTAATTCCTCTGTCGGCAGCCAAACTTCGCAACCAGATCCCAGCGGAAAGACCCTTAGTCTGGGAACTGCAAGTCTTGGCGGCAATTTCTTTACTATGGGTGCCGCTGCTGCCTCTGTAATCATGGATGCTACAGGCCTGTCTGTCACCGCACAGGCAACTGGCGGAAGTGTGTATAATGTAGGCGCTGTCAATGATGGCGAGCTGGATCTGGGTATGTCCCAAGCCAGCGCCGTGGCCTCCGGAATCAACGGCACTGACAGTTACGAAGGCATGGCCACAGAGGATATCCGAACCCTGTTCAACTTCAATGCTACCCCCGTTCATATCTTGGTCAAAAAGTCTCTGGGAGCCTCTAATGTGACTGATCTGGCTGGTGCCAAATTTGAATGCTTGGCTCCTGGTGACGGTGTCGAGCTGGCCACAATGAAGCTACTGCCTATGTTAGGCCTTTCTCTGGACGATGTGACTTTGGAATATAGCGGCAGTCGTGTGCAAGCCTCTTCCCGTCTGAAAACTGGTCAGGTAGATGCCATTCTGGACGCTACCGGTTTAGGCGCATCTTGGATTGCCGACATCTATGGTGATGGTTCTGACTGGACTCTGCTGAGCTTGTCTCCCGATCAAATCAACACTGTCGTACAGGGAGCTCCTGAGTATTCCCAGATGACAATTCCTGCTGAAACTTACTCTGGTCAAAGCGAAGACGCTGTCACGGTTGGGCTTTGGACAACTGTATACTGTAATGCCAGCATGGATGAGGATACTGCTTACAGCATCGTGAAGTCCATTATGGAAGGTAAGGAAGAACTGGTAAAGGCCCACAGTTTCTTTAGTGACTTGTCGCCCGAAAACATATCTGATGCCTGTATTGCGCCCCTTCATCCCGGTGCAGAAAAGTACTATAAAGAGGCCGGAGTGTTGTAAATCGGCTCTTACCTGTGGGAGCGAATTATAAGACGATTCGCTCCCGCACAATTTATTGACAACGAGGTACCGCTATGGATATTTTAGCAAGATGCAAAAAGTTAGGCATTGAGATTCCGACCGCTAGGCAACCCGGCGGCACCTTCTCCCCTGTGGTAAAGGTCGGAGAATTGGTTTTTACTTCTGGTCAGACGGCCAAAATAGAAGGTAAGTTACTTTATATTGGAAAAGTGGGCAGTGATCTCACCCTAGAGGAAGGGCAGGAAGCCGCAAAGATCTGCGTACGAAATTGTTTGGCACTCATTAACGACTTCGGCGGTGGTTTAGACAACGTAAAGCGTATTGTGCGTTTGACGGGCTATGTAAACAGCGCACATGGTTTTACCAAACAGGGAGCAGTGATAGAAGCAGCCTCACATCTGCTGTATCAGATATTTGGTGAATTAGGGCTACATGCTAGGACATCCTTCGGTGTGACTGAACTGCCTGGAGATTCTGCATGTGAGATCGAACTGATTGCTCAAGTCGCAATATAGATCGTTTCTATTGAGAGGAGATCCCAGCTATGAAAATTATGGATTGTACCCTGCGTGATGGGGCAAATGTAGTCGGCAACGGCTTTTCAGCGGAATTAACTCAACTGATGTTGAAGGGCCTGACTACAAACCACTACCCAATCATTGAGTTTGGTAATGCCAAGGGAATCGGTGCCTCCAACAAAGGGTTCCCGGCCCCTTTAAGTGATGAAGAGTATTTAAAACTAGCCCAGCCTTTCCTTAAAAAGGCTGAAATTGGTATGTTTCTGAACGCAAAGCGCTACGAAGCGGCTAACATTGAATTAGCCGCCCATTATAACTTAGGCTTTCTACGTTGTGGTAGCGATGCAGGTGATGCCCACCTATATCTGAAGCAAATTAAAGATATCAAAGGGCACGGAATGAAGGCATATTTCTCTCAAATGAAGGCATATATTCTCTCTCCTAATAAACTAGCGGAGGAAGCCCGTCTTCTGGAGGATGCTGGTGTTGATGAGATTACTCTGATGGATTCTGCAGGCTGTATGTTTCCCGATCAGGTTAGCCTATCTGTGGAAGCTATGAAAAACGCCGTCAAAGTGCCTATCGGTTTCCATTGTCACGCTAATATGGGCATGTGCTCTGCTAACGCTTTAGCGGCCTACCGCAGTGGTGCCGATATCCTGGATTGCGGCCTACTGGGCATGGCTCGTAGCGCCGGCAATATGCCAACTGAGTTGGCCACTGCTCTCATGCAGACAGAGGGCCAGTGCGACGAACTTGACTTCTATGGTCTACTACACTTTCTAGATCAAGAGTTAATTCCTGCTATGACACAACAGGGTTATAAGCCCTCATTGCTGCCTAAAGATCTGATTTTAGGCTATAGCGGTTGTCACTCAGCCTTCGTGAAGACCTTTACCGCCGTAGCCGCAGATGCTGGGGTAGATTTGTATCAGTTGATAGTTGAGACCTCCAAACTCAACCGAAAGAATCCTAGCGAGACACTGATGCGTGAGGTCGCCACAAAATTAGCTTAAGCTGTTTCCGCTGCCAAATCGCATCGCTACCGCTCTATATCTTTTATTTGAGAGTGCCGCACTACAAGATGTGAATACCGGAAGTTCAGCAACTTGCACACCATTCAATCTATGCCTAACGTATAGATTGAATGGTATGTAGTCATCTAGTTTTATCTATGTATTATGAACCGTTTAACAGCATCATAAATCTGTGATACAGTCCTAAACAAATTAATGCTTGTTATGTTCTGCTATCGCTTCTGCATTTTTCTTTGTTGTCATACATTGTACTTTTATACCGTAATAGCCCGCCCCCTTTATTATACAAAGGGATACCTTCTTTTCTTCTTCCTTAAAAAGTTCTTATGGCACTACCTGATATCCGAAAGATATTATAATACAACAATAGGACCCCCCCCGGCATAGCCGGGGGGGCGGAATACAAAAAGCTCCCGTCCAGCGGTTCTGGACGGGAGCTTTTGCTTCAGCGGGTCGTAGTCAGGCGCCGCTCCGGGATAAAAGGACGGAGAGCCGGCACCCTGGGCAGGGCGGAAAGCAGCAACTGCCCCAGGATAAGGCAGGCGGCCAGCTCGCCCAACCCTACGGTGAGGGCGTTGAAGGCGTAGGCTGCTCCAAAACCCGGGCCGAAGCCGGCCTCGAACCAGGCGATCTCCGCCCCCACGATAACCATGTTGCACACCACTGGGGGAAGGGAGGCCAGCCACCGGTTTGGCATCCGCTGGGTGAGCAGGCAAGCGATGAGGGTGGCGGCGGAGCCGCACACCACATCCAGGGGATAGGGGGAAAACAGATTGGCGATGACGCAACCCACGAACAGCCCCGGCGTGGCGGCCTGGAACAGGAAGGGCAGGACCGTCATGGCCTCGGCCACCCGGAATTGGACTCCGCTGAATGCAGGGACAGGCAAAGCCACGGTGAGCACGGCGTAGACGGCGGCGATCAGCGCCGCCAGAGTCAGGTCTTTGATGGTAAATTTGGACATGAAAAAACCTCCATTTTTTGTTTAGAGAACAGCGGCGGAACCGCTGAACGAACATAGAACCAGGGATCTTCCCCTGCCACGCTCCGCTCCCTCGTGGTCGGAGACCCGGCGCTTCTATGCTTGGACGAGGTTTGGAAGGAACTCGTCGAGCAATATCTTACCACAGTCCGCGCTGTTTGTCCAGAGGGATCTCTGTCCTTTCCGTGCTGGTGAATCATAGAGGAAAAGCGTCCGCTATTTCATAAGCCGGAGGAAGAATATAGAAAAATGGCCTTATGCTTTCCCAAGCTTCTGTATATCTTTTCCCAGCCGGAGGGTACCCCGCTCTCTTTTCCAACGCGGAAAAGGCAGCAGATATTATTTCCAATTTCATAGTTCAGCAATAATCTCAAATCTTAGTTTAATCGGCAGCCACCATATCGGGCAACTGCCCGCTTGGCTATTCTGAAATCAGCCTTCCACAGGACAGAAGGAAAACGGAACGCCCTGTCCCTGACCGCAAAACAGAGCAGGCCCTCTCCATATCTGGAGAGGGCCTGCTCTGTTTTGTCCTTATTCCGCAGATATCATATAGTAGTAGACGGGCTGGCCGCCGGGCAGCAGGCTGACCTCCGCCTTGGGGCAGGCCGCCGCGAAGATCTCCTCCGCCCGCTGGGCCTGCTCCTCTGTAACGTCCTCTCCATAGAAGATAGAGATAAACTCTGCCTCCTGGTGTCCCTCCGAGTGGGCCAGCCGGTCCAGCATGGATTCCAAGTCCCGGTCCGTGCCAAAGAGCTGGTGCTCCTCCAGGGCCAGATAGTCCCCCTGCTTGATGGCAAAGCCGCCAAAGTCGGAGTCCCGCGCCGCGTAGGTAATCTCACTGGTCCGGACCCGGCTAAAGCCGTCGGTCATGGCGGCAGTATTGTCCTCCTCGCTGGCGTCCGGTTCGGCGCACAGCATAGCGGAGATGCCCTGGGGGATAGTCTTGGTGGGCAGGACTACCACCTTTTTATCCTCGCACAGGGACACACACTGCTCGGCCGCCATAATGATGTTTTTATTGTTGGGCAGGACATAGACGATTTCAGCCGGTGTGCGCTCGATTTCCTTCAGGATGTCCTCTGTGGAGGGGTTCATGGTCTGTCCTCCACCTACTAGTCCGTCCACGCCCAAGTCACGGAATACAGCCTCCAGTCCAGCGCCAGCGCAGACAGCCACATAGCCAAACTTTTTTTCTGGCGCCGCCTTGGCCGGGCCCTCAGTCCCGCCGGCCTCCAGCTCCCGCTCCACATTCTCCAGATCGTCAGTGCTCTGGACGTGCTTGCCGGCGGCCAGATCCTCCGCCTGAGTACGCATATTCTCGATCTTGGCCAGCTCCAGCGTCCCGTATTTTTGGGACTCGGTCAGGGCCTGGCCGGGTATGTTGGTGTGGACATGAACCTTAAAGGCGGTGTCGTCCTCACCAATGACCAGACTGTCGCCAATGGAATTCAAATAGCGGCGCAGAGGTTCCAGGTCCACATCCTCCCGGTCCTTGCGGATAATATACACGGTGTCGAAGGCAAAGGTGATATCCTCCACGGACAGGGCCTCAAAGTCGGCCTTATCCCCGGAGCCCTCCTTCTCCTCCATCACCTCAGGCATGGGCAGTCCCCGGAGCTCATCCAGCATGCCCTGAAGGATGACCAGAAAGCCCTTTCCGCCGGCGTCCACTACCCCGGCTTTCTTCAGCACGGGATTCAGATTGACCGTGTCGGCCAGAGCCACATGGCCCTCCTGAATGGCGGCCTCCAGCACGGCCTCGACGTCATTGTTCTCCCGGGCACAGCCGGCGGCCCGGGCGGCGGCCAGACGGGACACCGTGAGGATGGTGCCCTCGGCGGGCTTCATAACCGCCTTATAGGCGGCGGCCACGCCGAAATCCAGAGCGATAGCCAAATCCCGGCCGTCCATGGTTTCCTTCTCCTTGATCGCCTTGGCAAAGCCGCGGAACAACAGAGACAGGATGACGCCGGAGTTGCCCCGGGCCCCCCGCAGCAGGGCCGAAGCGGTCCCCTGGGCGGCCTGACCCACAGCCTGATAGCGGTTCTTTTTCATCTCCGCAGCGGCCGCGCCGATGGTCAGGGACATATTGGTGCCTGTGTCGCCGTCCGGGACAGGAAATACATTTAGATCATTGATGGGCTGTTTCTGCGCGCTGATGGCAGCGGCTCCATGAATCACCATTCGTTGGAAAGCCGCCGCGTCAATATTGTGTACCATAGTGGCTATTTTCCTTTCTATGAATGGTTAAAAGCGCATGGAATCCACACACACATCCACCGAGGCGACCTCTACTCCCGTGGTCTGGCTGACCACATAGCGGACCTCGCTCATAATGGAGCGGCAGACAGCCATCAGGTTGACCCCGTTTTCCACAATGATGTGCAGTTCGATGGACACAGTTCCATCTTCGTTATAATAGACCTTCACGCCCTTGGCCATAGACTCCCGCTTCAGCAGATGGACCAGACCATCTGTCTTAGAGCGGACAGCCATCCCCTTCACGCCGTAACAGTTGGTGGCGGCGCTTCCTGTGATGGCGGTAAAAACATCGCTGCTGATGCGGATCTCGCCCAGCTCGTTCTGCAGTTTCATAGATCTCTACCTTCCTTTCGCGCAGGATAGGAATCCATATTAATACAGTTTCTATTGTATTCGATTTTCCGCAAAAATACAAGTCCCAACTTCTGTCCTCTTTTCCCTTCCTCTACCGGCCCACCCTTACACCATTCGACGCATCTTTTCCAGAAATTGGAATATAATGGGGCACATCAGGTTAGGACAGGCCCTCTGGGGCCGTATACATAGGAGGAAACAGGCATGACGGCCAGAGAAAGCATACACGGAAAGCTCAACAAACTTCGGCAGCAGTCCAAACAGACCGGTCAGATCCAGCTGTCCGCCTCCGCCCTCACCTTATGGGCGGAGGCGGGTATCCATCTGCTGCTGGCGGCGGTGCTGGCCGGGGCGGTCATCTTTGAGGGGTATTCCCCCTTCGGGGTGGCCCTGGTCGGGGCGGCGGGCTCCGGACTGTGCGGAGGGGCGGCTCTGCTGGGAGCCTGCTTCGGATATCTGTGCCAGATGGGCTTTGCGGACGGGCTGCGGTACGCCTCCGCCTCCATTCTCACCTTTGCTGTGGCCTTCGCCTTCTACGATCTGAAGGCGATCCGTCGCTCCTGGACCATGCCGCTGCTCACCGCCTCCATCAACGGGGCGGCGGGTTTTATCTATCTGTCCCAACAGGGATGGAAGACAGTTGACGCCATCTATTTCTCTCTGGAGGTCTGCCTGACTGCAGCGGCCGTCTGGTGCTACCGGGCGGTCCTGGTCCCTATGCGTGTCCACCGGGAGGACAGGCTCCTCTCCCCTACCCGCCGGGCCGGCCTGTTGGTTTTATTGGCCACCGCGCTGATGGCGCTGGTCCCCCTCTACATCTATAAGGATATCTCTCTAGGCCGCATCCTTGCTGTGTTGGCGGTGATAACCGCCGCCTGGCAGGGCGGTCTGGCCACCGGAGCCATCGCCGGGGTGTCTCTGGGCATGGCCATGGACTTGGCCGGAGCAGGCGCCCCCATGTACACCATGGCCTACGGTCTGTCCGGCATGATGGCTGGCCTGTGCCGGGGCAAGGCACGGCTGTGGGCCGCCATGGTCTATGTACTGGTCAATGGTGGCGCAGTGTTATGGACCTGGGAGCGGGAGCTGCCTCTGTCCATTCTGTACGAGGTATTTGTGGCCTCGGTGGCCTTTCTCCTGCTGCCCCAGCGGCCCATGCGCAAGCTGGGCGTGTGGCTGGCTCCCCAGATGGCCGGCCCTGTGGACCTGCGGGCCCAAGCCCTGGTCCAGCATCAGTTGGAGGCCACAGCCAAGGCCTTCCGTACCCTGTGCGACTCCCTGCGCTCCGCCTTCCGTCCCCCGGAGAATGACAATGACGTAGCCACCGTCTTTGACCGAACCGCCAGCAGGGTATGCCGCTCCTGCTCTCTCCGGAACAACTGCTGGCAGCAGAATTACACTACCACCTTCAACGCTCTCAATGACGCCACCCCCGCCATGGTGGAGCGGGGCCGCGCGGAGGGGAGTGACTTTCCCAGCCATTTCTCCCACCGATGCATCCATTTCTCCGCCTTTCTATCCACCGTAAACGAGGAACTCACCGCCCTGTTCTACCGCCGCCAGTACAACGCTCGGGTCAAGGAGAGCCGGGCGGCAGTGGGCCGGCAGTATGCCCAACTGGCTGATCTGCTGGGGGCTGCCTCTGCAGAACTGAGCCGGGAGCTCATTCCCGACCTGCTGGGAGACCGGAAGCTGCGCCAGCGGGTGGCGGAGCTGGGACTGGACATCCGGACCGCGGTATACCGGGACAGCAGGGGCCTGCTCCGGGTGGAGGCAGAGGGTCCTGGCTGCGCTGCCCTGGCACGGCCCAGCCGTCTGTCCGACCTGTCTGACCTGCTGGGTGTCCCCCTCCGGGTGGACCAGCCCGGAGAGGACTCCATCTCCCTTCTCCAGCAGGAGCCGCTGATGGCTCTGGCCGGAGTGGCCGCCCAGAAAAAAAGCGGCGAGACGGTGAGCGGCGACTCCGGAACCTATTTCAAGCGGTCCGACGGCAAGCTGTATGTCCTCCTGTGCGACGGCATGGGCAGCGGCCCTGACGCCAACCGGGAGAGCTCCTTGGCGGTTCGTCTGCTGGAGCAGTTCCTCCAGGCCGGGGTAGAACCACGTCACGCCCTGTCCACCCTCTCCTCCGCCTTGGCGCTCCGCGGAGAGGAAACCGGCGGCTTTACTACGGTAGACCTGCTCCAGGTGGACCTGTTCTCCGGCGAGGGCCAGCTGTTCAAGCTGGGGGCCGCTCCCAGCTATGTAAAAAAGGGCTCTGCGGTCCAGAGGCTGTCCGGCACCTCCCTCCCCGCCGGGCTGGCCGAGGGAGAGCAGGGGGCGCTGGACCAGTTCACCCTGAAGCTGGCGCCAGGGGACACAGTGCTTATGGTGAGCGACGGTATCTGCGGCGCCGGGGAAGACCAGTGGGTCAAGGACAAGCTAGCCCAGTTTGACGGGGCCAGCCCCAAAGACCTGGCCCGTGAACTCATTACCGACAGCCCCAAAGAGGTCACCGATGACCGAACGGCTCTGGTCATCCGCATTGAAAAGCGGGCAGCAGGCCAGATGAAGTCATCGTTAAAATGAAACATGGCGGACGCTGTAGCGTCCGCCATGTTTTAATCCTTCCAGTCCCACCAGTTTAGCCTATCCGCCGGGCAGCTCCCATGTTCGGCATAGTACACCGCCAGCCGGTAGACATACAGGGCACACCGGTCCACCTGACAGCCCTGGAACAAGCAGTCCTTTTGATAAATGTGCTCCGGGTCCTCGCCTCGCAGGGAATTCAAAGTGGTATAGCCAATATCCGCCAAGTGGCGGGCCATATTCGACCCCACTCCAGGGATCCGCTCCAGCTCCGACTTCATTGTCAGAACTCTGCATTGCCCACAGTACGGGGGTGAAGCTCCACATCGCGGATGTTGTTGATACCGGTGAGGTACATCACCATCCGCTCGAAGCCCATGCCATACCCGGCGTGCCGGCAGGAGCCGTAGCGCCGCAAATCGCAGTACCACCAGTAGTCCTTGGGGTCCATGCCCAGCTCCCTGATGCGGCCCTCCAGCAGTTCCAGCCGTTCCTCACGCTGGGAGCCGCCGATGAGCTCGCCGATGCCTGGCACCAGACAGTCGGCGGCGGCCACGGTCTTGCCGTCATCGTTCTGGCGCATATAGAAGGCCTTGATCTCCTTGGGGTAGTCGGTAACAAAGACGGGGCGCTTGAACACCTGCTCGGTGAGGTATCGTTCGTGCTCCGTCTGCAGGTCGGTGCCCCACTCCACTTTGAAGTCGAACTGGTCGTTGACCTTCTTCAAAATCTCCACCGCCTCGGTGTAGGAGACCCGGCCGAACTCGGAGTTGGCTACGTGCTCCAGCCGCTCCTTCAGGCCCTTGTCCACAAAGGAGTTGAAGAAGTCGATCTCGTCCGGGCAGTGAGACATGACATATCGGATGACATACTTGATCATGGCCTCGGCGTTGTCCATATAGTCGTTCAGGTCGGCAAAGGCCATCTCCGGCTCGATCATCCAGAATTCGGCGGCGTGCCGCTGCGTGTTGGAATTCTCCGCCCGGAAGGTAGGGCCAAAGGTGTACACGTTGCCGAAGGCCATGGCAAAGTTCTCACAGTTGAGCTGACCGGATACGGTCAAATTGGCCCGCTTGCCGAAGAAATCTTGGGTGTAGTCCACAGTGCCGTCCTCGTTCCTGGGCACGTTCTCCAGGTCCAGGGTAGTCACCTGGAACATCTCGCCCGCCCCTTCACAGTCGCTGGCGGTGATGATGGGGGTGTGGACATAGACAAAGCCCCGGTCCTGGAAGAAGCAGTGGATAGCGTGGGCGGTGGCGGAGCGCACCCGGAAGGCGGCGGAGAACAGGTTGGTCCGGGGCCGCAGGTGCTGGATGGTCCGCAGGAACTCTACACTGTGGCGCTTCTTCTGCAGGGGATAATCGGGGGCGGAAACACCCTCCACCTGGATAGAAGTGGCCTTCACCTCCAAGGGCTGCTTGGCTTCGGGGGTCAGCACCACCTGTCCGCGGACGATCAGCGCGGCGCCCACGTTTTGACCGGCAATCTCCTTATAGTTGTCCAGGACATTGGCATCCATGACGACCTGCAGGTTCTTGAAGCAGGAGCCATCATTCAGCTCGATAAACCCAAAGGTTTTCATGTCCCGGATGGTCCGGGCCCAGCCGCATACGGTGACGGTCTGGCCACCCAGCTTTTCCTGGTCGGCAAAGATGGCGGCGACGGTGACGCGTTCCATTTCATTCATCTCCATGTATAAAAAGTCGATGCCATGGAGATGTCCGCCGGAGTGGCACCCCTGGCGCGACTCGAACGCACTACATTCCGCTTAGGAGGCGGACCCTCTATCCCGGTGAGGTACAGGGGCGTATGGTGGACTCTCCATGGTATCTTTTGTATTTTATCGCACTGTCAGGAGGTTGTCAACGGGGAATGTAAAACCATTTATCCCGGAAAAACGACCACCTGTCCCAAATCTCTGGACCTTCGGGGTCAAAACGGATATACTGGGGACAGAAAAACATAGGGAGGTGGAACGGTCATGGAGGTAGAACTGAAGCTGGAGCCTGGCCGGCAGGAACCCAAGGTGGTCATCCTGGCCGGGGAGGACAGCCCGTCCCTGGAGCGGCTTCGAGCGCATCTGTCCGGCCTCTCTCTGGGCCCCATCACCGTGTGGCGCGGGGAGCGGGCCCTGCCGGTCCGGCAGGAGGAATTTCTCCGCTTCTTTGCCGATGGCAAGGGCGTATCCGCCCAGACGGCAGAGCAGACCTATCCTGTTCGCCTGCGGCTGTACGAGCTGGAGGAGCGGCTGGACACCACCCGCTTTGTCCGCATCTCCAACAGTGAGATCATCAATCTGGACCGGGTGACTGCCATCGACCTGTCCCTGGCCGGGACCATCCGAATGACTCTGGAAGGGGCGGTCCACGCCTATGTATCCCGGCGGTATGTGAAAAAGATCAAGGATACCTTGAACCTGAGAGGTGGGGATAAAACATGAGGGATATCCGTAAAATCTGGTCCATCCGTCTGGCCGCCGGCACCCTATTAGGCGCTATTCTGACCACCCTGCTGGCCTGGCTGCTCCTCTCCTTTGGAGTATCCAATGGACAGTCTATCCCAGTGTCCCCCGCCGCGGTCCAGTTTTACGGCTCGGCGGCACTGGCCTTAGTAGTCCAGCTCCTGTTAGGCGGTCTCTTCGGGGCCGTGGTCTCCTTAGCCACCCTGCCATTTGCAAACGAGGGAAAAAAGCTGATCCTGCTCTCCCTGGTCCATTGGGGAGCCACTGTCCTCTGTTTCTCCCTGTTACTGACAGGCTGCCGGTGGTTGGATTTCGGCTGGGACTTGCTGCTGTGGGTGGCTCTGCTGACCCTGCTCTATTTCCTGATCTGGCTGGGCCGGTGGATCGGGTGGTATATGGAGGTGATCCAGCTTCGGGAATTGTTGGGGCTGGCTGCCGGTCCCTCTCCCCTGAAGTGGCGGGAAACCCTGCCTTATCTGCCCTTCTTGCTGTTGGTGTGCAACCTGCTGCCGGCGGCGCTGAGGTGGGTGGACAGGACCTTTGTGGTAGATGTTCCCGTACTGTCCGGTTTGCTTCTGCCTTATCTGATCCTGCCGGTAGTAGGTTATCTATCCGGCCTGTCCCTGGGAAAGCGGCAGGGAGTATGCCCCCTATATCCCCTGGCCTGTTTCCTGTTCTATCTGCCCATGGTATATCTGATATATAACAGCTCCGCCCTGTTTCACTGCTTTATGATCGCTCTCCCCGCCCTGGCTGGCAACGTGATGGGCTGGCTGTACCGTCGGGCGTTCCCAAGAAAGAATCGAACGCCCAGTGAGGGGGCTGACCATGGAGATTAAATGGTATTGGCCCATGGAAATGCTGGGATTTGTAGAGAACATTTCAGCGGAATATCAGGATGGGTATATCCATTACAGTGTGTCTGGGTCCTGTGATACCGTAATGATGTGGCTTCTTCTCGGCCTATTCCCGCTTTTATTCCTGTTTGGCTTCCTGACACGGCGGCTGTCAGCCAGAGCCGGGCGGGACACTCTGGGGATCTGGCTTGCGCGGGTCAGTGTGGCCCTGCTGCTCGGCTATGCCCTGCTCCTGTCGATAGGTGTGGGGCCTTATATTCAATTCTATCCCAGCGGAGGCGGTTTTATTTCCTTTGATACGCTAGAGCACCTATTGTACGGGATATACTGCTCCCTGTTGGCGCTGTCCCTCTTTTTGGGAGGGAAGCTGGGCAAACCGAAATAGAGCCTCTTGTCTCCTTTGAGGCTGTCCCTCTGACCCCTGCCGGTGTCCGGCTTATGATCCTTTTCCGATGCATGATAGAATCGCGGACAAGAAAGGAGCGATTGAGATGAAGCCTATCATGGACAAAACAGATAAAATTCTGTTGACTTTGTTTCTGATGTCCCTGGCAGCCTATCTGGTGATCTTTCTCTCCGCCTTTTGGGACCTGCCTCTGAACATCCCGCCCTGGCACCAGGGTCTGCTCCTGTACTTCCACAGCATCCCCATGTTTTTTCTCCAACTGCTGTTGTGCCGTCTGGCAAAGCCACACTGGCGGCTGTTCGCCCCGCTGATGTTGCTTCTGGTCCCCGGACTTGTCTTTGTGGGCAGCGCTGGATGGGCCGTCCTAGGATGGGTCCTGTTTCTATATTGGTGCACGGCACCGACGGCAGGCTGTATTCTGGCCTGGATTGTATGGGGTGTTGGGAAGCTGGGCCGGGGGAGGGACAAGCACGAAAAAAGAGATCCGTCTATATAATGTTTTGTTTCCCATCTGGCCGCTTTGGGGCTTCCCGGCAGCCTGACTGTTTTTATCCCTATACATTGAAAAACGGAGGTGCCCTGTGGAAGCCCTGGCCTTTTTCGTCTTAACGCCCCTGACGGCAGGGATCATCCAGTTCTTCCTCTCCCGGAGCCGTCTGCCCCGCTGGGCCAAGTGGGGGCCCGCTGTCCTGGTCATGCTGGCAGGGATGGTCTGCTTTCTGGGGGCAGGGGCGCTCTTTTCCGTGGCCCAGTGGTCGGAGTGAAAAAAGCGTCAAACGGAGACCCATTCAAATCTGTAAGAAAAAAGGGCCCTGTCCATGTGGACAGGGCCCTTTCAACTCATGTGCCGGCTTCCGGCAGGTATTTGTCCGCCAAGTTCATATAGTGGCGGTACAGCACCCGGAACCGGCGGCGGTAGTTCTTTTTCCAGGGCTTCTCCCTGCCGCAGAAGTGCAGGACGGCGGTATGGGCCATGACCCAGTCCAGGTCCGCCTCTCCCATACTCCGCACCAAGTAGTTGCTGAAATTTCTGGCGTCATAGTTCCATATAAAATCGTCCACAGCCAGCACCCGGCCGCCATAGAGCGCGTTGAGAATATCCTGGTCCGGCAGGATCAGCTCGTCCCCGTGGTTAGACACGTAATCGAACAGCTCCTCCGTGTGAATCTCGTTTCTGCACCGCTCTAAATCCATTAACAGTACGCCGGAATTGTAATAGTCTCCCTCCGTCCCCAGCCGGAAGCGGTTGACATTGTTGGCAATCTCCGTCTTGCCCGTATGGGCCGCAGCGGCAAACAGATGGCCGTCTAGCTCCAGCTCCCACAGAGGGAGCAGAGAGTTGATCACCAGGGTGTCCGGGTCCAGGTACAGCACCCGTTTCAGCTCCTCCGGCAGAAAGCGGGCGGCCAGCAGGCGGTAGTACATCTCCTGGGGATACCGGTCTGTCACCGGAGCATCCTGAAAAACAGCCTCATCTACTCGGATAAGCACCAACTGGTAGCCCCATCCGGCAAGGCCGCTCTCCAGCGCGGCCAGCCGCTCCTCCGGGATGCTCCGATGGAGTAGATAGACCCTGCACTGGACGCCGGGATGACTTAGACGCAGGGATGTCAGCATCACCCTAAGCTGGGGCAGGTAATGCTCGTCCAGGGTCACAAGAAGATCCATCCGGGTGGTTTCCATCGCTCTGTCCTCCTATCTCTGTCTGTTGAAGCCCTGCCCAGGCTAACCCCGGGCAGGGCTTCCCTCCGGTCAGGAAAGCTGGAACTGCCCGGTATACAGGCGGTAGTACCGGCCCCGCTTTTCCAGCAGTTGATCATGACTGCCCTTTTCCTCGATCTCGCCGTGTTCGATAACCACGATGCAGTTGGAGTTGCGGACCGTGGACAGCCGATGGGCGATGACAAACACAGTCCGTCCGTCCATCAGGGCGTCCATGCCCTTCTGGATCAGGGCCTCGGTCCGGGTATCGATGGAGGAGGTGGCCTCATCCAGGATCATCACCGGCGGGTCCGCCACCGCCGCCCTAGCGATGGCCAGCAGCTGCCGCTGGCCCTGGGACAGGTTGGCCCCGTCCCCAGTGACCATAGTGTTGTATCCGTCCGGCAGACGGCGGATAAAGGAGTGGGCATTGGCACTCTTTGCCGCGGCAATGCACTCCTCGTCGGTGGCGTCCAGCCGCCCGTATCGAATGTTGTCCATAATGGTGCCGGTGAACAAATGGGTGTCCTGAAGCACCGCCCCCAGGGACCGGCGCAAATCGTCCTTTCGGATGGAACGTACATTGATACCGTCATAGGTGATCATACCGCCCTCAATCTCATAGAAGCGGTTAATGAGGTTGGTGATGGTGGTCTTTCCCGCGCCGGTGGAGCCCACGAAGGCGATCTTCTGGCCTGGGTTGGCGTAGACGGACACATCATGCAGGATGCGCTTGCCGGGGACATAGGAGAAGTCCACATGGCTGAACCGGACGGCGCCCTTCAGCTCAGTGAGATAGTAGTCCTCACCAGGGACATTTCGGACCGCCCCCCGGATAAGATGGAGGGAGGCATTGTGGTTGTGGTCCGGGTATTTCCAGGCCCAGCCGTGGCCGGCCAGAGAGGCCAGATCCTGTACTTCGATGAGGGTGCCGTCAGCCGCTACCCGCACCCAGATGCCATCCGGGGAGTCCTCGCCGGGGAGCAGCAGCTTGAGCCCAGTCTTCTCTCGAACGGCCTGGCCCAGCTCGGTGAGCACGTCGCCCTCCGCCAGTACGGGGACAAGCGCCATGCCGCTGGTCCTGGGCGTCTTCCACGCCCAGGTGTGGGAGTGTCCCTTTCCATTGAAGGGGGACAGGGTGCCATTGGCATCCTTCTCCACCTCGATCAGGGTGACGGTGCCCTCGTCCACCTCGGGCTTGGTGTCCATCACATCGAAGATGCGTTCAGCGCCAGCCAAGGCGGACAGCAGGGTGGTCATCTGCTGGGAGATCTGATTCAGGGGCTGGCCAACCTGCTTGGAGTAGTTCAGATACACCACCAGGCCACCCAGGTCAAAGCCCTGAAGGACGGACAACAGGCCGCCGAAGGCGGCAGTGAGGGCATAGCTGATGTTCATTAGGTTGCCCGAAACCGGCATGATCATGATGGAGTAGAAGTTGGCCTTTTGCGCCGCGTCCCGGTAGGCGGTGTTCAGCTTGCGGAAGTCCTCCTTGGCCTGTTCCTCGTGGGTGAAGGCCTTAACCACCTTCAGCCCCTCAATGATCTCTTGGATCTCGCCATTGACATCACCCAGGGCAGATTGCTGTTGCTGGTAATATTTCCGGCTCCGTCCGCCCAGTGTCCTAAAGAGATACACAGTCACTATCAGCAGCAGGGCGGTAACCAGAAAGAGCTTCCAGTTGATGAACAGCATCATGGCCACCAGACCCACAAACATCAGGCAGCTAGAGCACAGAGAAACTACGCTCTGCTCCAGAGCCATCTGTACGTTATCCGCGTCATTGGTAAAGCGGCTCATCAGCTCACCGTGGGGATGCTTGTCAAAGTAGCTGAGGGGAAGGGACTGAAGGCTGTCAAACAGGTCTTTTCTCAGCCGGTTGACGCCCCTCTGGGCCAGCCGGACCATGACGGCGGACTGGCAGTAGGTGGCCACACAGCCGATCAGATAGACGCCTACCAGCTTGCCCACAGACAGGGCCAGCCCGGCAAAGTCGGTACAGCCCGACCAGATGAAGCTGTTGATGATATCCCGCATCATATAGGAGCCGCCCAGGTTGGTAAACACAGACAGCATCAAAAACAGGAACACGGCGACCAGCGGCAGCTTGCTCTTGGTCAGATATCCTACAAGGCGGCGGATCGTCTTGGCCATATTTTTCGGTTTGGCATAGCCCCCTCTTGGGGCTCTATTGGGTCCTGGCATTATCCACCCACCCCCTCTTGCTGAGATTGATAGATCTCCTGATAAATGGTATTGTTGGCCAGCAGTTCCTCATGGGTGCCCCTGCCGGCGATGTGGTCGTCGTCCAGGATCAGGATCTCGTCAGCGTACTGCACGGAGGAGATCCGCTGGGCAATAATGATCACAGTAGTATCCTTCAAGTTCTCCGCGAAGGACTGTCGGATGGCAGCCTCGGTGGCCGAGTCCACCGCCGAGGTACTGTCGTCCAGGATCAGGATGGCGGGCTTGCGGAGCATGGCCCTGGCGATACACAGCCGCTGCTTCTGGCCGCCGGACACGTTGGTTCCTCCCTGGGTCAGCGGGGTATCGAAGCCGTCCGGGAAGGACATGATGAAGTCATAGGCCTGGGCATCCTTGGCCGCCTGGATCATCTCCTCCTCTGTGGCGTCGGGGCGGCCCCAGAGCAGGTTCTCCCGGATGGTGCCGGTAAAGAGCACGTTGGTCTGAAGCACCATGCCGATACGGGCTCGCAGCTCCTCCAGCGGGTAGTCCCGCACATCCACACCGTCTACCAGGACGGCGCCGCCGGTAACATCATAGAACCGGGGGATCAGGTTGACCAGCGAGGACTTGCCGGTGCCGGTGCCGCCCACAATGGCCACGAACTGGCCGGGCTCCACAGTAAAGCTAATACCGGACAACACGTCGTCCCCCGTGCCGGCAGCCGCGTAGCGGAAGGAAACGTTTTGGAACTCCACTCTGCCCCTGGGAGCGGGAAGGACGCGGTCTACGGCCCCGGACTGCCCCTCCGGTGGGGCCACCCGGTAAATCTCGCCCTGGGGTTTGTTCTCCACGGAGGGCTCGGTGTTCAGCACCTCATGGATGCGGTGGGCGCAGGCCTGGGCACGGGTGAGCTGGAGCAGGGCCATCGCCACCATCATCACGCTCATCAGGATCTGGGCGATATAATTGATAAATGCCTGCAAGTCGCCCAGCAGAAAGCCCTCCGCCATAACCATCCTGCCGCCCAGATACAGGACGGCTACCGTGGCGCCGTTCATGGCCAGCATCATGATAGGCATGATAGCGATGATCTTCAGCCCTACGTTCAGAGCGGCCTCCATCAGCTCATCATTGGACTTTTTGAACTTTCCTCGCTCGTGGTCCTCCCGGACAAATGCCTTGACCACACGGATGGCCACCAGGTTCTCCTGCAGGGTGTTGTTCAGCCCATCGATTTTCTTCTGCATCGTCTCAAAGAGCCTGGTACATATCTTCATCAGAATTCCAATGGCCAGTATCATCAGGGGGATGACCACCACCAGCACGATAGCCAGCCTGGCGTTAATGGAAATACAGATGACCAGGGCGGCGACGAGCATCACCGGAGCCCGGACCAGCATCCGCAGGCCCATATTCAGCATCATGGTCATGGCGTTGACATCGTTGGTCATCCGGGTAATGAGAGAAGCGGAAGAAAATCGGTCGATGTCAGCGAAGGAAAACTCCTGTACCTTGTCGAACAGACACTGGCGCAGGTTAGCGCCAAAGCCCTGGCTGGCGAAGGTGGCGTATTTTGCCGAGCCCACGCCGCAGGCCATGGCGAAGAGGGACAACAGGAGCATCAGACCGCCCATCAGAAAGATGTAGCCCACATCTCCGGCCGGGATGGCCACATCCACGATCTCCGCCATGACCAGAGGGAGGATCAGCTCGCAGATGACCTCCAGGGTAATCAGGATGGGGGACTTGATCGCGTCCTTCTTGTACCCCTCCAAATGGGTAAGAAACAGAGAAAGCAAATTAAGGTTCCTCCTTTGCTTGGGTCTTTGTGGGGGACTCCCCCCGCAAGTTATGGAGCATTCGCCGGCGGAAGGAGAGCAACTGCTCCCGCTCCACCGGGGAGAAGCCCTGGAGCATCCGCCGGGACACAGTTTCAAAGGCCATTTGGCAGCCGATGACCGCCTGCTGCCCCTTGGGGGTAAGCAGTACACGGTTGCGCCGCGCGTCTCGTCCGCGCTCCCGCCGGATATATCCTCCCTTTTCCAGTGATTTCAGTGAGTTTGCCACCGCAGCCGGCGAGATATGCAGCAACTCGGCCAGCTCCCGCTGGGCGTGACACTGGCCGTCCGGGTCGCTGTCGGCACAGCTTTGCAGGATGGTCAGCAGCATGGGGTGGCCGATCTCGTTTAGGTCCGCGGCGATTAATTCCGCCTGAACAGCGGCCCGGTGCGCCAGGTTAATCTGCTGGGACAGCAGCTCCAGCTCGTTGGAGACCGGGATCAAAGCACTCCTCTCCTTTCCAATTAATTAACGGGTTAATAATTAACACGTTGATTATTTTAACACCGCTCTAAAAAATGTCAAGACGGTCCCGTTGAAATTCAAAAACTGTTTACATCCTTCCCTAATAATAGCAAAATAGAGGGCCTGCCCTTCCTGGGCGGCCCTCTATTCTATGGCCTTTCACGGGAATTTACTCCTCGTAATCGTCATACTCAGAGGCACAGGCTGTGCGCTGCAGCTTCCCCTTGGCGTGCCCGCACAGCTCAACCAACGCATCCCAATAGGCGATGACGGCGCAGACCATGGCGGCGGCACCCAGGGACAGAGCCACGATCTTCAGGACGAAACGGGCTATCTTCATATCTGTTTTCCTCCTTTGTTTTTACTGGTTACCGCTATTTTACCTGATACCGGGGGAAAATACAATCGTTTTTACAAATTTAATCGTCCCAGGGCCGCCCTTATCTATGATCCAGAGGATTTCCCATCCTCTCCCTTCGGTGGCAGGGCCCGGAATACAGTTCCCTCCGCCGGCTCCACCTGCCGCTCCTCCATCAGCTGTTCCACGGTGACAAAACAGTAGCCCTCAGACAACAGATTATCCACTACCCGCAGCGCCGCATCTACTGAGGTGTCAAAGATATCGTGCATCAGGATAATATCCCCATCCTTCACATGCTCTACCACCGCTGCCACAATGCGGTCCACATCCTTGTCCTTCCAGTCCTCCGGGTCCACCGACCACAGAATGATGGGGCAGTCCGCCCACTTGCGAACCGAGCTGTCAAACAGGCCGTAGGGGGGACGCAGCCAAAACTCCCCATCGCCCAGGATCTCTGCCAAAAGCGCCCTTGTCTTGCCCACCTGAAGGTCAAAATCCTTGCGGGATAGGTCTGATACCACGACGTGTTCAAAGGTATGAATCCCAATCTGGTGTCCGTCTGCCGCCATACGGCGTATCAGCTCCTCGCTGCCCTCGATCCGGTTGCCCACCAGGAAAAAGGTGGCGGGCACCTCCCGCAGCGCCAGTCCGTCCAGCAGCCGGCCGGTGGTGGAATTTCTGGGGCCATCGTCAAAGGTCAGTGCCACCAGCGGAGGCTCTCCCTCCTCAAGCTCCACCGTAGTCGCTCCCCCTGTCATAGTCAGCTCCTGCGGCGGTCCCGGCCATAGGAGAAAGGCCGCCAGCCATGCCGCCAGCCAAAGTATTTTTCCTGTTTTCACCCGCTCCGCCCCTTCCTTGTCCCTTCGGGAACAGTATGTGCGGCCAAGCGGAAATTTCTCCATGAAAAAAATGTTTTCCAGCAGCTTGACAAAAGCTCCCTCCTGTGTATAATATGAAGCAAGCTTCACATGAAGTATACTTCATATCCAAAGGGAGGAGGGATTGGGGTTGAAAAACAAAGTCCGGGAGCTTCGGGCCGCCGCCGGCATGACCCAGCAGCAGTTGGCCGACTTGGTCCATGTATCCTCCCGCACGATCATCTCCATTGAAAAGGAGCAGTACAACCCCTCTCTGCTGCTGGCCTACCGCATCGCTCTGGTGTTCGGAGTCAGTCTGGAGGAGCTATGCTGCCTGGAAGAAAACAAGGAGCTGGAGGACAAGGAATATGAAAATATATAACAAAAAAGGTCTCATTTGGGGCGTGTTCTGGACGATAGGCGGTCTCTTCTGTCTGTACCGAGATATTGTCGACCCCCATGATTTTCTGCCCCAGCAGATCAAGTCGGTGATCCTCTCCGTGCTCCTGTTGGCAATGGGCGTCACCGGTTTTGTCCGGGCTTTCTCCAAACGGGCCACCATCGAGGATAAGACCGAGGAACGGGACGAACGCAACAAGCTGGTCCGCCTGAAGGGGGACGCCATGGTGGGCAACATCCTCTTTTATGTTCAGATGGCCCTCATGCTGGCGGGGGTTCTGGCCTATGCCGTCACAAAAAAACTTGTATTCGGCTTCCTTTTCCTAATCTGTGGACTGAATGTGAGCCTATGTTTCATCCTGTCCATTATCTTTGCCGTCTATTATGAAAAACATGTCTAGGAGGTTCGTCCTGTGAAGATCAAAAGCGTCCGGAATCTGGCCTCCGGCATCCTGTTGATGTTTTTGGCGGCCGCCTGTGCCTGTAAACTCCTATTGGACGGCTTTCAGCTTCGTTTCCTCCTGTCCGCCCTGCTGGCTGTATCCATTTCCCTGGTCAGCTTTTATTTCGCCTTCACCCACCGAGGGATCGAGGAGGAGCTCTCCCGGTACGCCGATGAGCGGGACCGCTATCTGGCGATCAAGTCCGGCCACGCGACGGTCCGTATCATGAACTACCTGCTGCTGGGCGGCTGCTGGATAGCCCTTGTACTGTACGGCTTTACCAAGTCCGCTCTCGCGCTGTCCGTTGCCGCCACTCTGTGCGGCGTATTGATCGCCATGTTCATCATTATGTTGGGGGTGAATCTCTACTATGAGCGCCGAGGATAAGAAAAATGTTATAGAACAGCCTGTCAAATGGGCCAATCGCCGCCCGTTATATGACGAGCGGGATCAGGAAATTGAGGCCTGTGCCAACAGCAAGGCTCTTGGCTTTGGGGCGGGCTGTCTGGAATTGTTCACCGTTCTATGCGCCGTGAAGGGGGATCCCGCCTGGCGGGGCGGTCTGGCCCTTCTCCTGTTGGGAATGTCCGCCAGTATGCTGTACCGCTCCAGCGCCTACGAGGAGAAGCACTATCTCTGGGGCGGCCTTCTTCTGGGAGCTCTCGGCGCCACCCTGCTGGCCTGGTTCACCTTCGGAAGCTGAAAGGAGGATATCCATGTGGATCATTGGAGGCGTGCTCTCCTTCTACCTGCTGCAGAAGCTGGCTGCTCTGTTAGCCATCGGACTGTTTTTGCTGGCCGTCTGGATGAAATCGAAAATATCCCATATGGATGGTGAAAAATGGGACCAGTATTTCAGGACGTTAAGCAACCGGGGATATACGGCTGTGTTCTTTGTCTTTTACACTGTCCCCCATTTGGCCCTGGGCTGGGTGGGATACCTGCTCTATTCCCATTTTTGTT
>NZ_JAOQKF010000003.1:88581-101046 GCF_025567565.1 Muriventricola aceti | reverse complement strand
GAGCAACATGCTCTGGGCCTCCCCGGTTTCGTTCTTGGTGGGTAGATGGCGATACAGAGAAGATTCACTCAAATCCCAGGGGACCGTCAAAGAGTGGAGCAGTCTCTCCAGCAGCTCCAGCGCCCGTGGGCCGTTCCGTTCTGCCATGGCCAACTGGAGGGGAGCGGACAGCACAGCGTAATCGGTAAGGCCCATGACTCTCCCCTCTGCCTCAGCCGTATCAGAAAAGTGGTGAGCCGCCTCCTTGTCCCCCTCCTCAATCGCCAGCTCGATCATGTGGAGGAGGGTGGTCTGGATAGCATGGGCCCGGTCAAACAAGTCCCGCTCCAGGATAGTCCAGGCCTCCTCGATCTTTCCCTCCTTCCTCCGCAGGGAGGCGGTGAGAGTACGCTTGTCCATATGGGTATCGGATAACTGGTCCAACAGGGTCTGGGCCCGGTCCAACTCCCCCCGGCTAATACACTTAGAGGCCACAGTGTAGGTAGCGGCTTCACACACCCTTGCGTCCGCACTGCTGACACACCGCTCATAGAGAGCGTCGATCTCCTCCTGCCAGGTCTGCCGCTCCCCCTCTGTGCCGCCAGGTAACAGAGTCAATATTCCCTCCAGCAGCCCCGCCAAGCTGAAGGCAAGCAGGTCACTATTGGGAAACTCCCGCAGCTTACTCCTGGCCAAATCAAAGGCCGCGGCAAGCGCCTCCCCCTGGGCTGTCTCATAGACTCGGTTCAGAAATAAACCAATTTCCTCTTGGGTCAGGTCCTCCTGAAAAGACAGCAGGGTGTTCAGATCCACCCCCAGGGTCCGGGCCAGGGAAGGCAGAAGGGTAATATCTGGGTAATTGAGCCCTTTCTCCCATTTATTTACTGCCGGGGCACTAACTCCGAGCCTATCAGCCAGTCCCTCCTGGGTCAGTCCCATGGTCTGGCGGCGGGTACGGATTACGTCATGGATTTTCATAAGCTTCTCCTCCTGTCTTTCCACCATCATACCAGACTTTCCCGCCCGCTACAATGGAGCAGTACGACAGAGAACGGGAGCGGATATTAACCTTCAGTTAATTTTAATACAAAAGATCCCCCGGTTTTGGCCGGGGGATCTCTCCATATCATTTCATATCAGGGAGCAGGCACCACTTCTACCGTGTAGCCCAGGTCCTTCAGCCCCTGGACAACGCCGGTCTCGCCCACCATGTGGCCGGCGCCCACCACCAGCAGGCCGGTGTGGGAGCCCTCTCGCTTCAGATACTCATCCGCATAGGCGATCATGCCGGGGTCCCGGTCGGTGAACAGCTTGCTGTTGAGCTCGTCGTCGCTGTTCAGGATGGCATCCTTATCATAGATCTGGTCAAAGCTCTCCACGTCCCGGCTCTTCCAGGTGTCCATCATGGCGCCGATCTGGGCCACCTCCTCCTGCAGGGCCTCCTGGGTGGCGGGCTCAAAGGCCTCCTCCCCCAGCACGGCGGTCAGGGCGTCCTTCGTCTGCTGGCTCATGGAATCAGGGTCCAGAATCATCAGCAGGCCGCTGGCCAGGTATACCTCCTGGTACTCAGGGGACAGGCCGTCAAAAATACCGCCCTGGAAGGCATAGGTCTCCACAGCGTCGATGGCGATGCCGGCATTGACCGCCTTGGCGTTGACATACATATCAATGGCCATGGCGTTGGAGCTGGTGGTCTCATCCATCGTAGCCAGGGAGGAAAAGCTGTTGGCCAGGGCCCAAGCTTTGTACTGGGCGATGGTCTGCTCATCCATCCCCATCTGAGCGGCGGTTTCCACTACCACCTGATACAGCTCCGGGGAGATGTGGTCGGCCAGGGTCGTACCGTCGGCATAGGTCTGCATGGCGGCAAACTCGGCGATCTGGGCCTGGTCATTGAAGTCCAACTCAAAGGTCACCTGCTCGGCGTTCAGAATGATGTCCCGCAGCTGCTTATGGATGGGGTAGGTGTTGTTCACGTCCGTATGGATGGAGCCCAGCAGGTACAAGGTGTTGCCGTTGCCCTCCGCCTTCCACAGCAGACCCAGGGAGCCGGCGTTCTGCTGGTCATATAGATTGAGGATCAGGCTGTTGGCCATAGCGGCCCCCTCCAGCAGAGTGCAGGGACGGTCCAGATTCAGCCCGGTGCCGTCGCCGGCTATCGCGCCCACCTCAGTCATGAAGGCCTCTGGCCCCTCCTCCACGCCGGGAAAGGCGTAAGCGGCCGCCTCCTGGTACAGAGCGTTGAGCACACCGCCGCGGGTCGTATCGAGGACCAGGCCGGTGTCATCCGCCTCCCGCTGCTCCACACCCAGCAGGGCCAGCTTGTCAGCCACCACCTGTGTCATCTTGTTCAACTGCTCATCTGTGATGGTCTTGCCGTGGTCCGTGTACAGCTCGTCACCAAAAAGTCCCATAGCATATCCATCTGCCAGCACGCCGTAGGCCCAGGTTGGGAGAGGCTGGACCTGCTCCTCGGCCGCCAGAATGGCGGGGGATGCCCCCATGGCCACAGCCAGGGAGAGCAGCAGCGCTAAAAATTTTTTCATAGTGAGACGTCCTTTCTCCATTTGCCTTAGTCTGTTTAAGTGTACTTTTATAAACCGGCAAAGTCAAGAAAAATGATTTGGAAAATCGGTTGCAATATCTGGATCTTTGTGTTATATTAGCGCAAGGGTTATTTTGAAAAAAGTTTGAAAAAGTACACTTTTTCAAACTTTTTATTCATTATTACCTAAAATATATAACAAAACAGGGGCAGACCGTGAAGGGGCCTGTCCCTGTCTGTCTTTTGGGCGGAATGAAGGTCGTGCCCGTTACTTACTCTTTCACTACTGTTTTGGTGATGGTAGCCTTGGGGTCCTCGGTGTCGAAGACTGTCTTGGCGGCGGCAGCCAGACCGGCCAAGCCCTGAATCTCGCTGGGAATGATGATCTTGGTGGCTTTCCCGTTGGCGGCGGCCTGGAATGCCTCCAGCGCCTTGATTTTGATGACGCCGTCGCCAGGGGCAGCATCATTGATGAGCCGAATGGCGTCTGCGGTGGCCTGCTGAACCTTCAGGATGGCCTCGGCTTCGGCCTCAGCCTCCAAAATCTTGGCCTGCTTGGCGCCTTCCGCCTGAAGGATGGCCGCCTGCTTGGCCGCGTCGGCTCGAAGGATAGCGGACTGTTTCTCGCCCTCCGCCACCAGGATTTGGGACTGCTTCTGGCCCTCGGCCTGGAGAATGGACTCACGCCTCTCGCGCTCGGCCCGCATCTGCTTCTCCATGGATTCCTGAATATCCCGGGGCGGCATAATATTTTTCAGCTCCACCCGGTTGACCTTGATGCCCCAGTTGTCGGTGGCTTCGTCCAGGATCGCCCGCATCTGTCCGTTGATGTGGTCCCGGCTGGTCAGGGACTGGTCCAGCTCCAGATCGCCGATAATATTACGAAGGGTGGTAGCGGTCAGGTTTTCAATGGCGGACATGGGGTTCTCCACCCCATAGGTGTACAGTTTGGGATCTGTGATCTGAAAATAAATTACGGTATCGATCTGCATAGTCACGTTGTCCTTGGTGATGACGGGCTGGGGCGGAAAGTCCACCACCTGCTCCTTCAGGGACACATTTTTCGCCACCCGGTCCACGATAGGCAGCTTGAACTTCAGGCCCACGCCCCACACCGTACGGAATGCGCCCAGCCGCTCGATGACAAAGGCACGGGACTGGGGAACGATCTTGATGCAGGACCCCAGCACAATTAGGACCAGCAGCGCCAAGATTATCCATGGCAGAATACCCAAAACAACTTCCATATTTTCTCCTCACTTTCTAAATGGCTTCCATTTACAAGCACTTATAATGTTTCTACGAACACCTTGACCCCTTCGATACGAAGCACTTTGACCTCCGTACCGGCGGGGATGACCACAGCCTGCTGGCTCCGGGCGGACCATATCTGGCCTGAGATATTGACCTGACCCTTTCCCTCTATGTTGTCGATGTCCTGGATCACTATGGCAGTCTTGCCGATCACCCGATCCGCGTTAGTGGCCACATTTTTGGTATCCAGATACCGGGCGGCCAATGGCCGCACCAGAGCCAGCGCCAGACCGGACAGAGCCAGAAACACAATCACCTGAACCCA
Organism: Muriventricola aceti; assembly: GCF_025567565.1. NCBI lineage: Bacteria > Bacillati > Bacillota > Clostridia > Eubacteriales > Oscillospiraceae > Muriventricola > Muriventricola aceti. The sequence continues at coordinate 96,943 of NZ_JAOQKF010000003.1, read as the reverse complement.
GATTGCTCCGCCCATCCAGGCTGTGATTGCTCCGCCTAGGGCTCCGACGGCAAACCAAATGAAGGTCAGCCCCACGGTGGCCAGTTCCCCGAGGACCAGCACCACCATGACGATCAGCCAAATGGTACTCGGACTCATAGACACTCCTTTCCCCCGGTCCTGATGCACAGTCCCGAGGCTTGCTATATTGGTAGCATATCATATCCGCCAGGAAATTGCTACAATAACTTGCTGTCAAAAAATAAAATATTGGCTATAAATTAGTATGGCCTCAAATCTTATAGCCATCATACACAGAAAAAACCAATCAAACCGCACTCCTAGACATACCTATATTCCAAGCAAAAAAGTTCGGCTCTCACTTTTGATGAGAGCCGAACTTTTTAGTTTCTTAAACGTTAGGCTTTGACACGGACACGGCGGAAGGAAGTTGGCTTTCTACGTGCCCGGGTTTTAAAGACTAACCGCGTTTATCAGTACATGCCGCCCATGTCAGGGGCAGCGGGAGCGGCGGGAGCGGGAGGCTGGGGCTTATCGGCCACCAGGGACTCGGTGGTCAACAGGGTGGATGCGATGGAAGCGGCGTTCTCCAGGGCAGAACGGGTCACCTTGGTGGGATCCACAATGCCAGCGGGGATCATATCGCAGTACTCCTCCTTGTAGGCGTCGAAGCCGTAGCCGGTCTTGCCGGACTCGCGGATCTTCTCCAGCACTACAGAGCCGTCGATGCCGGCATTGGCGGCGATCTGCTTCACCGGAGCGGTGAGGGCCCGGGCGATGATCTGGACACCAGTCTTCTCGTCGCCATCGACCTGGTCGTACAGCTTCTCCACGGCGGGGATGGCATTCAGGTAGGCGGTGCCGCCGCCGGCCACGATGCCCTCTTCCACAGCGGCGCGGGTGGCGTTCAGGGCGTCCTCGATGCGCAGCTTCTTCTCCTTCATCTCCACTTCAGTGGCGGCGCCTACCTTGATGACGGCCACACCGCCGGCCAGCTTGGCCAGCCGCTCCTGGAGCTTCTCCTTGTCATAGTCGGAGGTGGTGACCTCAATCTGACTCTTGATCTGGCCAATGCGGGCCTTGATGTCCTCGCTGCTGCCAGCGCCGTTGACGATGGTGGTGTTCTCCTTGGTAATCTTCACCTGACGGGCCTGACCCAGCATAGTCAACTGAGCTTCCTTCAGCTCCAGACCCACATCGGAGGAGATGACCTGGCCTCCGGTCAGGATGGCGATATCCTGGAGCATCTCCTTGCGGCGGTCGCCGAAGCCAGGGGCCTTGACGCACACCACGTTCAAGGTGCCGCGCAGGCGGTTGACAATCAGAGTAGACAGGGCGTCACCCTCCACGTCCTCAGCGATGATCAGCAGCTTCTTGCCGGACTGTACTACCTGCTCCAGAATGGGCAGCAGCTCCTGGATGTTGGAGATCTTCTTATCGGTGATCAGGATGAGGGCGTCGTCCAGGTTGGCCTCCATCTTCTCGGTGTCGGTGACCATATAGGGGGTGATGTAGCCCCGGTCGAACTGCATACCTTCCACGACTTCGGAGTAGGTCTCGGCGGTCTTGGACTCCTCGATGGTGATGACGCCGTCGTGGCCCACTTTCTCCATCGCCTCAGCGATCAGCTTGCCGATGGTCTCGTCGCCGGAGGACACGGCACCGACACGGGCGATATCAGCGGAGCCGTTGACCTTCTGGCTGTTGGCCTTCATGGCCTCAATGGCGGCCGCGGTGGCCTTGGCGATGCCCTTCTTCATGACCATGGGGTTGGCGCCGGCCGCCAGGTTCTTCAGGCCCTCGCGAACGATAGCCTGAGCCAGCAGGGTAGCGGTGGTGGTGCCGTCGCCGGCCACATCGTTGGTCTTGGTGGAGACCTCCTTCACCAGCTGGGCGCCCATGTTCTCAAAGGGGTCCTCCAGCTCGATCTCCTTGGCGATGGTAACACCGTCGTTGGTGATAAGGGGAGCACCGAACTTCTTGTCCAGCACCACGTTGCGGCCCTTGGGGCCCAGGGTGATCTTTACAGTATCGGCCAGCTGGTTGACGCCCTTCTCCAGAGCCTTGCGGGCCTCCTCGCCGTAGCAGATAATTTTAGCCATAACACATTACCTCCGATTTAGAGTAAATTTGATACACGATTTGGGATAAAAAGACGGGTTTACTCAACCACGGCCAGGATATCATTCTGACGAACGATGGTCACTTCCTCGCCGTCCAGCTTCACCTGAGTGCCGGAATACTTGCTGGTAATGACCTTGTCGCCCACCTTCACGGTCATGACGACCTCCTTGCCGTCCACCATACCGCCGGGACCTACAGCGATGACCTCTGCCACTTCGGGCTTCTCCTTGGCGGCGCCGGTCAGGATGATGCCGCCCTTGGTGGTCTCCTCGGCCTCCACCAGTTTTACGATCACACGGTCAGCCAGGGGTTTGAGTTTCATAACAAGTTCCTCCTTATATATGAGTTTTTTGAACTAACTTTCTCAGTGGTTTAGCACTCTTTTTATTTAAGTGCTAAATCTAACTATGATAATAACCGCTTTCTCAAAAAAAATCAACCCCTAAATCAAAAAAATTTGGGGTTGATTTTCTATAATTTACGTTTTGTTCACAAACATATGTCAAGAGTGCTAAACACAAGGGGAATAGCTCGCTCCAGCCGGGTAAAAGAAATTCACCTTTTTCTCTGACAGGCGGACGGTAAAAGTGGTGTCCCGCATGATCTCTCCATCCACTACCACGGTGATGGGTTCCCGGGCGGAGAAGGACACCTCCTGCCCGTGGTAGGCTCGAATCAGCGCGGGGTACTTCCAGTACAAGCCTTTCGCGTACTGGCCCGCCAGGCGCGCGAAGGTAGGCAGACTCACCTTGCCCACCCGCAGCACATCCAGCACGCCGTCGTCAGGCATGGCGTCGGCCACCGGCATAAAACCGCCCCCATAGTGCCGCCCATTGCAGACGCACAGGATGGCGGTGGGCTCTTGCGTCCAGTGGTCAGCCCCCATGGACACCGTCATGGGACGGCAGATTCCCCATACAAGCACCTGCTCCGCCAGGGACAGCAGATAGGCCCATCGTCCGGAGACACCTTTCAATCGCTTGTATTTGTGTACTCCGGCAGCGATACGTGCGTCCACTCCGGCGCATATCACATCCAGCCCCAGCTTGCCGTTACAGTCCATCAGGTCAAAGGCGGCCTGCGGCCCGGCCGCCAAAGCCTCTAGATTTGAAAAAATGCCGCGGTAGTTGGGTCCAAACAGTTTCAGAAAGTCGTTGCCCGTCCCCATGGGCACGTTGGTCACTGCCAGAAAATCGTGGCCCGCCGCCCCGTTGACCACTTCGTTGAGGGTGCCGTCGCCGCCACAGGCATAAAGCCGGGCGGGCTTGCCGTCCGCCGCGGCCCGCTCTGCTATCTTGCAGGCGTCTCCCGCCTGTTTCGTATAAAACACCTGGTGGTGAACTGCCAGTCTAGTCAGGTCCTCCTCCAGCTGTTGAACCGATCTCCCCTTCCCTGCTGCGGGGTTGATGATAAACAGATGGTCCATAGACACCTCCGAAGCACCTCAGGGCAGCTCCCCAAAGCCCCAGATCAGCTGCTGCTCCACATAGCCTGCCCAGTGAAACTCCTCCAGCACGCACCGCTCCGGGAGGGAGCTCTCCAGCCCAAGCTCCGCCAGCAGGGAGGGACCTTCCTGGGGAATCCACAGTTGGTCCGCCGGGTCGGTACGCACCCAGAAGGTCTGGAAGCGGTCCGGGTCGTAGATGAGGATGATCTCCGCCAGAGCCGGGTCGCCCCCAGGGACAAAGAGGAATATTTTACAGGAGGGCAGGTCCGCCGGCCTGGCGGCAATCAGTTCCTCCGTCTTGCGCAGGAGGGCGGCCATCAGCGCCTTCCGGTCCTTCCCTCTGGGATGAAAAAAACGGTTGGCTCCCAGGTCCAGCCACTCCTCTCGAAAATCCTCTTCCGCCGGACACCAGTTGGGCTGGTACTCCTCTACCACCCGCAGAACCCTTTTCAGCTCCCGCCGATATCCCCGAAATTTTTTTATATGGTAAGGCATGACCCCTCCTATTTCATCCCGTACATAAACAGGTCGCACTTCAGCATCCCGTTATAGAGTTTTCGCTTCTTGTCCGCCTGCCGGCCGAAAGTCCGCTCAAACTCGGTGTGGGAGGACAAAAGGAAGAGCTTCCAGCCCTCTGGAAATTTGCTCCAGGCTCGGCCGAAGGCCCGGTACAACTCCTCCGCCTCCCGGCGCTCCATGATGCGCTCTCCGTAAGGCGGATTGGTGACCACCCGGCCATAGAGGCCGCCCCAGTGGAAGGTCCGGGCGTCGGCCGCCTCAAAGGATACGATGTCGTCCACCTCTGCCAGTTGAGCATTGTGCCGGGCCAGCTCCACGGCGGCGGGGTCCAGGTCGCCGCCCCAAATCTCATAATCCCCATCAAATTCCTGGTCCATGGCCTGGTCAGCCGCCTCCATCCAGAGCCGCTTGTCCAGCCACCCCCATTTTTGGGCGGAGAAGGACCTGTTCAGCCCCGGCGCCCGGTTTCGGGCAATCAAGGCAGCCTCGATGGGGATGGTGCCGCTGCCGCAGAAGGGGTCGCACAGGGGGTCCCGGCCTCTGTACCGGGACAGCAGGACCATGGCCGCCGCCAGCGTTTCCCGCAGGGGGGCAATCACCCCCTGGGCCCGGTAGCCCCTCTTGTGCAGCCCAGCGCCGGAGGTATCCAGCATCAGGGTGGCGGTATCCTTCATAATCGCGAACTGAATCTGGTACAGCGCCCCTGTTTCCGGCAGGGTATTCAAGCCGTAAGCCTCTCCCAGCCGGGCGGCCACCGACTTTTTCACGATGGATTGGCAGGCGGGCACCGAGTGGAGGGCGGAGTTGAGGGAGTGGCCCTTCACTGGAAACTGGCCCTCCCGAGGGATGAACCGCTCCCAGGGCAGGGCCCGCGTCCCTTCAAATAGAGCGTCAAAGTTTCCAGCCGGGAATGTCCCCAGCACTAGCAGAACCCGCTCCCCGGTACGCAGATTCAGATTCAGCCGGGGCAGGTCCCCCTCTGTTCCGGTACACAGCACCCGGCCATTTTCCGCCTGGACACTGGGCAGACCCAGCCTCCGGATCTCGTCAGCGCACAGCCCCTCCAGGCCAAACAGGGTGGGGACAGCAAAATTCAGCTCGCCCACAGGCAACACCTCTCCTCTCTTTTGTGGGTCCAGTATACCGTATCTGACGGTCTATGGCAAATTCTTTTTCTCCAAGCCGCCGGTGTAAAAAAGGGACAGGGCGATCTTCGCCCTGTCCCACGTTTATCCCTGTCAAAGCGCCATAGGGGGATAGAAGGACACGCTCCCTATCCGCTCCAGTCCCACCTGGCGGGCCCGCAGAGCATACTCCTTCACGTCGCCGGTGGTATAGATGGTCAGTCCGCCCAATCTGTCGTCAGAGGCCAGCAACCGCTCTCCCTCCAGGTACTCCTTTAGGGCGCGGGCCATCTCCTCCGCGGGGTCGATGAGGGGCAGACCGGGATACAGGCGGCGGATGCTGTCCGCTACCAGGGGGTAATGGGTACAGCCCAGCACACAGCACTGGATGCCCTCCCGCACTATGCCGTCCATCTCCAGGCGCAGGTCCGCCTCCACCTCCGCCATGCCGGCAGGGTCCCCAAGGTTGTGCTCCACCAGCCGGGCCAAATCAGGACAGCCACAGCTGAGGACCACCAGCTTCTTGGGGCTGCGGGCCAATATCCCCTCCGGATAGCACCGGGAGTTGTGGGTAAAGACGGTGGAGATGACTCCTATCTTGTCTACACTCAGCCGTGCGGCGGCCTCCGCCCCCGCCTGAACGGCGTTGAAGGTGGGGCAGGACACCTCCCCCTCACACTGTCCGATTACGCAGGAGATGGTATTGCAGGCCACCAGCAGGGCCTTCACATGATGATCCTCCATGAAGCGGAACATATACCGGGCCATGGCCACGATCTTGTCCTCTGGATGGTTCCCGTAGGGAATATGGGCGCCGTCCCCGAAATAGACCAGCTCCTCGCCTGGCAGCGTCCGCTGAACCTGCCGGACTACACTAAAGCCGCCGATGCCAGAGTCCAGGATTCCGATGGGGTCACTGGGATGGAACATAGACACACCTTCTTCTGCCGCCGGCGGGTTGCCGGCCGTCACCAGTGGATATTACCACAAACTGTCGGTCTGGTAAAGACGAAACTCCGCGGGGCGGTCAAGTTTTACCGCTCCGCGGAGATACCCTTCGTCACTCCACCCGGTTCAGCTCCCCGGTAAGCAGGTCCAGTTGATAAGCGCCGGTGTCCGTTGTGACGCGCCACACCGGGATCAGCTCCATGGGCCCGGACAGAGAGGTGACACTGATATAGCCCTGAACGATACTGTCCACCTGATTGCATACGTCGCCCAGCCCATTGAGGCCATTATAAAAGTAGACGAGCGCCGAGGCCACCGTAATGGGCCGCTGGTCCGTCCGCTCCACAGGGCTGCCCACCAGACGGCGGCCGGCGGTCATGGTCTCCAGCCCCTCCGAGCCCCATACCAGGGTAACCTGGTGGTTAAACAGGGGGATGCCCTCCCAGCTCTGGCGGACCGTCAGGGTATTCTCATCCCGTGCCGTTGTCTCTCCCTCGAACCCGATTTGGGTCAGGAGGTCCAGGCAACTCCTCTCCTGGTCCACACCCAGCGGGAAGCTGTCTGGCGATAATTCCGCCGAAAAGGATCCATCGCTGTGGAACTGGAGGGCGCCCGCCCCGTTTTGGTAGCGGTACACCCCGGCTCCTCTGGCCTGGACCACTACATCCTCCCCAAAAAGCTGGGTGGCCAAGCGGCTTTCCTCCTCCTGGTCCCGCTCCACGGTCTGGGGCCTGGGAACCATCTGGTCGTCGGGCAGTTGTCCCTCATGGATCTGTATCCCACGGTCAGTCAGGAAATCCACGGCCTGCTGGCGATTCTGCCTCTGGTTGGCGCTGTCCCGCCACTCCCGTTGGACCACAAAGAACAGTAAGCACAGATTGACCGCCGCGAGCATGATCAGGATGATGTTTTTCAGCTTGGACCATTCCATACCGTCAATCCTCCCGGCTGCCGGCGGCCACCCAGGTGGCGGACACGCTGTCCCCGCCGCCGTCCAGATAGGCCAGCATCAACTCATCCCCCTCCATCCCTTTGGCCGTGAGAGCCGCCGTGGCCTGGAGGGGCGGCATGACAGACCCACGCTCTCCGCTGGCTGTATAGCTGCGCAGCCGGAGCGTAAAGCGGTCTATCCTCCCGTTCTGGACCAAAAACTGGGCCGCACTCCCCTCGTCCAGTTGGACCGGCACCCCGTTCAGGCAGTATCCAAAGTCGATTTGCCAGCCCCCATCCACCTCTTGGACAGACATCAGATACAGTCTCGCCTCTCCCATACGGGGCGTCATAGCGTCCGCGGCCAGTCGGCGGCATGTCTCTACCGCTTCAAACAGGTCTGCCCCGGACAGGGGGAAATGGCCCACCCCGCCCCGGTCAGCCAGATAGGTTGCGATGCCCCGTTCAGTCAGCCGCAGGGTGTCGTTGCCGTTTCGGACCACCTGCTCCGTGCCCGCAGAGTAAAATACGCTGGAGCCCACCGAGAAGTCCAGGTCCTCCGCCAGAGCGGCAAGGGCGCTCTGCCCTCCGACAGCCGGATTGGCCGCCTGATAGATGACCGGATCCAGCCCCCCCTCTGTCAGCAGGGTATCCGGGTCCAGGTCCTGGTACAGATCGGTCTCAAAGGCGAAGCGGGCGCCGTTTGTCCCCATTCCGGTCAGCGCGCTTTCCAACTGCTGGGGCGTGACAACCTCCGTCAGACAGCGGTAGTAATATCCGTCCCGCTGGTCCTGGTAATAAAACGCCACTTGGTTCTGCCATAGGGACAGGACCAGTCGCCGGACATGGGCATCCAGCGCGCTCTCCTCACCGGACAGCCAGCCCACCAGCACTTGGAGGGGGATATCCCCCTGAAAATCGAAATAGACGCCAGGACAGGAGGTGAGCGCCTCCTCCCACTGGTAGCGGTTCACCCGCTCTGGCTGGCCCGCACTGGACAGCCCCTCGGCCAGCAGGCCGGCCACCTGTTGGAACAGGGCATCCGCCGCCCCTTGGTCATACTGAACTCCATAGCGGCCAGTCTCCATACCCGCCGTCAGATTGACCGCGATACGCAGGGGGCGGACCGCCTCGATCCGGCTACCCCCTTCCGTCTGTCCCATCTGGGTCTGGGGCATATCCTCCCGGAGAATATTGTGCAGCGGCTCCAGCATTCTGGTCTGGATCAGCAGCCAGACAGCGGAGCAGGTAAGAAACAAAATCAGCACAT
>NZ_JAOQKF010000003.1:58965-88281 GCF_025567565.1 Muriventricola aceti | reverse complement strand
AGATGGTAATATGGCCCCCGTCGGGGGTATATTTGATGGAATTGGACACGATATTCATCATAACCTGGAGCACCCGCTCCCGGTCAGCCACAATGGCGGGCAGCTCTGACTCCAGTTCCAGCTTCAGGGTGTGGGCATGGCGCTGGGCCTCCATATAGACTGCGTTGTACAAATCCTGGAGCGCCGCCTCGAAGGAGAAGCGGCCCAGCTTCAGATCGTCCCTGCCCGAGTCGAGGCGGGACAGGGTGAGCAGGTCCTGGACAATGTGGGTCATACGGTCGCTCTCGTTGAGGATAACCCCCAGGAATTTCTTTTCCATGGCGGGTGGGATGTCCTCGGCGCTCTCCGCCAGGGTCTCGGCATAGGATCGGATATTGGTCAGGGGGGTACGCAGCTCGTGGGACACATTGGCCACGAACTCCCGGCGCATCTCCTCGTTTTTCCGCTGGGCAGTCACATCGTGGATGACCACCAAGGCGCCGCCGCCCTCCCGGCCGCGATCAAAGGGGGCCAGCAGCAACTGGAGAAACCGGTCCCGGACCTGGAGCTCTCCCTCCAGATGGTCGGGGGCCTCCAGCACCTGATCTAGAGGGGCGATATCGCCAAAGAGCTGGCCATAGTCGCTCTCCGGCCCGATGTGCCGCAGTAGCATCTGGTCGGCGGCAGGGTTGGAGTGGATGACCTTTCCATCCCGGGAACAGGCCACCACGCCGTCGGTCATGTGGAGGAAGAGGGTATCCAGCTTGTTGCGCTCGTTCTCCACCTGGCGCAGAGTATCCTGGAGCTGGTCCGCCATGTCGTTGAAGGTATCGGTCAGCACTCCGATCTCATCCCGCGAGGCCACTTGGATCTTCCGGGAAAAGTCCCCTTCTGCCACCCGCATGGCCCCCTCCGTCAGCCGCTGTATAGGGGTAACCATCGTCTTGGACAGCAGGAAGGACAACAGCACCGAGATGACCAGGCCAAAGACCAGGGCCTCCATGATCAAGAGAAACATTTTCTCGGTCAGGCTGTTGGCAGTGGCCTTGTTGTCCAGGATGTAGATGACATAGCCCTCGTCCCCCCGGTGGATGGGGACGGCCAAGTCCATATAATCGGCGGCCAGATTGCTCTCATCCCCCACCTCGTTGGTCTCCAGCCCGGTATTCAGGGCAAAATTCAGGTTCTTGGTATATTCCAATACCTGGTTCTCCCCCTCAGGAGCCACCAGGCACACTCCATCGCTGTCCAGGATATACAGCTTGCGGTTGCGCCCGTCCACCCCCAGCACGCCGACATAGGCGTCCAGCACATCGGCCATTCTCTCCGCACCGTTCTCCTCATCCGGAGTTTCGGTGGTCAGGTCGGACACCAGGCCGGGGTCGCTGAACACGTCGGACATCTGGCTATAAAAATCCTCCAGATAAAAGGCGGTCACAGAGTTGATCAGGAAGGCCCCCACCACCATCATCAGGGACAGGATCAGCAGCACCATGATCATGACCAACTTCATATGCAGACTACGCATGGGGCACCCCCTTTCGTCGGAACAAAGTCCGCTTTCCTCGGAACGCCCTTACGGGCATTCCTCCCTCGCTCCCTTGTCCCTCGCTCCCTTGTTCCTCCTCTCCGAACCGGACCCGCTTCGCTGGGCTCCGCTTCGGTCTGCCGCCTTCGGCGGCTTTCTCTCCCAAAGTCCGCTTTCCTCGGAACGCCCTTACGGGCATTCCTCCCTCGCTCTTATGGGGCCGGCACTGTAATCTCACTCGCCGAAAAGATAGCCCATTCCCCGCTTGGTGCGGATGAACTCGGGGTTGGCCGGATCGTCCTCGATCTTCTCTCGTAAGCGGCGGATCGCCACGTCTACCGCCCGAACGTCGCCTACATAGCCCTCATAATTCCATACATGCTCCATCAGGGCCTCCCTCGAAAAGACCTTCCCGGGCTGGGCAGCCAGGAAACAGATCAGATCGTACTCTCTCTGGCTCAACTCCAAGGGGAGCCCATCCTTGAATACGGTGGCACGGTCCCGGTCAATATTGACTCTGCCCGCCTTAATCGTGCCAAGGCCGGATTGTGCCGCGGGGACAGCGGGGGACATGGCCACCCGCCGGATATTGGCCTTGACCCGGGCCAGCAGCTCCCGCATGGAGAAGGGCTTGGTGATATAGTCGTCCGCCCCCAGCTCCAGCCCCAGGACCTTGTCCGCTTCCTCCTCCCTGGCAGTGAGCATGATGATAGGGGCGGCAGACCCGCTCTCCCGCACCTTCCGGCACACCTCAAAGCCGTCCATTCCGGGCAGCATCAGATCCAGCAGGATCAGGTCCGGGTCATTTTCCAGGGCCAGCTGTAAGCCGGCGGGCCCGTCGTATGCCTCCAGGGTATCATAGCCCTCCCGGCTCAGGTTGAAGGACAGGATATCCACGATATTCTGTTCATCCTCTACAATCAAGATGGTTTTGCCCACAAGATCCCCTCCTTCTCTTTCTCACAAATGCCGCCGGTCTCTCACAGGCCCAGCAGCACCTTTACTTTCAGAGTGGTAGCCACGGTCTTTGCGTCTGTGATGGTGCCGTCCATCACCTGCTCCACCAGCTGCTGGAAAGGCATGGTGACCACATCCAGAAACTCGTCCTCATCCAGGTGCTGTTTTTTGCGTGTCAGCCCTTGGGCCAGATACATATGCAGAGCCTCGTCACAGAAGCCGGGCGACGCCAGGGTATAGCCCAGATATGTCCACTTTTCAGCCTCCAGCCCCGTCTCCTCGCTCAACTCCCGCTTTGCCCCCAGCAGACGGTCCTCCTCCGCCCCGTGGTCCAGCTTGCCCGCGGGCAGTTCCAGCAGCTCCTGCCGGATGGGGTAGCGGAACTGGCGGACCAGGCTCACGCTGTTGTCCCTGTCCAATGCCAGGACAGCCACCCCGCCCGGATGGTAGACGACCTCCCGGTCCGCCGTTTTCCCGTCGGGCAGCTCCACCTGGTCCATGTCGACCCGAATGATCCTGCCCCGAAAGATCGTCTGGCTGCTTACCGTTCTCTCGGTCAGCTCCATGTCCTGTCCTCCTTCCGGCCCCTGCCGGGACCCATTTGAAATCAGTATACCACACAAGGGGGAACTGGTAAAGACGCAAGGTCTCTCTCCGCCGCAAAATTTCCCCATCGCCGCTGTACGAGGTAGTTAAAACATAGTATAATGAGTAAACAAACTGAAATGATAGGGGGCCTTTCCATGATTCGTCGCGCCGTTCCGTCCGATCTGCCGGACATTTTGGAGATCTACGCCATCGCCCGCCGCTTCATGGCACAGGCGGGCAACCCGGACCAGTGGCGGGATGTCTATCCACCGGAAGATCTGGTCCAGGACGATATCCGTCAGGGGTTTTGCCATGTCTGTGTCCTGGATGGCCGCATCCAGGGCGTCTTTGCCGCCATGTGCTGGGACGACCCGGATTACCAGGTCATTCAGGGTGCCTGGCTCAACGACCGGCCCTACTGGGCCGTCCACCGAGTAGCCAGCCGGGGAGAGGTCCGGGGCGTAGCCTCCCGGTGCCTCCTCTGGTGCCTGGAGCGGGGCGGCAGCGTACGCATCGACACCCACCCGGCCAACCGCCCCATGCAGCGGGTGTTAGACAAAAATGGCTTCACCTTGTGCGGCACCGTCTGGATGGAGGACGGCTCTCCCCGCCTGGCCTACCAACGTGAGGTCCCGGCGGGCTGGCGCTGGGACAGCGGGAAGGAGTGAGGGGCTTGTTTTCTCCCATCGATCTGGAGCGTTGGGACCGGCGGGCTATATTCGAGGAATTTCTCGGCCTTGACTGCAGCTTTGCTCTGACGCGAGAGCTGACTATCACCCGGTTCCATTCCTATGTCAAGGCCAGGGGCCTTCGATTTTATCCCTCCCTTGTCTGGGCGGTGGTCACCGCGGTCAACCAGCACAAGGAGTTCCGTATGGGGCTCGACCCACAAGGCCGTCCTGGATTCTATGATCTCGTCCATGCGGAGTATACGGTGCTGGACCGGCGCTCCCACAACATGGCCAGCCTGAACACGGAATATGACCGGGACTTTTCCGCCTTTTATCGCGCCATGTCAGCGGCTTTGGACCGCTTTGAAGCGGATGGGACGCTGACCGCCAGCCGGGAAGACTCTGTGCTGCTCTCCTGTGTCCCCTGGTTCTCCTACACCGGCCTCTCCTTTCAGATGAAAAGCAGTCTAAACTTCCTTCGCCCCATGTTTGTCTGGGGCAGATTTCAGGAGCGGCAGGGCAACATCATCCTGCCCTTTACCTTCCAGGTCCACCATGGGGCGGCGGACGGCTATCACTGCCATCTCTTTTTCCAGTCCCTGGAGCAAATCCTGGCAGAGCCCGATCATTTTCTGGCCTGGTCTGGCATGATGTGAATAAAGTCTCCTGTCAGACATTTTGTCCCATCTTGTACTTTGTCGTTGCAAGCGGGCCTCTTTTGTGCTATAAGTAACATATGTAACACTTTTCGGCAAAAGAGGTATAGTCGTGAAAACAAGTCAAGAAAAACGGGCCCGCTTGGCTTATGTAGCCCGCAGGTATTATCTGGAGGATCAGAAGCAGAGCGATATCGCCCGAGAGCTGGGGGTATCCCGTCCTCTCATCAGCCGGATGCTCTCTGACGCGCGGGAGCTGGGGGTGGTGGAGATCACCATCCATGAGCCTGGGGCGAAGGCGGCGAGTCTGCTGGACCGGCTCCGGCTGTCTAGCTCCATCCGGGGCGGCGTCCTGGTAGAGGACGGCGAGGACGACGACGCCACCAATCAGACCCTCTCCAAGGGGGCCGTTGAGCTGCTGGGACAGCTCGGTGCCCATCGCCTGGGTGTGGGCTGGGGACACTTGATCGGACAGTTGGTGACCTGGCTGGAAGAAAATCCTCAGCCCCACAGCGGCGTCACCGACATCTGCCCTCTGGTGGGCAACGCCAGTATCCCAGCCCGGAATTATCAGTCCAACGAAAACGTCCGGCTGATGGCCCAGCAGTTGGGTGCCGCCCCTCACTTTCTCTATCTTCCGGCTCTGCCCGACAGCCTGGAGGAAAAGCAGCTGCTCTGCTCCACAGAGGTCTATCGGCAGATCTATCAACAGTGGGAACAGATCGATACCGCACTGGTCAACATTGGAAACTATCCCTCCAGTCCTGACTTCGCCTCCCTGGTTCGGTACGGCAGTCTGCTCCAGCACCACCGCGCCTGTGGGCGGATGCTGGCCTATTATTTCAATGAGGAGGGCAAGATAATCCAGTCGGAACAGGACTTCGCCATTCAGGTCCCCATAGACGTGCTGAGGCGATGCCCCAATCTCATCGGCGTGTGCTCGGCCAACACCAGTGTGCGGGCCTTGCGCGGTGCCCTCCAGTCCGGGTTTTTTACCCATCTTGTCGCCCGGACAGGCCTGGTCAAGGCCCTGCTGGAGCAATAAATAACATATGTAACTTCCCAGAGGAGAGCAGCCTCCTCTGGGAAGTTACATTTTTGTCTATTTCGTCTAATTTTTTTCGATTTCCTATGTAAATTATAGAGAAAAAACGTTTCATTATTGACTTTTGTTAATTTCTGCGATAGGATTTACGCACAGACGTAACCAATAAATCCAATGTAAACGGCGGGACCCTTTTGGTCACGCACAGAAGGAGGTGACATCGTGATGACGAAACGTGAGTTTCAGGATCGGCTGAAAAACGCCTGTGCCGCTGTCGCGGCGGCGGAGGCTGAATTGACCGAGATCGACTCCAAGTTCGGCGACGCCGACCACGGGCTTACTATGGCCAAGATCGCCGGAGCGATCTCCGCCGCGGTAGACGGGGCGGAAGGCGGAATCCAGTCGATGCTGGACGACGCGGCTACGGCTGTTATGGCGCTCAACGGCGGCAGTGCCGTCCCCCTGTGGAACACCTGGTTGGACGGAATGCAGGAGGAGGCCCCTGAAGGAGATGAGATCGACGTGGCGGGCATTAAAGCCATCTTTGCCCGTGCCTTTACCGAGCTGGACGACATGTCCGGAGCGAAGGTGGGGGATAAGACCATGATGGACGCTCTGATCCCAGCCAGCCAGGCCATCGCCACCTATCCTGGCAGCGACGAGAACGAGCTGTTCACTGCCGCCGCCCAGGCAGCGGTCCAGGGTGCGGAGGCTACCCGCCAGTTTGTTTCCAAATTCGGCCGGGCCAAGAGCTACGGCACACAGACCATCGGAACCCCGGACGCCGGGGCCGCCTCCATGGCCTATTTCTTCCAGGGTCTGGCCCAGATGTAAACGAATAATCCTCAATTTTGAACAGGAGGGATTCCATATGAAAATGAAAAAATTCATCAACGCCCCTGAGACCATCACCGACGAGGAGCTGGTGGGCCTGGGCCTGGCTTACCCCGACATTCTGGACGTAGACGGCCACCTGGTAATCAGTAAGGACCTGGCAGACGCCGACCGGGTGACCATCGTCACCTATGGCGGCTCCGGCCACGAGCCTGCCCAAGCCGGCTTTGTCGGCAAGGGGATGCTGGATGTCCAGGCCGTGGGCGATATCTTTGCCGCTCCCAACGGCCAGCTAGTGTTCGACGCCATGAAGCTGGCTGACAAAGGCCATGGCGTACTGCTCCTCACCCTGAACTACGCCGGCGACCAGCTTGCCGGCAAGCAGGCTATCAAGCTGGCCAAGAAGGCGGGGCTGAACTTCCGCCAGGTAGTCACCGGCGAGGAGATCCAGTACGACCCCAACGGCGAGGACAACAAGCGCGGACTGGCTGGCGCTGTTGCCCTGTACCACATCGCGGCCGCCGCGGCCCGGGAGGGTAAGAGCCTGGACGAGGTGGCCGACATCGCCCAACGCTATGCCGGCAGCATGGCCTCTGTCACCGTCAAGTCCACCGACGCCACTCACCCCCAGAACGGGATGTCCTTCGGCGACCTGGGCGAGACCGACCTAATGGAGATCGGTGCCGGCCAGCACGGCGAGGGCGGCGGCGTCCGGGTGCCCATGATGTCCTCCAAGGACACGGTTGCCACCGTGGCTGAGGCCCTGTGCAAGAAGCTGGAGCTGAAGGAAGGGGACAAGGCCTTCGTTATGATCAACGGCTGTGGCGCCACCACCATGATGGAGATGCTGGTGCTGTTTAAAGACACCGTGGAGTTCCTGAAGGCCAAGGGCGTGGAAGTGGTGGCCAGCATGGTGGGCGAGATCCTCACCGTTCAGGAGGCCGGCGGCTTCCAGATGAACATCGCCAAGTGGGACGAGGAGTTCATCCGCCTGTGGAACACCCCCTGCCACACCCCCGCTTACAGCAAGGAGTAAGATATGGCTGACAACATCGGAAACAAGGCCGCCCACGACTACCACCTGGACATCCCCCAGGTCCAGGAGGGATTCTTTGTCAAAGGCGCTTCCCACTGCGACTGGGGCATGAAAAACCGCATGGCCCGCCTATTTGACCCCAAGTCGGGCAACACCGTCATGCTGGCCTTTGACCACGGCTATATCATGGGCCCTACCGCCGGACTGGAGCGCATCGACCTGGTCATCCCGCCCCTCATCCCCCATGTCAACGTGCTCATGGGCACCAAGGGCGTCATCCGCTCCTGCGTCTCCCCCGCTAACCAGGTAGCCAAGTGCGTCCGGGTGACCTATGACACCACCGTCCTGTTTGACGAGATGTCCAACGGCGGCGGTTTCGCCTGTGATATGGAAAACGCCATTCGCATGAACGCGGATTGCGTGGCGGTGCAGACCTTCATTGGCGCCCCCGGAGAGTCCCGCTCTCTGGAGCTGCTGTGCCGCACCGCCGACGCCGGCACCCGCTACGGCATACCCACCTTGGGTGTGGTGGCCGTAGGCAAGCAGATGGAGCGTACGGAAAAATTCTTCCAACTGGCCACCCGCGTGCTGGCCGAGAACGGCGCCAACCTCGTCAAGAGCTACTACTGCGACGGGTTCGAGCGGGTAGCCGCCGCCTGTCCGGTGCCCATCGTCATCGCCGGCGGCAAGAAGCTGCCCGAGCTGGAGGCCCTGGAGATGGCCTACAAGGCCATCCAGGAGGGGGCCCACGGGGTGGACATGGGCCGCAACATCTTCCAGTCCGACTGCCCCGCCGGCATGGCCCAGGCCATCGGCAAGGTGGTCCACGAGGGCTATACCCCCCAGCAGGCCTACGAGGTGTATGAGACCGTCAAACACGCCTAAGTTTTGAATACAAATAGGATAGGAGGAACTCTTATGTCCGCTGAGTATATGCACATCGGTATCCCCATCACTAACCGTAAGCCCAATATGACATACAACGAGGGCGCCAAGTTCTGGGTCAGCAACGTGGACGACTACGACTACAAGATCGAGTATCTGAAGTTTGAGGAGGGCACCCCATTCCCCGAGGTGCTCCACCACCTCCCCCATGTAGCCTATAAGGTGGACGACCTGGAGAAGTACATCGCCGACGCCGACAGCGTCATCTGTGGTCCTATGGACGCCAATGGCAAGGGGGACCGGCTGGCCTTTGTCTGGAAGGATGGGGCGGTCCTGGAGCTGTATCAGGAGGCCTGAGCCCCGCCGGGCTCTGGGGTGATTGCCTTCTCTGGCAGTCTTTTTACTTCTGAACTTTTTCTATTTTATATCATAAAAGATATCCTAAATAGAAACTCCCGCCCTGTCATAGGGCGGGAGTTTCTATTTGGTTTTCGTCCCTGCAGGCGCCGCCGGCCTTCCCCTGGGCTGCGGGGGCAGTCCCCTTCACGGCTATGCCGGCGGGTCCTCTTTCTTTTCCGATCCTCATGTCATGCAGGTAAAGCTCTCCTTCCGAAAATTCTTCGCTCCGCTCCGAATTTATGCCATTGAAGCGCCCACCCTGACTGCCAGCCAAACAATGTCCGCCCCGAAAGGGGCGGACATTGTAATCACCTTATTCTTCAGCCATGGCCTTGGCAGCGGCGATGGCCTTCTCCTGAGCCGCAGGGGGACAGTCCTCGTAGCGGACAAAGTGGAACACATAGGAGCCGCGGGATTGAGTCATCGCCCGCAGGTCAATCGCATAGGATGTCATTTCAGCCATGGGTACCTCGGCCTCGATCACCTGCTCGCCGCCCTCAGTGGGGGTCATGCCCATGACACGGCCTCGGCGCTTATTCAAATCGCCGATGACATCGCCCATGTAACTGTCAGGCACGGTGACCTTCAGCTCACCCACAGGCTCCAGCAGCACAGGGTTGGCCTCAGGCATAGCCGCCTTATAGGCCAGCTGGGCAGCGGTCTTGAAGGCGATTTCAGAGGAGTCCACAGGGTGGTAGCTTCCATCATACAGCACGGCCTTCAGGTTGACCACTGGATAGCCGGCCAGGGGGCCGTGGACGCAGGCCTCACGCAGACCCTTCTCCACAGCGGGGAAGAAGTTTTTGGGCACGGAGCCGCCGAAGACCTCCTCGGCAAAGACCATCTCTTCCTCCTCCAGGTTGGGCTCAAAGCGGATCCATACGTCACCAAACTGTCCGGAGCCGCCGGTCTGCTTCTTGTGCCGGCCCTGCTTCTGGACCGTCTTGCGAATTTTCTCCCGGTAGGGCACGCGGGGCGCCTTCAATTCAGCATCCACGTTGAAACGGCTTTTCAGCTTGGAAACCAGCACGTCTACCTGGATGTCACCGGCGGCGTAGATGACCATCTGGTGGGTCTCGGCGTTGTTCACCACATAGAAGGAGGGATCTTCCTCATTCAGCCGGTTCAGGCCCTGAGCCACCTTGTCCTCCTGCCCCCGGGTCTTGGGGGCGATGGCCACGGAGTAACAGGCCTCAGCGAAGGGAATCTGCTTCAGGGCTACCACCTTCCGGGGGTCACACAGGGTATCGCCGGTCTTGACTTTCTCCATCTTGCCGATGGCGCCGATGTCGCCGCAGCCCAGCTCCTTGACCTCCTCGGCCTTCTTGCCCCGCATAACATACAGGCGGCCCAGCTTCTCGCTGGCGCCAGTGCGGGCGTTGACCAATGTCAAATCGGAGGTGATGACACCGGACAACACCTTGATATAGGAGTACTTGCCGTACTGGTCGGACACGGTCTTAAACACAAAAGCGGTGGGCACGCCGCCGGGGGACACCACGAAGGGCTCGGTCTCGCCGTCCTGACGGGTGGCCTTGTGGTAGTTACCTTCCATGGGGTTAGGCAGCAGATCCACAATATAGTCCATCAGCATCAGAGAACCCATAGTGTTGACGGCGGAACCGCACAGCACGGGGAACAGAGACAGCTCCCGCACGCCTTGACGCAGGCCCTGGATCATCTCAGCGTATGTGAAATCCTCTCCGCCGAAGAATTTGTCCATAAACTCCTCGCTGGTCTCGGCCACAGACTCCTTCAGCGCATCGTTAAACTCGGTGATGACCGCCTCCTTGCCCTCAGGAATGTCGATCTCCACCCGCTTGCCGTTCTGCATCTCATAGGCCCGCTTGTTCAGCACGTCGATGATCCCGGTGACTTTCTTGCCCTCATTCCAAATGGGGACCACCACGGGGGCAATCTTGTTGCCGTACTTCTCACGCAGGGCCTCAAAGGTGGCGTTGTAGTCGGAGTTCTCCTCGTCCGTCTTGGAGATGTAGATGAAGCGGGGCATATTCCGCTCCTCGCAGTATTTCCACGCCTTCTCCAGTCCCACGGAGATGCCGTCCTTGGCGGAGCAGACGATGATAGCGGCGTCAGCGGCCCGCAGGGCTTCCATCACCTCACCGGCAAAGTCGAAGCCACCGGGGGCGTCCAGCACATTGATCTTACAGCCCTTGTACTCCAGGGGAGCGACCGCCAGAGAGATGGAGATCTGACGCTTGACTTCCTCCGGGTCATAGTCACAGACCGTATTCCCGTCCACAGACTTGCCCATCCGGTCCAGGGCGCCAGTCATATAAAGCAGGCTCTCCGCCAGAGCGGTCTTTCCGCTCCCGCCGTGGCCCAGCAGGCAGACATTTCGAATGTTTTGTACAGAATAGCTCATAATCTTGTTTCCACTCCTTATGTGTTGGACTATTGCTCCGCCCCTGTGAGGCGTTACATGCTGTTAGTCATTATACATTAAATTCGTCTCTCTGACAACTGTTTTTTTGGCATGGGAGCAGCTCTTTCCCCAGTGCCCGCCGGGAGTTCTCACTATTTTTCGTGAAAAGTGCCCAAATCGTCTAAAATCCTCCATTTTCTCCCGCGTTCTCCAGAAATGGCAAAAAAATGGCCTCCGGTCGAAACCGGAGGTCATAAATCAAAGTGTGTCACTGTCCTTCAAGCAGCACCAGGGCGCAGAGCTGGTCCTGATCCGTTTGGCCCGCCAGCGCGCTGCCGCTCTCCTCCTGCTGGGCCAGGGCAGCCAGCCCCTCTAGCTGGGCCGCTGTAATAAAACAGCAGGGGCGGCCGGCCTCATCGGTCAGCCACTCTGGGGTCTCACCCAGAACATCCTCCCAGCCCTCGGGCAGACGGTCCAGGGTAAGCACCGCGGCCACCGTCTGGCCCGCTACCTCATACATCGGGCCGGGGGCAGTCTGGAGCATCGAGGGAGTCCCATTCCCAGAGACGTTTTCCTCCGGAACACCTCTCTCCAATGCGTCCACCTTGGAGGCCCCTACATCGGATGGCTCCTGTTCCCGCGATTCCGAGCGGAGGTCGGGCGACACTCCGCTGTCTGGCGCGGGGGACTGTGCGCTCTCGTCCAGCTCCGCCCCATAGGGGGAAATATCCGTTTGTCCACCCGGTTCGCTTCTCTCTTGGCCCTCCGCCCCACTGTTCTCCGACTCCGCGCTCTGGGGATCATCGGCTTCGAACAGGCTGATATTCACCTGGGGCTCCTCCTGCCACAGATCCGTGGCGCTCGCAACGCTTAACTGATTGTCGGCGGCCCGGTCCCACAGGCCCCCGCGGTACAGGCCGATACACAGGGCGGCGCAGGCGGCCAGTCCGGCCAGCGCCTTGAACTGGGGCCGCTTAAATAAGGGGACCACCTTTGGCCTGGACTGCTCTGCCCGAACTCGGTCCATGACGCCCTGAGTGAATCCCTCAGGGGCAGGGATATCCTCTAAGCCCTGGAACGAGTCGTGCAGAGCGGCAAGCCGCTCCTCAATGGCCCGGCAAGTGGGGCATTGATCCAAATGCTCCTCCAGCTCCCGTTCCTCTTCGTCGGACAGCTGCCCGTCCAGATGGGCGGAGATCCACTCCAGATATGTTTCGCAATTTTCCATGCCGGGTCACCTCCCTTCTGTTCCTTTCGATGGTTTAGACGTGGGCGAATCGGAAAAGTTCCCATCTTCCAGCAAAATTTTTCGCAGGGCCAGCCGGGCCCGGGCGATGCGGGATTTTACGGTCCCCAGATCCAGGGCCAGGGCGTCACCGATCTCCTGATAGCTCAGTCCGGACAGCTCCCGCATAACCAGCACCTGCCGGTGGTGGTCGGGCAACCGCTCCAGCCCCTGGGACACCGCCCGGTTCAGCTCCGCCCTCTCCAACTGGCGGTGTGGGTCCTGCTCCCAATCGGCAGGCTCTGTCCAGGAAAGCTCCTCATCATCGATGGACTGAACCGGCGCCACCTCCCGGCGGCGGGCCTGCCTTCGCAAGAAGTCGATACACACGTTGGTGGCCAGCCGATAGACCCAGGTGGAGAAGCTACTCTCCCCCTGAAAGGACGGCAGGGCCTGCCATGCCCTCAGGAATGCCTCCTGGGCCAGGTCGGCTCCCTCCTCCCGGTCCCCTGTCAGCCGCACGCACAGGGAGTAGACCTTATTCTGATTGTCCACCACCAGCCGCTCAAAAGCAGTCTGGTCGCCGGCTTTGGCCCTTGCCACAAGGTCCTGGTCGGACATCTCCGCTCCCTCCCAACTCACAGTTCTTTCATCAAAGTATTTTCTCCAGGTCTATCTCATACTCCCTGTCTATCAGCACATAGGGATGACCATATTGCTGACAGGCCCGCAGATTCTCCTCATTCTCCCGCTCCAGGGCCTCCCGGTCCAGGGACGGGTCCAGCCGCCGCTCGATGGCGCCGCCACAGGCCAGAATCTGGTCGAAGCGCTCCCAGATATACCGCCGGCTGAAAATCAGCCAGATAGCCCGGAGCTGATCTAGGTAGTACGGCACAAAATCTTTCGTAAAGTCGCAGGGAATGTAGCACCCCTCCACCACCAGATTCTGCCCGTTTTCAATGGCCGTCTTGATCATTTCCCGTGCAACCGGCCAGAGAAGGGCGGTCAGCTCCTTGTCCGGGCTGTCCGGCGTCAGCGAGGTCAGACCACTCCGGATCAGTCCCATTTTCAGATGGTCCAGGGACAGATAGGGCCAGCCCCGTTCCTCCAGCACCCGCTGGGCCAGCAGCGTCTTGCCGGTGTGGGTACTGCCCGCAATCAAAAGCACCATACCGCTGCCCTCTTCAACACAGGTCCCGCTTGATCCCCCTGGTCACCCGGTACACGTCCTCCAGGGTGGTGATCTTCACAATCTGTTCCTTGTAATAACCCGCATGGGGGACACCCTTTAGATACCAGGCATAGTGCCGCCTGGCCTCCAGGCAGGCGATCTTCTCCCCCTTGTTGGCCGCCGATAGCTCAAACTGGCGCACGGCGGTGTCGCACCGCTGGGCCAGGGGGGGTATCTCCGGGATGGGCCGGCCCTCCAGAGCGGCCCGGCACTGGGCAAAGAGCCAGGGGTTGCCGAACACCCCCCGGCCGATCATGGCTATCTCCGCCCCGGTATAGTTCAAAATACGGGGGGCGTCCTCCGGACGAAACACGTCGCCATTGGCGATGACTGGAATCTCCACCGCTTTTTTTACCTCTCGAATCCAGTCCCAGTCAGCGGTCCCTGCGTACATCTGATTCCTGGTCCTGCCGTGGACTGCTACGGCGGCCACACCGGCCGCCTCCATAGCCTTGGCGAACTCCACACAGTTGATGGAGCCCTTATCCCAGCCTAAGCGGAATTTGACCGTGACAGGGCAGCCCGCTCCCCGGATGACCGCCTCAGCCACCTTTACCGCCTTGTCTGGGTCCCGCATCAGCCCGGAGCCGTCTCCGGAGTTAGCCACCTTGGGGACAGGACAGCCCATGTTGATGTCGATAAAATCGGCCCCGGACACCTCATGGGCAATGGCGGCCGCCTCCTCCATGCACACCGGGTCACTGCCGAAGATCTGGGCAGCAGCGGGGCTCTCTCCGTCCCCCAGCTGGAGCAGAGGGATGGACTTCTTGTCCTGGTAGCACAGGGCCTTGGCGCTGACCATCTCGGTGCAGGTCAGTCCCGCCCCCTGCTCCCGGCAGATGGTACGGAAGGCCAGGTCTGTCACCCCCGCCATGGGGGCCAGGGCCAGGGGGGTGTCTATTTTGATTCCTCCAATAGATACCATATATCCTCCAATGTCCACGGCCGTAAAAGACGCGCGGGCCGCTTCACAAATATCTAGTTATTTTATCATACCCTTCCCTGGTTGACAAGGCCGCCCATTCCCTATTAAAATAGGAAAAAACCTTGGAATGGGGAGATCACTATGGAATTGACGGCGCTGCGGGCCGCCCTTCGGGGCCTTTCCTCTTACCGCGAACTGAAGGAGCTGCCGGTGATGGCCCATATGGTCCATCTGCTGGACCACCTAGCTGGCGGCCAGGGAGAGGAGGCCGTGGACGACTACACCGCCCTGTTTTACTATCTGCGCCGGGAAGGCTTTACCGGTCTGGGGGACTGGCTTTGGGACCAGCTTCGGTACACCGAATCCCCCTATGCTTTACTGGCCGAACGGGGGGGCGCCGACCCGGCCCTGGAGAACGCCGCCCGACGGGACGTAGGCACTCTGGTACTGTTAGCCCAGACGGACTGCGACCGGTATATCGGCGCCATGAAGGCGCTGCTATCCGGCGACTGGTCCCCCGCTCTAGCAGGGCTGCCCCGGTGGAGCGCCACCGCCCCCTTCGACTTTGACTCCCTCACCCAGTTCTATCGGGAGCACGGCGCCGGGCTCTATGCCAGGTATCGTGCCTTCCTGTGGGAGGATGGGCAGCTCATCCCCGTGGCCGACCCGGACTGCCCCCAGCCCCAGGACCTGCTGGGCTACGAGCTTCAGCGGGAGCAGGTGGAGCAGAACACCCGGCTGCTCCTCTCCGGCCGTCAGGCCAACAATGTCCTTCTATTTGGCGACGGAGGAACCGGCAAGTCAGCTACCGTCAAGTCCATGCTCTACCTGCCCGGCATGGAGGACCTGCGGCTCATTGAGATTCAGAAGGAGAACCTCACCGGCCTTCCCAGCCTGATCCGCTCTCTGGCCTCCCGGCGGCAGAAGTTCATTCTGTTCATCGACGACCTGGCCTTTGACCAGGATGACAAGACCTACTCCTCTATGAAGACTATCCTGGAGGGCAGTCTGGAGAAGCGGCCTGTCAATGTGGCGATCTACGCCACCTCCAATCGCCGCCACCTGGTCCGTCAGACCTTTACCGACCGGGCTGGGGACGAGGTGGACACCTTTGAGACGATTTCGGAAAAGACCGCCCTGGCCGAGCGCTTCGGCCTGCGTATCCCCTACCTGACGATGAACAAGGCCGGCTTTCTGGCCCTGGTGGACCATCTGGCCGACCAGGCGGGGGTCCAGATGGAGCGGGAACAGCTCCACGCTCAGGCGATGGCCTGGGAAATCCGCCACTCCGGCCGAACCCCCCGGGTGGCCCGACAGTTTATCGCCAGCCTCGGTGCCTGACTGTTTGGGAGAAAATGGGCCATACAACATGGTATGGCCCATTTCTTTTTCTATTTTTTGGGACAGAGGTACACCATGATCTGTTCCCCGTGGGGATCTCTCTTTCCTGTAAAACGAAATCCGAACTTCTGGTACAGCTCCGCCGCGGCCCAATTTCCTTCCACGATACTCAAATAGATTTTTTTACAGCGGTACTCCTCCCGGAGACGCTGGATCAGGCCGGCCAAAGCCGCCTTTCCATATCCCCTGCCCTGGTGTTCCCCCGCAATCAACAGGCGGTCCAGCCACACCCGCCCAAAGGGAAAACTCTCTAACGGAAACTTCCCATACATCGCAAATCCTACGGGGCGCTCTCCGTCTAAAATCAGGACAGGCCGCCAGCCCTTCCACTGCTCTGCCTCTGCCAAACACTGCTCTACCGGCTCTACCAGCCCCTCCTGTCCAGGAGCTCCATGGAGCCTCAATGCCTGCGCTCTGTTTTTTTCTGTCACAGGTTCAAACTTCAGTTTCATCTTTTCCTCCGCGAAAAGGCGGCCCCTCTATTCGGATGGCAGAGGGGCCGCCCTTTGGTTCCCGCTTGTCTACACGCCCATGGTACTCGTTTCCGGCAGGGTAGAGCCCCCGTCGATGACGAACTGGGCGCCGGTCAGGTAGCTGGCCTCGTCGCTGGACAGGAAAGCGGCCAGCTCGCCCACCTCCCTGGGATCGGCCAGCCGCCCCAGGGGAATGGAAGCGGCGATGCCATCAATGACGGACTGGGGGTTCTCCGGGCAGGACTGGTCCGCCATCCCCCGGACCATTGGGGTCAGGACATAGCCTGGGCAGATGGCATTGACATTGACACAGGGAGCGAACTCCCGTGCCAGGGCTTTGGTCAGCCCCACCAGGGCGGCTTTGCTCATGGCGTAGGCCGCCTCCCCCGGATCGGCTACCATATCGCCGGTGACGGAGGACATGATGACGATTTTGCCCCACTTGCGCTCCACCATACCGGGCAGCACAGCCTTACAGGTGTTCCAAGCCCCCTTCACGTTGATGTCCAGGTGGGCATCCCGGTCCTCGTCGCTCTGGGTCAGAAAGTCCCCCAGGCGGCAGATGCCCGCGTTGGACACCAGAATATCGATTTGGCCAAACTCCTTCACCCCCGCCTCATAGCCGGCACGGACGCTGTCCATATCGGACACATCCATGCGGACGGCCACAGCCTGGGCTCCCTCGGCGCGGAGCTGGGCGGCCATATCCTCCACCCCCTGGCCGCGGGCGGCCAGCACCACTCTGGCGCCGTGCTTGACAAAGGTGCGGGCGATGCCCTCTCCGATGCCTTTGGAGGCTCCGGTAATTAAGGCTGTCTTTCCATCCAGTTTACCCATTTGAAACACTCCTATCTTTTGAAAAGGGGCCCGGTATTCACCGGACCCCTAACTTGGCTCAAATCACAGCTTCATGATCCAGTTGTGGGGATCGGCCAGGCGGCCCCACTGGATGCCGGTCAAATTGTCGTACAGCTTCTGGGTCAGCTCACCGATCTGATTGCCGCTGATGGTGACCTTCTTGCCCTCCATGGCCAGCTCGCCGATAGGGGAGACCACGGCGGCGGTGCCGGTGCCCCAGGCTTCCTCCAGAGTGCCATCCTCGGCGGCCTGGAACAGTTCCTCATAGGAGATGCGGCGCTCCTCCACCTCGTAGCCCCAGTCCTTCAGCAGCTGGATGCAGGAGCGACGGGTGATGCCGTCCAGCACGGAGCCGTTCAGGTCGGGGGTGAGGATCTTGCCGTTCACCTTGAACATGACGTTCATAGCGCCCACTTCCTCGATGTACTTGCGGTGGACGCCGTCCAGCCACAGCACCTGGCTGTAGCCCTGCTTCTCGGCCCGGTCGCCGGCCCGGAGAGACGCGGCGTAGTTGCCGCCGGTCTTGGCCATGCCGGTGCCGCCCTTGACGGCACGCACGTCCTCGCTCTCCACATAGATCTTGACAGGAGCCAGCCCCTCAGGGTAGTAGGCGCCCACCGGGCAGACGATAACGATGTACTGGACATGGTGGGAGCTGTGGACCCCCAGGGCGGGATCCGTACCGATCATGAAGGGCCGGATATACAGGGAGGTGCCCTCTTCGTGGGGGACCCAGTCCCGCTCCAGTTTGACCAGCTCCGTGATGCCGGCCAGGGCCAGTTCCTCAGGAATCTGAGGAAGGCACAGACGCTCGGCGGACTTGTTCATCCGGGCAATGTTGTCCAGGGGCCGGAACAGCTGGATAGTGCCGTCGGCGGTGCGGTAAGCCTTCAGGCCCTCGAAGATCTCCTCCGCATAGTGCAGGACCTTGGCGGCGGGGTCAATCTGCAGGGGGCCGTAAGGAACGATGCGGGGATTGTGCCAGCCCTGGCCCTCGTCATAGTCCACAATAAACATATGGTCCGTCATGCTCTTGCCGAACACCAAGGTGGAGGAAGCGGGCTTTTCCTTCAGCACCGAGGCGCGGGTAATTTTGATATCTACCATTGGTGTATCCCTCCTAAGCTTTTGTTGATGTGCTTTTTATTATAACAGTCTTTTCCTTTTGGCGCAACAAAAATATCGTTCGGACGGTTCTGATGGACAGCCCCCTTTTGCTCTTGTTTTCCCGCCGTTTATTTGCTATAATAAAATATCTTTGTTTACCTCGTTTTGGAGTAATCTCGTCTTGATCGCCCCGCCTCTGCGTGACGCTGGCGGGGCATTTCCTGGGAGGAGGAATCTCTTTTGAACCGTAAGATCGCCCAGCTGTTTCAGCCCAGGCTGCAGCTCTACTTCGTCTGTCTGATCGTCTTCGCCCTGCTGTCCGCCCTCTATTCCGTCCCCCTGGCGGTGACAGAGCTGGTCATTGTCCTGGGCCTTGGCCTGTATAACCGGGAAAACAGCCGCCGCCGGCGCCGGGAGATCGGAAAATATCTGGACAGTGTCACCGGTACGGTGGATACCGCCACCAAGGACACCATGGTCAATTCTCCCCTGCCCATGATTATTTTCCGGCCGGAGAGCGACGATATTATCTGGACCAACGACCGCTTTCTCCAGCTCACCGGCCAGGGACAGCGGGAGCATATGTTTGATGCCAAGCTGGCCTCCCTAATCCCCGGCTTTGACACTCGGTGGCTCATGGAGGGCAAGAGTGAATGCCCCACCGAGGTGGAGTACGGCGGACGGCGCTTCTGGGTCTTTGGCCACCTGGTCCGCACCGGCGGCCGGGGGGGCGGCTTTCTAGCCACCACCTATTGGGTGGATATCACCGAGTTCTGCCTGATACGGGACAAATTCAACGCCTCCCGGCCGGTGGCGGCCGTTCTGCTCATCGATAATTACGAGGACCTGATGAAGAACCTGACGGAGAATGAGCGATCCAGCATCCTGGCTGAGATCGACAACCGGCTGGATGAATGGGTGGCCCAGACCGGAGGCCTGCTCCGCCGCTACCAGCGGGAGCGGTACCTGTTTCTCTTTGAGGAGCAGTACCTGGACCAATTTGTGGAGCGGAAATTTGATGTGCTGGACACCGTCCATCAGGTGGTCAATCCCAGCGGTATCAACGCCTCCCTGTCCATCGGTATCGGCAAGGACGGGGACTCCTACAAGGAACTCATGTCCTTCGCCAATCTATCCATCGACATGGCCCTGTCCCGCGGAGGCGACCAGGCAGTCATCCGCAACAAGTTTACCTTCGAGTTCTATGGTGGCCGCTCCAAGGAGACGGAGAAGCGGACCAAGGTAAAGAGCCGGGTCATGGCCAACGCCCTGTCCTCTCTGATCTCTGACTCCTCCCAGGTGTTCATCATGGGCCACAAATTCCCGGATAACGACGCTGTGGGTGCCGCCGCCGGCGTGTGTGCCCTGTGCCGGAAAAACGGGACCCCTGCCCATATCATCCGGGATCCGGGGTCTCCCCCCGCCCAGGAGCTCATTGATCGGCTGTCCACCCTGCCGGAGTACCAGGACTGCTTCCTAGCCCCACAGGATGCCCTGCTCATCGCCGATACCCGGTCCCTGGCTGTTGTGGTGGACACCAATCGACCCGAGCAGGTCCAGGCGGAGGAGCTGCTCCAGTCCTGTAACCGGGTGGCGGTCATCGACCACCACCGCCGGGCCGCCACCTATATCGAGGGGGCCGCGCTCAACTACCACGAGCCTTACGCCTCCTCCGCCTCTGAACTTGTCACGGAGCTGCTCCAGTACATTATGGAGCCCAACCAGCTTCTCCGGGCCGAGGCGGAGGCCCTGCTGGCGGGCATCGTGCTGGACACCAAGAACTTTACCATGCGCACTGGCGGACGCACCTTTGAGGCGGCGGCCTTCCTTCGCCGCTCCGGCGCCGACACCGCTGAGGTGAAAAAGCTCTTTCAGAACGACCTGGCGGGAACCATCGCCAAGTACTCCATCATCCAGAACGCCCGGCTGTATCGGGACCATATCGCCGTCGCCGTCTCCTCCGCCCCTGTGAACCGGGTGGTGGCGGCCCAGGCGGCGGACGAGCTGCTGAATATCATCGGCATCGACACCTCCTTTGTGCTCTCCAAGGATGGGGAGCAGGTGAACATCTCGGGCCGCTCTATGGGAGAAACCAATGTCCAGGTCATTCTGGAACAACTGGGTGGGGGCGGAAACGCCGCCGCCGCGGGCGGCCAGGTCACCGGCAAATCCCTGGAGGAGGTGGCGGCCGAGCTGGCCCAGGCCATCGACCGGTATCTGGACTCGTAAACAACCACTCCCGCCCCACCGGGGCGGACTCACAGAAAGGATATGAACCGTATGAAAGTTATTCTTCAGCAGGACGTGAAGGGCCAGGGCAAGAAGGGCCAGCTAGTGGATGTGTCCGACGGCTACGCGCGCAATTTTCTGCTCCCCAAAAAGCTGGCGGTCATCGCCACCGCCGAAAATCTGAACACCATGAAGCAGCAGGAGAAGGCTAGGAAGGCCCAGGAGGCCGCTGAAAAGGCGGAGGCCGAGGCCACGGCTAAAAAGCTGGAGGGGCTGACTGTCAAAATCGCCGCCAAGGCCGGCGAGGGCGGACGGCTCTTCGGCGCCGTCACCGCCAAGGAGGTCTCCGAGGCCCTGGCAGACCAGCATGGCATCACCATTGCCAAGGCCAAGCTGGTTCTGGACGAGCCCATCAAGGCATGCGGCGGCTATCAGATTCGGGCCAAGCTGGGCTATGAGGTCAACGGCACGGTCAATGTGGCAGTCAGTGAGGCGTAACCCCCTTTTCCCCTCCCCTCTGCGGCTGTGGCCACAGCGCGGCAGTGGTCGGAGGACAGGGTCAATCTAAAATTTTTCCTGCGCCGGTCGATGAAAGGGCCGGCCAGAGGTCTGTAAAAGGAGATTTTCAAGGGCCTTGGCTCTTACGCGGCGGGATGTCCAACTCCCGCCCATAGACTGTCCCAATGAAAGGTGGTGGAGTCCTTTGGCTCTGGATGACAACGAGCTTCTGATGAAGCAGCTGCCCCACTCGGTGGAGGCGGAGCAGGCTGTGCTGGGCTCTATCCTGTTTGATCCCCAGTGCGTGCCTGAGGTCATCGACAAGCTGCGGCCCGACGACTTCTACCTCCGTCAGAACCGTGAAATTTACGAGACCATCTACTCCATGTTCAACTACTCCCTCACCATTGATCCGGTGACGGTGCTGGAGAACATGAAGCAGCACGGCTACTATACCGACCAGTCCCGGAGCTATCTGCTTCAGCTCATCGACATCACTCCCACGGCGGCCAATGTCAAAGAGTACATCGATATCATCAAGGATAAGACGCTGCTCCGCAGGGTGGCCGAAACCGCAGGCGACCTGACGGAGATGATCCACCAGGGCACTGACACCGGGCAGGATATCCTGGAGGCGGCGGAACAACGTATCTACGCCATCCGCCAGGGCCGCTCCTCCCGTGGGCTCACCCCCATCTCCGACGTGCTGTTCGATGTCTACGACCGGTTAAGCGAGTTAGCCGCCAGCGACAGCGCCGTTCCCGGCCTGTCCACCGGTTTGAAGGATTTGGACCGGGCCATCTCCGGACTGAACAAATCCGACCTCATCCTGTTGGCCGCCCGGCCCGGCATGGGCAAGACCTCCATGGCCCTGAATATTCTGCTGGACGCGGGCAAAAAATCGGGAAAAAAAGTGGCCTTCTTCTCCCTTGAAATGAGCCGGGAACAGCTGGCCCTCCGCCTCATCGCCAGCGAGTGCTTTATCGACAACAAGAAGCTGGTCACCGGGAAGCTGACAGAGGAGGACTGGGAGAGCGTGGCAGCCGCCGCTGACTCCCTCAGCCGGTCCACCATTCTGATTGACGACGACTCCACTGTCACCGTGGCCGATATCAATGCCAAGTGCCGTCGGGTGGAGGACCTGGGCCTAGTGGTCATCGACTACCTTCAATTGATGCAGTCCGCCGGAGGCAAGAGCCGTTCTGGGGACAACCGGCAGCAGATCGTGTCCGACATCTCCCGCTCCTTAAAAATCATGGCCAAGGAGCTGAATGTGCCCGTCCTGTGCCTGTCCCAGCTCTCCCGCGCCAACGAGGGCCGCACCGACAAGCGGCCCATGCTGTCCGACCTCCGGGAATCGGGCGCCATCGAGCAGGACGCTGACATCGTACTGTTCCTCTACCGGGACGGCTACTACAACAAGGACTCAGAAAATCCCAATGAGGCCGAGTGCATCATCGCCAAGAACCGCCACGGGGAGACGGGCACCGTCTATCTCCAGTGGCAGCCCCAGTTCACTACTTTCAGCGACATGGAGTGGCAGCACTCAGAATATTGAGCCGCCGCCAGGAGGATCAGCTTTGATGGAGTCCATGGAAAAATTCATTGCCCACCTGGGCCTGATCCCCCCCGGCAGCCATGTGCTGTGCGCGGTCTCCGGCGGGGCCGACTCCGTCTGCCTGCTCCACGCCCTGTATCATCTTCGGGCGGAGCTGGACTTCACCCTGTCCGCCGCCCACTTTGACCACCAGCTTCGGGGGGAGGAGTCCCGCCGGGACGCCGCTTTCGTGGCCCAGTTCGTAGCCCTCTGCTGCGGTCCTCAGCGCCTGCCCGACGGCTCTCAGCTCCCCGCTGTCCCCCTGTTTTCCGGCTCCGGCGACGTGTCTGCCCAGGCCGCACAAATGGGAATTGGGACGGAGGAGGCCGCCCGTCAGATGCGTTACGCCTTTCTCCACCGGGCCGCTCAACAGGCAGGCGCCACCCTGATCGCTACCGCCCACACCGCCGACGACAACGGGGAGACCATCCTGTTTCACCTGGCCAGGGGCACCGGGCTTCGGGGACTGGGCGGCATCCCACCGGCACGGGACGGCGTGATCCGCCCCCTGCTCACCACCACCCGGCGGCAGGTGGAAAACTATCTGGCCTACTACGGCCTGCCCCATGTGGAGGACTCCTCCAACCAGGATGACAGTTATAGCCGCAACCGAATCCGGCACCAGATAATGCCTGTGCTGGAGGGGCTGTTCCCCAATTTTGCCGCTCGGCTGGCGGACAACGCCGCCCTTCTTCGGGCGGATGAGGACTATCTCACCTCCCTGGCCCGGGACCAGGCCGGTCAGGCCCAACAGAGTGGGGACTGCCTGTCCATCCCTGTACAGACACTGTTAGACCTGCCAGATCCCGTGGCCGCCCGGACTATTAGAGTCCTGTTGGGCCAGCTCAACGGGGGCAACCAGGACTGTGGGGCTGTCCATCTCCACGCCCTGTTGGACCTGTGCCGTTCGCCCCGCCCCTCCGCCCGGCTGGACCTGCCCTGGGGCCTTACCGCACGGAGGGAGTATGGATTGCTGGTCCTCGCCCGTCGGAGCAGCCCTCCGTCGATGGAGCCAATCCATCTGCCCCTTCCCGGCGAGATCCGGGTCGGGGACTGGCAGGTGGTCTGTGGGGCGGAGCGGTATATCGGCCAGCCCCAGGGTCCCCTGGAGTTCTATTTAAGCCAGGAGGCTGTGTCCTCCCTTACTGTCCGCCCCCGCCAGACAGGGGACCGGCTGACTCTCCTGGGGCGGCCGGGCAAATCCATCAAAAAATGGTTTGTGGACGAAAAGGTGCCCCGGCACCTTCGGAACCAAGTGCCGGTCTTTGCCCAGAACGGGGTTGTAGCCGCCGTGGCCGGGCTCGGTCCTGATGCCGCCTGCCTTCCCCAGCCGGGTGAAAGGTCATGGCACATCTCCCTGACCCGGCTGCGCCGTCCGGAGGAATAAACTGGAAAGGAAGAATTACCTTATGCTAGAGAAAGATATCCAGGAAGTTTTGTTCAGCGAGGAGCAGCTGAAAACTCGGGTCAACGAGATCGCCCAGGAAATCGAGCGGGACTACGCTGGCAAGGAGATCATGCTCATCAGTGTGCTCCGAGGCTCCTTTATTTTTATGGCTGACCTATGCCGGGCCATCGATTTGGACTGCACCCTGGACTTCATGTCCGTTTCCTCCTACGGCAAGGGTACCTCCTCCAGCGGACAGGTGCAGATTACCAAGGACCTGTCTGAAGACATCTCCGGCCGCCACATCATTGTAGTGGAGGATATTCTGGACAGCGGCAACACCTTAAGCTACCTGCTAAAAATATTGGAACACCGGCATCCCGCCTCCATTCGTCTATGCACCCTGCTGGATAAACCAGATCGCCGGGTAAAGCCTGTGGAGGTCCACTACTCCGGTTTCACCATCCCAGATGCCTTTGTGGTGGGCTATGGGCTGGATTATGCGGAAAAATACCGCAATCTGCCTTATATCGGCATTCTGAAACCGGAGGTATATGGTGGATAGCCCCCTGTTCCCCCACCTCCGCGCAGCCAAGGGGAGTGTTTTGGCGGACCCTCCCTGTGGATCTCTGCCGCCGGAAAGGACATGATCCCATTATGAAACGAATGAGCTCCCGCGACCTGACCCTCTATCTGCTGGTCATCCTGTTGATGGTCTTCGCTGTCACCAGCCTTCAGCAGATGAACCGGACGGAGGCCCCTACCTACAGTCAGATCCGGTCCTACTTCCTCCAGGAGCAGGTCCAGTCCTTCACCCTGAAGGACAACACCCTGCGCCTGACGCTTCGAGGCGAGGGTGACCAGACCACCACGGTCACCTATGAGATGTCCGACCAGGCCCTCACCTACTTCTATATGGATATGCGTGAGCTCATTGACGACCAACTGGCCGCCGGCATCCTGGAGAGCTATGACTATCCCCCTGGACTGGCCAACTCCTGGTGGTACAACTGGCTGCCCTCCCTCATCGTCCTGCTCTCTGTGGGCTTTCTGCTGTTTGTCCTCTACCGCCAGCGGATGGCCAGCATGGGGGGCGGAGGAGGCGCACCTGGCGCCTCCCGCTTTGGCCATGCCCGGACCAAGACTTTGTCGGACCAGGGGAAGAAGGTCACCTTTGACGACGTGGCCGGGGCCGAGGAGGAGAAGGAGGAACTCCAGGAGATTGTGGAGTTCCTCCGTGACCCCCAGAAATTCACCGCTCTGGGGGCCCGCATCCCCAAGGGCGTACTGCTGGTGGGCCCTCCGGGCACCGGCAAGACTTTGATCGCCAAAGCTGTGGCCGGCGAGGCGGGAGTCCACTTCCTGTCCATCTCCGGCTCCGACTTTGTAGAGCTGTATGTGGGTGTGGGCGCCAGCCGGGTCCGGGACCTGTTCGATCAGGCAAAGAAAGACGCCCCCGCCATCGTCTTTATTGATGAGATCGACGCTGTGGGCCGCCAGCGCGGCGCCGGCCTGGGGGGCGGCCACGACGAACGGGAGCAGACCTTGAACCAGCTGCTTGTGGAAATGGACGGCTTTGGCTCTAACGAGGGGGTCATCGTCATGGCGGCCACCAACCGCCAGGATATCCTGGACCCCGCCCTCCTCCGCCCCGGCCGGTTCGACCGGCAGATCTATGTGGGTCTGCCTGATATCAAGGGCAGGGAGGAGATCCTGAAGGTCCACGCCAAGAAGAAACCCTTGGCAGAGGACGTATCTCTCAATCAGATTGCCCGGTCCACTGCCGGTTTTACTGGCGCCGACCTGGAAAACCTGCTCAACGAGGCGGCGCTGCTGGCCGCTCGGGAGGACAAGCGGTTCATCACCATGTCCGACCTCCATGAGGCCATGCTGAAGGTCATCGCCGGACCCGAAAAGAAGAGCCGGGTGGTCACGGAGCACGCCCGGAAGCTCACCGCCTATCACGAGGCGGGCCACGCGGTGGTCATTCATGACCTGGACAGCCAGGACCCAGTCCATCAAATCACCATCGTCCCCCGTGGTCCCGCCGGCGGCATGACCATCTCCCTGCCTAGCGAGGACAAGGCCTATCTGTCCCGCCGTGAGCTGGAGGAGCGCATCGCCGTCTGCCTGGGCGGCCGGGTGGCCGAGCAGTTGGTGCTGGGAGATATCTCCACCGGCGCCTCCAGCGACATCCAGAAAGCCTCCCAGACCGCCCGGGCCATGGTCACCAAGTACGGCATGAGCGACAAGCTGGGGACCATCGCCTATGGCAACGAGAGTGACGAGATCTTTATCGGCCGCTCTATGGCCCAGGCCCGCACCTACTCGGAGGAGGTGGCCGGTCAGATCGACCAGGAGGTCAAAGCCATTGTGGACCGGGCCTACACCCGGTGCGAGGATATCCTCACCCGGCGCCGGAAGGAACTGGACACGATTGCCCAGTACCTGCTGGAGCACGAGACCATGGACGGACAGGAGTTCGCCAAAGTCTTTGAAGCGCAGGCATGAAAAAGAAGGCCGCCCCGCGCTATGAACGGGGTGGCCTTTTCTCATCCAATATCGCTTGCGAAAAGGGAGCGGGTCCACATGGCCCGCTCCCTTTCTTATGCTCAAATCATGTCGCAGCCGATCTCGTTCAGCTTCTCATCCACCCATGGGCGGATGTAGGTGCCCTTGGTCAAAATATCCTCCATGATTTTGGCCTCCTTCTCCATGGTGGCGCGGGTCTTTTCCAGCACCTCCTGGGCCTGCTCAGGCGGAATGACGATCAGGCCGTCCTGGTCCCCCACTAGAATGTCGCCGGGGCGGACCACCCGGCCGCCGATGACCACTGGGACATTGATCTCACCAGGCCCATTTTTATAGGGGCCGTTGGGGGTAGTGCTTTTGGCGTAGATGGGCATATCCATCTCACACAGAGCCTCCTGGTCCCGGATGGCTCCATCCACCACCAGGCCGGCTACCCCCCGCACCTTGCAGTAGGTGGCCATCAGTTCGCCAAAGATAGACCGGTCATCAAAGCCGCCAGCGTCGATAACAATGACGTCGCCCGGCTTGGCCAGATCCATGGCCTTGTGGAACATCAGGTTATCCCCCTGGGGCACCTTGATGGTAAAGGCAACCCCTACCAGGGGAACCTTGTTCAGCGGCCGGATGCTCTGATGGACAGCGGCAGTGCGGCCCATGTTGTCGTCAATGTTGGCCACCGGCATTCCCCGGAAGGCCTCTACCAGCTTCGGATCAGGGCGGACAAAATCCGTCACTACTTTACAGCCAATGTTGCTCATACTTTCTCTCCTATCTGTGCCATCGCCGCGGCGATGTTTTTCACTGCCTGGGCCAGCTGGTCGTCCGCCGCCGCGAAGGAGAAGCGGATGCGGCTGCCCGTCTTGTCCCCATAGGACACGCCGGGCACACCTACTACCTTGGCCTTTTCCATAATAAACTCGCACACCTGATTGGAGTCCATACCGGGGATCTCAAAATTAGTCCAGGCGTAGAAGGCCCCCTCTGGCATCTCACAGTGGACGCCAGGGATCTGGTTCAGCCCGTTGACGAAGAGGTCGCGGCGCTGCTGATAGCGGCGGCGCATTTCCTCGATCTCCTCGCCGCAGTCAAAGGCCACGGCGGCAGCCTTCTGGATAAACCCGCTGGTACAGCTGATGGTGTGGGAGAAGAGCATCGCCGCCATAGAGGCGATCTTGGGGTCAGCGGCCAGGTAGCCGATCCGCCAGCCTGTCATGGCCACGCTCTTGGAGAAGCCGTTGACTGTGATGACACGGTCGGCAATGTCGGGGAAGGAGGCGGGGCTCACGTTTTCCTGGCCGTCAAAGAGGATGCGCTCGTACATCTCGTCGGAGAGCAGCACCAGGTCGGGGTGATTGAGCATGAATTGGCGCAGCACCTGGGCCTCTTTCTGGGTAAGCACCCGGCCAGTGGGGTTGTTGGGGTAGTTGATAATGAGCATCCGGGTCTTGGCGCTCACCTTCTCCTCCAGCAGCTCCAGGGTAATGCGGTAGCGATCCTCATAGGCAAGGTCCACCTCCACCGGAACGCCGCCGGATGCCTGGATGATGGAGGGATAGGACACCCAGCCCGGAGTCAGGTACATCACCTCATCCCCGGCGTTTACCAGGGCCCGGACGGCGATATAGATGGCGTACTTTCCGCCGGGGGTGACTACCACGCCGCTGGGGTCGTAGTGGCAGCCGTTCTCCCGCTCCAGCTTGTCAGCGATGCGCTGGCGCAGCTCCGGCAGGCCGGGACCTACGGTATAGTGGGTAAAACCCGCATTGATCTGGCGGAACAGCTCGTCACAAATCTTCTTGGGGGTGTCAAAGTCAGGCTCCCCGCCGGCCAGGTCGATGATTTCCGGGTCCTGGGCCTTCAGCTTTTTAGCCTTTGCCATGGTTTCCATGGAGGCGGAGGGCTTCATCTGCAAAATATACTTGTTGAATTGCAGTGCCATAGCTCTATTTCTTTTCCTTTCTGCCCATTGGGGCGGTCAGTAGGCAACAAGGACCCCGGCTCTGGACAGCCGGAGCCCCTGTTCACTCATCTGGGTTGTTTACGGGAGCTCAGTCGGCGTCAAAAACCTTCTTGTCCAGCTCGCCCAGGGAGTTGGACACCACCACAGTGCCTACCAGGTCATCAATATTGTTGGCAGTGGTGTGGAAGGGATCAATCACAGGCCAGATGGCGGCCAGGATGGGGATCAGAGTCAAGGGCATCCCCAGGGTCTGGAGCAGCACAGTAGACATGACCACGCCAGCCCCCTTGACGCCGGCGGCGCCGATGGAGATAATCAGACCCAGGAATACAAACTGGATCAGGCTTCCCAAGGTAATCTCATAGCCGTACAGATTGGAAGCAAAGACGCTGATGACGCCCACAGCCACAGCCATTCCGTTCATATTACAGGTGTTGCCCAGAGGAAGGGTAAAACCGTAGATCTTCTCCGGTACGCCCAGCTTGCTGTCGGCAATCTTCATGGAAACGGGCAGGGTAGCGGCGCTGGAGGAGGTAGTGTACGGGGACAACGTATTTGAGAAAGACGGGATAAGGCGGGACAGGACGGGAGACGGCGAGAAAACCCGCTGTTTATGCGGGAAACGGGGCATTTTCAACCGGGACGGGCCCGCGATGGGGCCGCAAATTATCAGACAACTTGAGTGAAGGGCGTCGAGGCGATCGGCGTCCTTTTTTCATGCCCTGGCGAGCCCTGGGAGGCCCAGGAACGGCGGCGGCGCGTCGGGCGCATATCAACCCGCCGAGGGGCGAAAAACCTTGATACAAGGCCATTTTCGGGCGCAAGAAGGGCCGCTCGGCCCGTCCCGGAAGTCACAGCAGCAGACAAAGAGGACGGGCTTCGCGGCCCTTGAGGATAGTATAGCAGACGAGGCCCCGGAAGGCAAGCGG
>NZ_JAOQKF010000003.1:17001-58680 GCF_025567565.1 Muriventricola aceti | reverse complement strand
TTGATTTATTTTTTAATCATAGCAGGGCAAAAAATCAGGCGGTTCCGTCGCGGGTCTTACGGCCTTCGGCGGGGCCGCTTTTACCGTCGTCGCTCCCGTCGTTCTCGTCGAAATATGTCCAGAAGATAGACTCTTTTTTCTGTTCGACAATCCGCTTGTACTTGAAGTGAACCAGGTCGAAGATCTCCTCTCTGGCGTCCGGGGGCAGGAGGCGGAACATGGCAAGAAAATCGGACTCAAGCTGGGACAAGGGGACGCCGTCACAAGTGGGCGGGCTTGAGGGTAGCGGAGGCAATTCTAAGAGACGCCCGGCATCAATCTCGAAATAACGAGCGAGAGCGACCAGGGCCTCATAGCCTGGCTTGCTCCTCCCCCGTTCCCAGTCTCCGACATTTCCATTAGAAACGCCGATAGCCTTTGCAAGTTCTACTTGCGTTACGCCCTTTTTCGAGCGTAATTCTCGTAAAAGTTCACTAAACATAAAAAGCACCTCTCGAAAATCCGTGAATTTTTCTCGTAAATGTATTGACATTCTCGTAAATACGCAATATAATACTCATAGATTAAAAAATTAAGCAAAACAAGCATACCACACCGACCACAAAAAGGAAAGCGTAAAGGAGGCCGAACATGAGAAACGGCAGAAAGCCGACCAGGAAACAGAAGATCAGGCTCGGGCAAGCGGGCCTCGCGCCGGAGAACTGGCTCGTCGTGCGGCAGAAGCCGGACGGGGAACTCATCATCCTCCACAAGCGCACGAACATGATCCGGGTCGTCCCTTCGCTGGGACAATGACCCACACAACAGGAAGGAGCAGCAGCATGAGCGAGAAAAGAGAACGCATTTGCCCGGTCTGCGGGCGCAGTTATACCGACCCTCCCGCGCTTTCACGGCGGGACAACAAGACGGACATCTGCCCGGAGTGCGGGATGCGGGAAGCCCTGGCAGCAATTCCTCGGCGCGAGACCCCCGCCGAACGGACGCGGCGGGCCGTCTACGCTACCGGGAACAAGTGGGCGATCGAGAACTTCGAGGCCACACACTCATAGCCGAAACGCCCCTCGGGGCGTCATCGAGGGGGAGAGCCCGCCCTCGGTCTGATGATGGCAGGGCACGGAACAACAGGAAGGAGCAGCAGTATGAGAAAGATGAAGAAGATCAACGGCTACCTCGTCGTCAAGTTCAACGACCGGGAGCTTCGGGAATGGGAGGGCACGGCCCTCGGCAAGTACGGCGTCATCGACGCGGAGCTCTACACGGGGACGCTCGAGGTCGACCGGGGCGCGATGGAGTACGACAACGCGGACAGCATTGAGGAGGCCGTGGAGCTGGCCCGTGGGCTTGAGTCGGAGCTCGACACCGAGGAGCCCGAGGTCAAGGTCACGCTCATCAAGGAGACGGACGAGGCCACCGAGGAGGAGGAAGTGGACGCGCAGAAGATGATCGCCGGATGGGAGAACACCCTCCGGGGACAGGTCGCGAGCCCCCACTACAAGGACGTGGACGAGCGCACGGCGGCACATGAGCTTTACGGCTACAAGGCCGCGCTCCGCGACCTGGGCCTTCTGGATCGGGAAGACTGCTACGTCCTCCCGGACACCTTCGGGGAGGCCCCGGGGCCGCTCCCCAAGAAGCCGGAGGAGCTCCTCTCCTATGTGTGCGACGAGCTTTGCCGCCACCACCTCCCGGAGATGACGCAAGAGCAGCTCGACGCGGTTTGTGCGCGGTGCTCCCTTGAGCGGCTGGCGGACGAAGCGGACGAGGCGGAGCTCCGCATCCGCACAAAGGCGCACCGGGAGCTCAACGGCCTCATCGCGGATCTCCGGGACGCCCGGCCCGGCGCGGAGGCCGGACGGCTTGAGCACGAGGCCCGGGCCTATCTCCGGGCGCTGGCGGCGACGGGGACGGTCACAGAGGGCGAGAGCGCAGCCCTCACCGCCGCGATCGAGGAGGCCCGCACCGCCCAGGCCCACACGCCGGAGCGGACGACCTTCGAGCACCTCCACCCGGAGCTCAAGCGCCACCGGGAGACGGCGCAGATCTACACCCTGGGGCTGGCGCTGGCGGCGGATTGCCCGGACAACGATTGCCGGGTCTACCTCAACATCTTCAACGGGGCCCGGGAGCTGGATGCCGCCCTGGACAACCTGGACGCGGAAGGCGCTCCGGCGCTCGCCTTGCGGAAGGCGCTCCGAGAACGGGTCGGAGAGCTGGCGGAGATGTTCGACGGGAACTTCGCCGTCAAGCAGTATCGGAAGGAGGCGAGATCATGAACGGGTTAGACCTCTTTAGATCCCCGAAGACGGCGGCGGACGAGATCGCCGACATCGTCTCGGCACAATGTCCGCCCGTTGTCCCTGAGAACTGCGACGCCTTCTCATGCCGGGAGTGCTGGCTTGCGTGGCTGACTACAGGCGAACCGCCAAAAGAAAAGGGGCCGTCCGACAAGCAGACAGCCCCGGGCAGAGACTCCGCTCCATACTACCCGCCCACAGAAGCAATCAGAAAAGCAGCAGAAAGACTTAAGGACGGAAACATGGAGTACACGGCTATAGCTCTTATTCGGGCTCATGATGGCGAAGAACTTCCGCAGCCTTAAACGCATACGCCCGAGCGATGATCGAAGCTGCATAGTATGTTTCACGGCATACCGCTATAATTGCTTCCTTTTGGGCGTCGCTAAGGTTGGCTCCGGCGTGTTCATCGGAGTCGAGGATGGTTTTGCGAAGGCGCTCCCCAAGAATAGACCAGTCGGCGTCACGACAGGCATCTACCTCGTCATGAACTCGCTCCACAGCGTTGAGAACATCGTCACACATTTAGATCACCTCCTTCCCGGGCCGGAAGCCCTACTTCGATTATACCAGCGCCGGGGAGGGGCACACAAGGAGGAAACAGCAGCATGAAAGCAGAACTCAAACGAGCCGCCGACCTCGTCGCCTTCCAGCGGCGGGAGGCCCTGGCGCGGAAGCGGCTCTCGGGCGATCCCCGGAACCCCTTCCGGCCCCGCTACGGGGCGGAGCTGACCTTCACGGCGGCGGCGCAGGAGGCGGAGACCCTGGGCTATATTCTCAAATTACTTGAGAAGGAAGCGGCCCGGGAGTGTGCGCGGCGGGTCATCCCCACGCTGGACGCGATCCTTGACTTTGTCATCGGGTTCGGGTTTCTGGCCCTGGCGATGCTGGGCGTCGCCGCCGCGTGTGTGGCAGCGGGAGCGCCGGACGGCATCACCCGGACGGCGGCGCTTTTGGGCGTGGGTTTCATCACAGCCCTCTCGCTGCACCGCCTGGGGCGGAAGTAATTCTAAGAACGACTACACAGGAAGGAGGACAGCGATGAAAAGCAACGGCAAACTTTGCCCCCTGGGGAAGCTCGTCGTCAAGGCGCTCGCCGACCAGGAGAAGACAAAGTCGCAGCTCGCCGCCGAGATCGGGACGTCGCCGCAGTATCTAAGCTACATTCTCTACGGCGTCCGCTCGGGCGAGAAGTACCTCCCGGCGCTCATCGCGGCCCTCAAGCTCGACCCCCGGAAGGTCGAGAAGGCAACGGCAGCATGACAGCAGGAAGGGAGGGACAGGAGTGCCGGACGTATTCATCACCATGAAGGAGGCGGCGGAGTTCGAGGGCGTGAAGTATGGGACATTCGCCCAACGCATCGCCCGCAACCCCAAGCAGTACAAGACCAAGACGCAGCCCCAGGAGGGCGGAGGCAAGGAGCAAGTTTTGATTGCGGTCTCCTCGCTCTCCCCAAAAGGCCGGAAGGCGTGGCGGGCGGCGCAGAAAGTGGACGGGAGGGATGTCGTCATAGAGAAGCGAGCAGAGTCCGCGCCCTGGTATGTGGGCGTCGACCTCAACCACTACACCGAGCAGCATAAGAAGGAGTTCTACGAAGCCGTCGAGCTGGCGGCACGGGTTCAAGACTTCATAGAGTACGACGGCCCGGAAAACCGCACGGCCTACGCGGAACGCTACGCGCTGGGGCTGGGCGTGAGCCCGCAAACCCTCTACCGCTACATGAGCAACGTCCTCAAGGCGAACGCCTGGGCGCTCAAGCTGGAGAAGGAGGACGGGCAGAACCGGGACTACTTCCGGGCGCTGGCCTTGTGCCGGAAGCCGAAGGAGAAGGCAACCTTCCCAAGCCTCACGGACGAGCAAAAGGCGCTCATTGAAAACATCTGGTTCGACCACCGCTTCGCCGCCAACCTGGGGACGATTGAGATGCTCTATGAGAAGTTTGAGGAAGTCGCCGAGGGCCGGGGCTGGGAGAGCTACCCCAGCATCAAGACGGTCGCCCGGTACATCAAGCACCTCATGGACAGCCGGGGCGCAGAGTCGGCCCGCTACCTCGCGGCCAACGGCTCCCGGGAGTGGAAGAACAAGAAGATGCTCAAGGGCAAGCGGGACGCGACGAGCCTCAAGGTCATGGAGTACGTGGTCGGCGACGAGCACACCTTCGACTTTTGGGTTCAGTGGGTTGCCCCGAACGGGAAAGTCAAGGCCGTCCGCCCGAAGCTCGTCGCATGGATGGACATGCGGAGCCGGGCGATCGTGGGCGACGTGGCTTGTGTAGACGCCAACAACCAGACCCTCAAGGAGAGCCTTGTGAAGATGCTCTACTCCCACCCGGGCGGCGTCCCCCACATCCTGCACGTGGACAACGGCAAGGACTACACGGCGAAGACCATGACGGGCCAGAGCCGGAAGAAGCGGAACATCGAGTTCGAGTTCGACGCGGAGACGGTGGGTTTCTACCAGAGCATCGGCATCGAGGAGGTGGGGCGGTCGCTCCCCTATCAGCCGTGGGACAAGCCGATCGAGCGTTTCTTCTCGACCGTGTGCTCCAAGTTCTCAAAATGGTTTGAGAGCTACACGGGCACCCTCACGGGTTCCAAGACCTACGCCAAGCGGCAGAAGGACGTCGACGGGATGCTCGAGCGTGGGGAGCTGCTCACGATGGAGGAGTTCTTCGAGGCGTGGACGGAGTGGAAGGAAACGAAGTACCACACCCGGGAGCACCGGGGACTCAAGGACGCGGGCGAGAAGTGGGTCACGCCGATCTCGCTCTTTGAGAACGGCGAACGCTATGAGAAGGCAGCGCCGCCCCGGGA
This sequence comes from Muriventricola aceti, assembly GCF_025567565.1. Classification (NCBI taxonomy): domain Bacteria; kingdom Bacillati; phylum Bacillota; class Clostridia; order Eubacteriales; family Oscillospiraceae; genus Muriventricola; species Muriventricola aceti. The sequence continues at coordinate 53,572 of NZ_JAOQKF010000003.1, read as the reverse complement.
GTATGCGGCGATGCTGCTCATGAAGGCGGACACCGCCCTCGTGCGGAACCAGGGGATCACCAAGTTCGGGACGCTCTACACGGACTACGAGCTTTGTCACTACGTCGGCAAGCACGTCGGCATCAAGTGGGACATCGACGACGTCACGAAGCTCTACGTCTTCGACGAGGAGGGCCGGAAGATATGCGAGGCCGTCTCCGCCGAGCTCCTGGCCTTCGGGCCCCACTGTTCACAGGCGGCGCTTGAGCGCCACCTCCGCGACCAGAAGCGGCAGGAGAAGGAAATGCGCGAGATCCTGGAAGACATGCGGAGGCCCTACGAGCTCCGCGTCCAGGAGGGCGGACGCCCCTCGAGCGCGGTCGGCATGATCGACCTCACCATCAAGGCGGAGCGGAGCCCGAAGGTCATCGCCCTCCCGAACGACAAGGAATACCGGGCGGAAGCGGCGGCAAGCCGGAAGGCCAGGAAGAAGACATCCGGGGACGAGTTCCTCACCAACAAGGCAGACGACGCCCTCGCCCGTTTGAGGGCTATGAACGAATAGGAGGTACAACATGGAAGTCACAGCAGCAGCGGCCCAGGCCGCAACCTATACCAACAGCAAGAGTCTCGCGGAGCAGATCAACGACTACCTCGCGGCGACGAAGACCAGCATCGCGACCCTGGCAAGCGAGATCCCGGGCTATTCCCGCCCGACGATCTCCCGCTACCTCTCGGGCAAGTACGAGGGGGACATCGCAGCCATTGAGAAGCTGCTCGCGGACTGGCTGGCCGGGCGCACCGGGGAGGACGTGGCCCTCCCGGAGCCGGGCCGGAAGACCGGGACGAAGCCCGCCTTCTTTGAGAGCCGGGACGCCCTCAAGGTGCTGGGCGTGTGTCAGAGCTGTCAAGAGTACATCGGGCTCGGCATCGTGGTCGCCCGCAGCGGCTACGGCAAGACCTACTCCCTCCGGCAGTACGCCAAGCTCCCCCGGGTCGCCTATATCGAGTGTGACGACACCATGAGCAGCCGGGATCTTGTGGAGGCGATCGAACGGGCCCTCGGCATCCCCAGCGGCTACGGGACGATCTGGCGCAGGGTCAACGGCATCCGGGACTATTTCAACACGAACAAGGGCTACCTCCTCATCATCGACGAGGCGGACAAGCTCGTCTCGAAGTACACCCAAAAGAAGATGGAGATCCTCCGGGCGATCTTCGACCAGTCGGACGTGGGGCTCGTCATCGCCGGGGAGCCGAAGCTCGAGGCGCAGATCAAGACCTACCTCGTCCGCATGGCGAACCGGGTCGACTTCTACGTCAGCCTCAAGGGGCTTGACCCCTCGGAGGTGGAGGGCTACCTCGCGGGCTTCGAGGTCGCGCCGGACGCGATGGTCGAGCTCAAGGCCCGGGCCTGCAACATGCAGACGGGATGCTTCCGCCTCCTCGACCGCACCCTCTCCAATGTGTCCCGCATCCTTGAGGAGAGGGGCGAGAGGGTCGTCACGGTCAAGATCATTGAGCAAGCCTCGAGCCTCATGATGCTTTGACGCGGAGGAGGCCGGGACAATGAAAATGAGAAAGCAGCGGCTCATGGGGCTCGCTATGCTGGCGATCACCGCCCTCATCCTGGTTATGGCCCGAGGCGGGAGGACGCCGGAGGACAGCGACGCGACCGCCGCCTTCCTCACCGGGCCCCTGGGCTTGTATATGCTCCTCTCGAAGACCTACATCCTATACGACGGCGAGGAGCAGGAGGCGGGCGGGCAGAAGGAAAGCGTCGGGGAGGCAGCTCCCCGGGCACATAACAAAACTACAAGAAAGGAAGTTGTCAACACATGGCAAGAAAGAGAGTGGTCGAGCCCTCGGGCGTCAAGACCTGGGAGGACGCAAACGACGCCCTCCGTCAGATTGCGGAAGCGCAGCTCGCCCTCGCGGACATTGAGGGTGAGATGAACAAGCAGATCCTCGGGGCGAAGAAGGCCGCAGAGGAGCAGAGCAAGCCGTACAAGGACAGGGTCGCCAAGCTCGAGCGCGAGCTCAAGGATTTTGTCACCGAGCACCGGGCAGACATGGGGAAGACGAAGACCCGGGCCCTCACCTTCGGCGAGGTAGGGTTCCGGCTCTCGACCTCCGTGTCGCTCCCCCGGGCGAAGGAGAAGATCGAGGAGATCATCCGCCGCCTCAAGACCCGGCAGATGATGGACTGCATCGTCGTCAAGGAGGACGTCTCGAAGGAGGCCCTCAAGAAGTACGGCGAGGACACCGTCAACGCGGTCGGCGCTACCTGGAAGCAGCAAGACGTCTTTGGCTATGAGCTGAACTTCTCGAAGCTGGAACAGGTCAAGGCCGGGCAATAAGAGGGCCGAGAAACGAGGTGTAAATCATGGCAGCAGCAACAACACGCAGCGGGCGGAAGCTCCCCTCCATCCGCACCCTATGGGCGATCGCCAAGTCGCCGGAGCTGGGGCTCACGGACGAAGACCTCCACGGGGTCGTGTACCGGGAGACGGGCAAGGGGAGCATGAAGCAGCTCACCCAGGGCGAGATCACCGCCGTCGCCCGCGTCCTGCAAAACATGAAGGACAGCGCAGCCCGGGGAAGCCGGAGCAAGCGCACGGATGAGGGAGGCAACCCCACGACCGAACGGCAGCGCCGGAAGATCTACGCGCTGACCGAGGCCCTCGGCTGGAACAGCGACAAGCGCCGGATTGAGGGGTTCGTGAAGCGGATGACGGGCATCGACCGCCTTGAATGGCTGGACGCGGGCCAGTGTGAGAAGGTCATCGAGGGGCTCAAGGCAATCCTCGCCCGGGAGCAGCGGAAGGAGGGCGCGGATGGACGTCGGGACAAGTAAAGGGCTTGAGAGCTTCCTCGCCTTCCTCCGGGAGACCACGGAACGGCACAGGATGGCGGAGGCCGACCGCGCTGAGGCGGAGGCCGCGACGCAAGACCTCCTCCACGCGCTCGAGCTGGGAGACGACAAGGCCCCGGGCCGGGCGCGGCTGGGGCTCAAGATCCGGGAAGTGCGGCGGCAGCGCCGGACGGCGAAGGACATCGCGGAGCAGACCCGGCCCGTGGTGGATTGGGTAGAGCAGAACCGCACCGTCATCAAGGGCCTTGAGCGGCTTTTAGGCGATGTCCGCAAGCAGGAGCGCCGGAGCGAGGGGCGCAGCTATGCGCCCCGTACCCACATATTAGAGGACATACGGCGCGACGGAGAGAAGGAGGGGCAGCATGAACAACTTTGACGAGCCCGTCAAGAAGGCGGAGACCGACGCGGAGATCCTGGACGCGCTGCAAGGGGTCAAGCTGACACAGGACGAGATCCGGCGCGGGGCGTGTGGCGGGATGGGGCTCGCCTTTTTCCGGGCCTACTATGAGAAGCTCCCGGAGGAAGTCGCCCGCCGCCTCACGGAGATCGACACCGAGGCCGTGGAGCACATCACCCGGGCGACGGGTCTCAACCTGTCCGGCTCGCTCCTGGATCGGTTCGGGGAGAAGCTGGCAAGCGACGCCGCCTTCGCCCAGGTCATCCGGGCGGCGAACGTGTACCGGGGGCGGCTGGGCTACGCTCCCCTCGGGCCGGACGGCTGGCCGGAGGTGGAGACATGAGCGAAAGAGCGCGGAAGGCGGGGCAGTTTGCCGGAGCGGTGGAGCGGCTGGCCGTGGAGCTGGCGATGGTCGAGATCATCCAGGCGCGGCGGTTCCTGGGCAAGCCCACCAGCAAGAAAGACCGCGAGGAGCTGCTCAAGCTCACGACCCCCGAGCTTGCCTCGGCAGCCCAGGCACTCGGAGCCGCCGTACACCTTCGGCAACAGATGGAGATAGCGGAGTTCACTCGGGGCCTCATAGAACAGCAGAAAGCCGCGCAGGAGCCCCAGGGCGGGCCGCTTCCGTGTTGAGGGGGGAGTTATGCCAACGAAGAAGAAGCGCCTCACACAGCGCGAGAAGGCCGAGAGAGCAGCGATGAAGAAGCAGCTCCAAGCGGAGGGAGTCCTCCCGCCCGACAAGCCCAGGCTCAACCGCAAGAAGTTCGCCCGGGAGACCTGGGCGGAGTGGGAGGAGTTCCTCAAGGGCGACCCGATCCGGGCGGAGGTCTCCCTTTCCCGGGCGGTGGAGTTCATAGCGGGCCCGGAGCTTCCGGCAGTCACGCCGGAACAGGTGGGCGTCTATAAGGCCCTCAAGCTGGCGGTGGAGTACAACAAATTCCTCCGCAAGCTGGAAGCCGAAGGGCGCAGCAAGTACACAATCGGGGAGCTGGCCGACGAGGTCGTCCTCCCCATCTGGAAATTATAAGGAGGCAAACAACACATCATGAAGTACAGCAAAAGCAACCCGCCCATGACGTGCATGATGACACAGAGCACGTGCTACAAGGGCACCAAGAAGATGACGGTCAAGGGCGTCTTGTGGCACAGCACCGGGGCGAACAACCCGACCCTCAAGCGATATGTTCAGCCGGACGACGGCGCACCCGACCGAGCCGAGCTCCTGTCCAAGCTGGGCACCAACGCGAACAAGAACGACTGGAACCACATCGACACACAAGCGGGCCTGAACGCCTGGATCGGGAAGCTCGCGGACGGGAGCGTCGCGGCGGTTCAGACGATGCCCTGGGACTTTAGGCCGTGGGGATGTGGGAGCGGCAGCAAGGGGTCATGCAACAGCGGATGGATTCAGTTTGAAATCTGTGAGGACGCCTTGACGGACGCCGACTACTTCGCCGCCGTGTATCAAGAGGCGTGTGAGCTGACGGCGTACCTCTGCACCCTCTACGGCATCGACCCCAAAGGAACCGCCGATTGCTCCGGCGTCACCGTCCCGACCATTTTGTGCCACGCGGACAGCCACAAACTAAAGCTCGGCAGCAATCACGCCGACGTGACACACTGGTTCCCCAAGTTCGGGAAGTCGATGGAGACCGCCCGGGACGATGTCGCGGCCCTGATGAGCGGCTCCACCGCGCCGGGCACGGAAGACAAGACGGCGATCATGGGCAAGGCCCAGGCCACCGCGTCACAGATGGCGGCGTTCTGCTTGAGCAAGAACGCCTCGCCGCAGCTCCCGAGCTGCACCGTGGAGGAGCTGGCCCGCATGTTCATCGAGGAGGGCGAGGCCGAGGGCGTCCGGGGCGACGTGGCCTTCGCGCAGAGCCTCCACGAAACGGGCTATTTCAAATACGGCGGCATCGTGACGCCGGAGATGAACAACTTCGCGGGCATCGGGGCCCTCAACGGCAACGCCACGGGACAGGCGGCGAGCTTCCCCGACCCGCGCACGGGCGTCCGGGCGCAGATCCAGCACCTCAAGGCATACGCATCCACCGAGGCCCTCGTGAACGCTTGCGTCGACCCCCGCTTCTCCCTGGTCGCCCGTGGCGTGGCCCCCTATGTGGAATGGCTGGGCGCGGCGGACAACCCGCAGGGGCGCGGCTGGGCGGTTCCCGGCGCGGGCTATGGGGCGAACATCGTGAAGCTGCTCGGCCAGATCCTCGCCTTCCAAGACCCGGGGGACGGCTACCCGGCCAATACCCCGGAATGGCAAAAGGCGGGCTTTGAGGCCCTGGTAGAGCGCGGCATCATCAACTCCCCGGACGTGTGGAAGGCGAAGTTCGACCAACCGATCAAGGTCGGGGAAATCCTGGCGATCATCGGCAGGATGTAACAGGAAGGGAGGGCGCAGGACATGGATAAACTCGCCGAGGGTTTGACGCTGGAAATGCTCCCCGAAGGGCTCTACCGCATGATCGCCGAGGCGATCGGGACGGATAACTTCTATAAGCTCGCCGAGGTCGTCGGGGGTACGACGGTTTACATCCCGAAGCCCGAGAGCGTCACCCGGCCCGTCCGCGACGCCCGCATCAAAGAGGAGTTCAACGGCTACAATCACCCGGAGCTCGCCCGGAAGTACGGCGTCACAGAGCGATGGGTTCGCCGGATTTGCGGCCCAGGGCAGACGGAGGGGCAGATCGACATCTTCGACTGTTTCAACGACCCGGGGCAGGAGGACGACGAGCTCCTCCCGTGAGCGGCAGCTCTTAGAACTGCTTCGTATATAAGTTTCCGGGAACGGGATTTAAGATAAGAGTACAAGCTATAGCTTGTACTCTTATTTTTTGTCCAAAGGAGGCAGACACACATGAACATGGAACTCATCCAAAGCGCAGCGAGCGACGCTCTTGTCAACGTCGTTCTCGCGGTCATCGCCCTGGCCGGGGCCTACGCGGTGTACTACATCCGCCTGGGCGCGGCCAAGCTCAAGGAGCAGACGGCGCAGATCAAGGACGAGGCGGGCCGGAAGGTGCTCGAGGACGCCCTTGATGACGTCGTCAACCTTGCGACGGTCTCGGTGGGGGCGATGGAGCAGACCACGGCGAAGGCGCTCCGGGACGCGGTCAAGAGCGGCAAGGCAAGCCGGGAGGAGCTGCTCGCCCTGGGGAAACAGGTCTTCGACGAGGTAAAGGCGGCGATCAGCCCCCAGGCGCAGAAGGTCATCACCGACAACCTGGGCAGCTTCGACAAGTACCTCACCGCCGTCATCGAGGACGCCGTCCTCAAGGTCAAGCAGGAAGACCCCTATCTCACACTCTCCGGGGAACTGATTAAGGACGCCGCGCCGGAAGACAAGGCCGGAGCCGCCGCGCAGTAAGGAGGGGCCGACATGGACGGAGCGACAATCGCGATGTTCGTCTTTCAGACGGTCATCACGGCGATCATCGGGGTCGCCGCGTGGGGAGTGAAGAACGCGATCGGCGAGATGAAGGCGGCGGTCTCGGAGCTCAAGGCAGCGGACAAGAAGAACGCCGAGGAGATCGCCGCCGTGCGCGGAGAGCTGGGCGACCTCAAGGCCGACCTCCCCCTCATCTACACGACCCGGGAGGACTTCATCCGGGTCTCGAACAACATCGACCAGAAGCTCGACAAGCTCCTATACAGGGGCGCAGCAAAGGAGGGATAAAAGCGTATGGCATACTTTGACGACATGACGGAGCAGGAGATCCGGCAGAACAAGGCGATCCGGGGCTACATCGTCCGGGCCCTGGCGAAAGGCAATCAGAACTCGCTGCTTGTGCGGCAGATCACGAACGCCCTCCTCGCCGACAACCTCATCACCGTCCCGGACATCTCGAAGCAGCTCTCCTATTTGGAGGACGGCGGCTACATCGAGTTCACGGACAAGCGGGCCACGGCCTACAACGCCTACCGCCGCGACGCCGTCATCCAGCTCACGAAGGCGGGCGTCGACCTTGTGGAAGGCACGAGGGACGACCCGGGCGTCGATGTCTAAGAAAGAGCGCCGGAGGACGCGGATCAGCTCGACGATCGACAAGCTCCCGGACGACATCAAGACGGAGCTCGACGTCCGGCTCGCGGACACGGCCAACACCTACGAGGAGCTCTCCGCGTGGCTCAAGGCGGAGGGCTACGAAATCAGCAAGAGCGCGATCGGGCGCTACGCGATCCGCAGCACCCAGGCGGCGCAGCGGGTCGCCGAGACCCTACAGCGCACCCAGGCGATCGCCCAGGCGGTAGAGGCGCACCCCGACCTCGACTACACGAAAGCGGCGTCGATGGTTCTCATGGACGGCCTCATGCAGCGCGTGAGCACGGCGGAGGGCGACTTCCAGGAGATGCCGCTTGACAAGGCGGGGCGGCTCATCGCAAGCCTCGCCCGGAACGCCACCTATGAGAAGCGCGTCCGGCAGGACATGAAGAAGAAGGCCGAGCTTGCCTTCGACCAGCTTGAGGCGGAGCTCATGGCGGCGATCAAGCAGCACCCGGAACTCGCCGGGGAGCTGCACGACGTCCTCTCAAGGGCGAGGGAGAAGGTGCTCGACGATGGCGAAGATTGACCTCAAGGACTACCTGGAACGGCTCGAGGAGCCGGAAGACCGGGAAGCGGTCGCGAGCCGGGAGTACCAGCGGGAACTATTTGAGCAGTATGTCCAGAAGGGGACGAACTTCCCCGAGCTCCGGGCGCAGCTCCTCGAGGAGTACCGGGCCGGGGCAGAGCTCACGGGCCCCCAGGGGCTACGCCGGAAGCTCGGGGCGGTTGACCTGGGCTACTTCGGGCGGGCCTACCTCCCCCACTACTTTGTGAGGCCGTCGCCCCCGTTTCACGAGGAGCTCGACCGCATCTTCCGCGAGGGCGTCATGAAGGGGCTGAACCCCGCCACCGACGCGAAGGAAATCAGCCGGGCGGACGGATGCCGGAGGGCGGTCGAGGCCCCGCGTGGACACGCCAAGAGCACGAACTTCACCTTCAAGGACTCCATCCACTCGGCGGTGTACGCCTACAAGCACTACGAGATCATCCTCTCGGACAGCTCGGAACAGGCCGAGGGCTTCCTCTCCGACATCAAAACGGAGCTTGAGGAGAACGCGGCGCTCCGGGAGGACTTCGGGGAGCTTGTGGGCCGCGTCTGGAAGGCGTCGGTCATCCTCCTCTCGAACGGGGTCAAGATCGAGGCGCTGGGCGCGGGCAAGAAGATCCGCGGACGGCGGCACAAACAATGGAGGCCCGACCTCATCTTGTGCGACGACCTCGAGAACGACGAGAACGTCAACACAGCCGAGCAAAGAAAGAAGCTCCGGGACTGGTTCTATAAGGCCGTGAGCAAGGCGGGCGACACCTACACGGACATCGTCTACATCGGAACGCTGCTCCACTACGACGCCCTCCTCGCCAATGTCGCCAAGAACCCCGAGTATGAGGCCGTCCGCTACAAGGGCGTCATCTCCTTCGCGGCAAACACGGCCTTGTGGGACGCCTGGGAGCGCATCTTCACCGACCTTGAGAACCCCAGGCACAAGGAAGACGCCGAGGACTTCTTCAAGGCGAACGAGGCCGCGATGCTGGAAGGAACCGCCGTCTTGTGGGAGGAGAAGCTCCCCTACTACGCCCTCATGGTTATGAGGGTATCGGAGGGCGAGGCGTCCTTCAGCAGCGAGATCCAGAACGAGCCCATCGACCCGGAGAGCTGCGCGTTTGCCGAGGAGTGGATCGACTACTACGACGACGGGCAGCTTCCCCCGGACTTCTCCGAGGCGCGGTTCCTGTTCGTCGCGGCGAACGACCCCTCCCTCGGCAAGAACCGCAAGAGCGACACCTCGGCGATCATCGCCGTGGCGAAGGACACCTCGACGGGCTACATGTACGTCGTGATTGCCGACATCGCCAAGCGCAAGCCGGACAAAATCATTGAGGACGCGATCGAGGCGTCCCGCCGTTTGAAGCGGGAGTACAAGAAGCCCCTCTACAAGTTCGGCGTCGAGACGGTTCAGTTTCAATACTACTTTGCCGAGATCATGCGGCAGAAGTCCGCCGAAATCGGCGAGTACCTCCCCATCGAGGAGATCAACAGCGTCCAGAACAAGGACGCCCGCATCCAGTCCTTGCAGCCCTTCGTGAAGAACGGCTACCTCAAGTTCTCCAAGCGGCACAAGGCCCTCCTCGACCAGATGCTCAAGTACCCTATGGGGAAGAACGACGACGGGCCGGACGCGCTGCAAATGGCCGTCTCCCTGGCCCTCTCGGTCAAGGTGGGGCAGCACACGGATTATAAATCAGTTTTGGGCCGCGCTATCAAGTTTCGGCGCGGGGCCTACTAAGGAGGTGAGGCATTATTAGTACAGTTATTCATGAGAACACAATCATTCACGGAGATAGCCTCACTGTGCTCCGGCAAATGCCGGACGAGAGTGTGAACGCAATTATCACCGATCCGCCCTATGGCATCAACTACGTCTCACAGACCGGGGCAAGGATTAAAAACGACAAAGCCCCATTCATCTGGTTCCTTTATGACGCTTTCCGCGTACTCAAGTCGGGAGGAACGCTCCTATGCTTCACGCGCTGGGATGTAGAGCAGACCTTCATCGACGCGATTGAACTGGCCGGCTTCCGGGTCAAAAGTGAGGTTATTTGGGACAAGGTCTATCACGGTATGGGGGACACGAAAGCAGCCTTTGCCCCGGCGCATGAGAACATCGTCTTCGCGATTAAGGGGAAGTACAGCTTCCCCGGGGGCAGGCCGAAAGATCTCGTCACCTTCAGCAAGCTCGGCAGCGCCCAGATGATCCACCCGACAGAGAAGCCAGTGGGCTTGATTGCAAACCTTATTACGGCAGTTACAAAGCCAGACGACCTCATCCTTGACCCGTTTGCCGGAAGCGGCTCTACTCTTGTCGCCGCAAAGAAGTCGGGGCGGCGGTTCATCGGCGTGGAGCTTGACGACGAGTATTATGAAAAAGCACGGCGGCGCATTGAGGAGGTGGTCGAGTGAGCAGCAAGGGAAAGCGGTGGAGCCTTAGAGGTTTGTTCCAGCGCCGCCCCGAGACGCGGGAGGTCGCAGCCGCCCAGGTAACAGACAAGTACAGCGAGTACCCCTCGGACGGGCTCACCCCCGTCCGGCTGGCGGAGATCTTCAAGGAGGCGGACGCCGGGGACGTGCTCCGGCAAGCCGAGCTCTTTGAGGAGATGGAGGAGAAAGACCCGCACCTCTTTTCCCAGCTCCAAACGAGGAAGAACGCGGTCACGGGCCTCGACTATGAGATCATCCCCTTTGACAGCGACGACCCCAGGGACAAGGAGATCGCCGAGTTTGTGGAAGCGCAGCTCGGCGGCATCGAGGGCTTTGAGGACATCATGCTCGACCTCCTGGACGCGATCGGGAAGGGCTTCGCGGTCTCGGAAATCATGTGGAGCTACGACGAGGGGCACGTTGTCGTCGGCGACATCCGTTCCCGTCATCAAAAGCGGTTCTTTTGGGACAGCGTCGACGACTCCTTCAAGGTGAGAACCCAGGAGGCCCCGGAGGGCATCGAGCTCCCGAAGAACAAGTTCATCGTACACAAATACAAGGCCCGCAGCGGCCACCCCTCCCGGGCTGGCGTTTTGCGCGTGGTCGCCTGGATGTACCTCTTTAAGAACTACACCCTCAAGGATTGGGTCGCGTTTTGCGAGGTCTTCGGGATGCCGCTCCGCCTGGGGAAGTATCAGCCAGGCGCAAGCGAGGACGACAAGCGGGCGCTCATGCAAGCCCTCGTCGCAATCGGGGCGGACGCGGCGGGCATCTTCCCGGACGGCACGGCGATCGAGTTCGTGAACACCGAGAAGACCAGCTCGACCGACCTCTATGAACGGCTGGCCCGCTATTGCGACGAACAGGTCTCGAAGGCAATCCTCGGGCAGACCTTGACCTCGGACTCGGGCGGCGGCAGCTACGCACAGAGCAAGACGCACAACGACGTCCGCCACGACCTCACCGTCGCGGACTGCAAGGCAATCGCGGCCACCCTCCGGCGCGACCTCATCCGCCCCCTGGTGCTCTACAACTTTGGGGAGGACAAGCGCATCCCGTACCTCCGCTTCGACGCGGAGGAGTCGGAGGATCTCACGCAGACGGCGACCGTCATCGGGACGCTCATCCGGGAGGCGGGGCTCAAGGTTCCGACAAGCTACATCTACAAGAAGTTCTCCATCCCGAAGCCCGAGGGCGACGAGGAGGTCGCCACCCCGCCCGGGCAGACGGCGCAGGGGGCGGGGTTCGGCCCCTTCTCCTTCAAGGCGCAGCCCGGCGAGCCGATCGCGCTCAAGGCCGGGGACGGAGCGGGGCACGGGACGCAAGAGCGCGTCGACCGTCTGGCGGCAGCGGCCACCCGGAAAAGCGCCGGGGCCTTCAAGAAAGCGTTCGGCCCGGTTCTCAAAAAGATTGAGAACGCGGAGAGCCTTGAGGAGCTCCGGGACATGATGGAGGACGAGAAGGCCGTCGCCGAGCTGTTCGGCGAGATGGATGTCTCGGAGGTGGAGGAGCTGCTTCAAAAGGTCATGCTCTACGCCAACCTCGAAGGGAGGGCGGCGGAAGATGGACGACATTGAGGCCGTATTCAACCGAAAGGACATGACCTTCGAGGAGGCCGTCCAGTATTTCAAGGAGCGCGTCCCGGTCACGGCGTCGGTCTTCTACGGTATCGCGGAGAAGTACCGGGGGCTCGCCTTCACAGTGGGCGGCTACACGAAGGCGCAGATCCTCAAGCGGTTCTATGAGGAGATCCTCGCGGCGCTGGAACAGGGGAACCCCCTCTCGGAGTTCCGGCGCAATATGAACGAGTTCCTCGAGGCCGAGGGCTATGAGGGGCTCGACCCGCTGCAAGCCGACCTCATCTTCCGCACCAACATCCAAACGGCCTACAATGTGGGCCACTATGAGCAGATGACAGACCCGGGCGTCATGAAGCTCCGCCCCTACTGGCAGTATGACGCCGTCAACGACGCCCACACCCGCCCGAGTCACCTCGCGATGGACGGGCGGGTCTTCCCAGCAGACAGCGAGGTATGGAATACATGGTTCCCGCCGAACGGGTTCCGATGCCGCTGCACGGTCAAGACGCTCTCAAAGAGACAGGTCGAGGCCCGGGGGCTCAAGGTGGAACAGACAGCGCCGGAGGGCCTCATGCCCGACCCGCACTTCTCGACCAACCCGGCAAAGGTACGCTTCGAGCCCGACCTCAAGGACTACCCCGCGCCGCTTGTGAAGGCGTACCAAAACCGGGAAAAAGAGAACCCGGGCAAATAAGGCCCACAGAGGCCCCAGGAAGGGCCGAGGGGCCGGGGAGTGTAATTCCCGGGGCGCGGCAGGTTCACCCTGTTATAACGCGGAATAACGGCGTTTCCGGGGGCTTCAAGCACCAAGCAAAGGAGACAGGCAGAAAATGAGCGATTTTCTCACCCTAAAGGGGGGCGAAGTGGATGTCGGAGGAGCGCCGGAGGTCATCTCCGTTTTGCCCTTCGGCCATGTCGTGAGCCAGAAGGGAGAGTTCGACGTCGACGAGGAAAGCCTCGCCGCGATGAAGGCGCAGATCGCCGAGCGCGGCGTCGACCTTGTCGTCGACTACGAGCACCAGACCCTAACAGGAGACCGGGCCCCCGCCGCCGGATGGGTCAAGGAGCTGTTCGCCGAGGACGGGCACATCAAGGCCCGGGTCGAGTGGACGCTCCCGGCGAAGCAGTACCTTGAGAACAAGGAATACCGCTACCTCTCCCCGGTCATCACCGTCCGCAAGTCGGACAACAAGGCGACGGGCCTCCACTCCCTCGCCCTCACCAACACCCCAGCGATCGCGGGCATGACCCCGATTGTAAATTCATCCACATTTGAAGGAGGCAAAACCAACATGAACGAACTCATCAAGAAGCTCGCGGCGGCGCTCGGCCTGGGCGAAGACGCGGGCGAGGAGCAGATCCTCGAGGCGCTCTCCGCTTGCATCGAGGAGAACAAAGCCCTCAAGGAAGCCGCCGAGGGCAAGAAGCCCGGGGACGGCAAGCAGCCGCCCGAGGAGGACACCGTCGTCGCGAACAAGGCCGTCTGTGAGCTCCTGGGGCTCAAGGCCGGGGCTCCCGCCGCCGAGGTCGCCGCCGTCATCATGTCCCTCAAGGGCGGCATCGACGGACGCGTCAAGGCCCTTGAGGAGCAGCTCGCCGACCGGGATGCCGAGGAAGCCGTTGAGCTGGCGCTCAAGAGCGGCAAGATCACCCCGGCACAGAAGGAATGGGCCAAGGGCTACGCCCTCAAGAGCCCGGACGGGTTCAAGTCGTTCCTTGAGAAAGCGCCCCAGGTCGTCCCCATGAGCGAGGTCGCGGGCGGCGAGACCCTGGCACTCAAGGGCAAAAAGCCCGACGAGGCGACGATGCTCATTTGCAAGCAGCTCGGCGTGAGCGCCGAGGATCTGGAAAAGTACGGCACGAAGGAGGAGTAACATCATGGCAGCATTGACCAATGTGAGAGACACGTCCGAGCTCGGCGGGAAGTACATCGCCCTCCCTGTCAAGGGCGCGACCACCATCTATCAGGGGGCGATCGTGGCGGTTGACGCCAACGGCTACGCGATCCCCGGCAAGAAGGCCGCAGACCTCAAGGCAGCGGGCCGGGCCGAGGAGACCGTCGAGAACAAGGGCGGGGACGGCGACGCCGTCATCCGCGTCAGCCGGGGAACCTTCGTTTTTGAGAACTCCACCAGCGGCAAGATCACCGCCGCCGACGTGCTGGGCCTCTGCTACATGGAGGACGACCAGACCGTCACCAAGACCGGGACGGGCGCGTCCGTGGCGGGCCTCGTCATCCGCGTGGACGATGAAGGCGTCGCCGTGGAGATGGGCTTCGGCCTCACCGCCCCCGCAGCCGCCGCAAAGTAAAACAGAAGGAGGACAAAGAACATGATTGTAAACCAGCAGACTTTGAGGGGGATTTACGTCGGCTTCAACACCTTGTTCAACAAGGCGCTTGAGGGCGTGACCCCGCTCTACACCGAGATCGCCACCGTCACCCCCTCGACCACGGAGTCCGAGACCTACGCATGGCTCGGCGACATCCCGGGGATGAGGGAATGGATCGGCGACCGCGAGATCCAGAACATCAGCGCGAGCGACTACACCATCAAGAACAAGGACTTCGAGCTGACGATCGGCATTGACCGCAACGCGATCGAGGATGACAAGATCGGCCTCTATAACCCGTCTGTCCAGATGCTCGGCCAGTCCGCAGCAGCCCACCCCGACGATCTCATCTTCAAGCTGCTCGCGGAGGGCTTCTCCGAAAAGTGCTACGACGGGCAGCCCTTTTTCTCCGACGCCCACAAGGTCGGCAAGAAGGCCGTCTCCAACAAGACCACGGCCAAGCTCTCGATGGAGTCCTACATCGCCGCCCGCGCCGCTATGATGAGCCTCACCAACTCGAAGGGCCGGGCGCTGAACCTCATCCCGAATGTGCTCGCCGTCCCGCCCGCCCTGGAAGCGACCGCCCGGGACATCCTGGTCGCCGACTACATCAACGGCACCAAGAACACCATGCAGGGTACCGCGAAGCCCCTCGTCATCCCGCAGCTCGCCGGGCATGACTCCAAGTGGTTCTTGCTTTGCACCTCCCGGCCCATCAAGCCCCTCATCTGGCAGCAGCGCAAGAAGCCGAAGTTCGTCTCCAAGACCCAGGAGACCGACGACAACGTCTTCATGAAGAAGACCTTCCTCTATGGCGTCGACTCCCGAGGGAACGCGGGCTTCGGGTTCTGGCAGATGGCATACGCCGGAGACGGCACCGCCGAAGCCTAAGCCCGGCCAAGCAGACGAAGGGAGGGAACGGCGTGAGCTACAGCACGAAAGAGGAAGTCCGGGAGATGCTCAAGGACGACGCCCTCAACGCGATCATCGGGGACACCTTCATCGAAGACCCCGTCGAGCGTGAGGAGCTCGTCGCGCCGATTATTGAAGGCGCGATCGCCGACGCCGACGCGGAGATCGACGGCTACCTCGCCAAGAGGTACGCCGTCCCGCTCTCCCCGGCCCCGAAGGTTATCAACAAGTTTTCAAAGGACATCGCGGTCTATAACCTGTTTTCCCGGATCGGCATCGACGAGAGCACCGACCAAAAGACCTACCTCAACCGCTACAACGCGGCGATCAAGTTCTTTGAGCTTGTGGCCGACGGGAAGGTCTCCATCGGCACGGAAGCCGACGACCCGGCAAGCGCAGCCGCGACCGGGTTCTCGGCGAAGTCAAACACCCGGCTTTTCACCCGGGGCAGCATGAGGGGGATGTAGGGCGTGTATAGCATCCGACTGCAAGGAGACACCGCCGCCCTCCTCCGAAAAATGCGGCGTTATTCGGAGCTTGACAGGAAGGGCCTCAACATCGCCCTCGCCGAAGGCGTCCGGGAGTCTACCCTCGAACGGTTCAAGCAAGGCCGGGGGCCGGACGGCAAGCGGTGGAAGACCTCCATCCGGGCGGCAGAGACCGGGGGCAAGACCCTCATCGACTCCTCCCAGCTCCGCAACTCCATCAAGACGACGGCGGACGCCTCCGGGTTTGCGGTCGGCACAAATGTCAAGCACGCGGCAACCCACCAATTCGGCGACAAGGGCCGCACCATCCGGGCAAAGCGGGCGAAGAACCTCCGCTTCCAGGTGGGCGGACAATGGATCAGCAAGAAGAAGGTCAAGGTCAACATCCCCGCCCGGCCCTTCCTCGGCCTCTCGGACGAGGACATGCAGGAGATCAAGGCCACGACCGAGGAGTTCATCGGGAGGGATGACTAATGCTCTACAAGGAAAGCAAGGAATACCTCCTCGACAAGCTCAAGGCGGCGGGCCTCAAGTCCAAGCCGTACACGACGCAAAAGGCCCTCGAAAAGAGTCAAGAGAGTCACATCGGCGCGGTGCTTTTTGAGTCGGAGACCCTCCTCCGAAACGGCTCCAAAACACGATATAGAGACCAAGAGGGAGCGCAGAAAAAGAGGAGGAAGGTCTTCGACCGGGCCCTCGCCTTTACCGTGATAATCGGCGACTATACCGACGAGGCGGTCGAGAGCATGTTCGGGGCGTTCCTCTCAAGCCTCGACCGGGGCATCTACGTCAACGGGGACTTTGTTCCGATCGAGGTCGAGGGGGCGGACTGGGTCGACAAGGACGACTCTATTCTAAAGGCACAGGTCGCCGTGCAAATCAAGATAAGGTTTGACGGCGGGGTTTACAGGGACACAGACTTCGCGAAGGTCTCCGACGTCGCGGTTGAGTCCATCACCAAAAACGAGGGAAAGGAGTTTATAGATGGCGAATAAAGCAACATCGGCCCCCGCAGCTACACAGGCAGCGGGGCCGCAGGAACCGAAAGCTCCGGGGCTCTTTGAGATCGGGGAGCTCCGCAAGAAGCACAAGGTCGGGCGGGCCGTCTTCGCGGGCGTATGCAGCGCCCAGGGCTGGAAGCCCGGCAGGGCCGTCACCGAGGAGGAGTTCCTCGCAGCGGTCAAGAATTTTGAGAACGCCCCCATGAACGGGGCACACACCACAAAGGAAAGCGAGGCGAGACGATAATGCTCCGAGATGTCAAGCACACTGTCACGGACGGCCTCCTCGGGTTTGCCACCGCGACGGGGGACGGAAAGAGCCTCAAGATCGGGGTCTCTCCGATCGTTTCGGACACGCCGATCATCATCACCGGGGATATGGACGCGGCGAAAATCAAGGCCCGCCTCGGCCTGTCCCCTCTGGCGGATGCCGTCATGAGCTCCGTGCAGTTCGGCGCGTCGCGGATCTACTGTCTCCCGGTCTCCGCTACCACGGCGGGCAAGCTGGGAAGCGTTTCTAAGGACGGCGACGGAGGGGGCTCCGTCACCGTGGACGGCTCTCCGACGAACGCCTTCTCGGTGGTCGTCAAGATCACGGCGCAAGGCGGGCTCAACTCCGCCGCCTTTATCTGCTCCATTGACGGCGGGAACAGCTACACCGACGAGATCACCGTCCCCGTCACCGGGGAATATGAAATCGAGGGGACGGGCCTCAAGCTCAAGTTTACGGAGGCGACGGAGTCGGAACAGAAGCCGAGCTCTTTCCTCGTGAACGATGTCTACAGCTTCACGACCACCGCCCCCACCATGACGAACGGCGACGTCCTGGCGGCGTTCACCAAGCTCCAGAAGTTCGCCGAGGAGTATGAGTTCATCCACGTCGTCGGCGAGAGCGACCTCCCTCTCTGGCAGGCCGTGAGCGAGGCGCAAATTGAGCTCCGGGACACCTACCACAAGCCCGTGTTCGTGGTCTTCGAGGCGGCGTTCCCCCAGACGGGGGACGAGGACGAGCTCGACTTGCGCGGCAGCGGGGATCTCACCGATTGGGCCCTCGAGATGGAGGCCAAGCGCAAGAAGGTCAAAAACTACGACATCCAGGTCGTCACCGCCTGGGGGCGGCTCGTCATGCTGGACGGCACGACGCAGATCGTCAACCTCGCGGGCCTTGTGTGCGGCCTCTACGCAAAGGCAGCGGTGCAGGAGTCCATCGGCAAAACCAGGGCGGAGGCCGGGTTCGGCATCCCGAAGACGAAGCTCCTCGAGCTGCTCCCCGCCGGGATGGACAACTCCATCATCGAACTTTTGGACGTGGCGGGCTACCTCACGTTCCGGGAGTACGACGGGCTCGACGACTTCTTCGTCTACCACACAAAGATGATGAGCCCGGACGGGAGTGACTTCCGCTATGCCGAGGATGTCCGGGTCAAGAACAAAATCATCCGGGAGACCCGGAAGGAAGGGCTCCTTCTGCTCAACGACGACATCGACCTCGAGGACGTCCAGGGCGAGCTTGAGACCCGGGCGAAGTTCATGTTCGTCCCCTTGCAGCGCATGATCGACGCGAAGGAGATCAGCTCCGCTGAGATCACCGTACCCGAGGGGCAGGAGGAGACCATCCTCGAGGACGAGACAATGCGGGTCAAGATCCGCTATGTGTCCCGGGGCTACATCCGGGAGGTCGAGGTAGACCTCGGCAGGGCGCAGCCCAGCGACTAAGGGAAGGAGGTTAAAGAGCTATGTCCCTAAAAGTAAACGGCCAGACCTACGGATGGGGCGACGTGGACGTCAAGATCCCCGGCCTCGTGCTCGTGGTGCAGGAAATCAGCTACGACGACGAGCAGGAGATGGAAGAAAGCTACGGCAAGGGCTACCGCCCCCGGGGGTATGGCAAGGGCAATTATAAGGCGTCCGGCAAGATGTCCATGCTCCGGGACGACTACGACGACGTCCTCGCCTACTGCAAGGCGAAGGGCATCCCGTTCTATGGCATTGAGTGGCCCTCCGTGGTCGTCTCCTACGCCAACGAAGGGGAGCGCACCCGGATCGACGAGCTCAAGAAGGTCATCCCCACCAAGCGCAGCCACAAGGCCGCGCAGGGCGACAAGTCCCTCACGGTGGACATTGACCTCATGATCGTCGGCGGCATCGTGGAGGACGGCGTCGAGCCCACAAAATAAAGGCGTTATCTCAAGATAATCGAGAACAGGAGGACAAAACACTATGGAAGACATGAAGAAGGAAGTCGCGGGCAAGAGCCGCGCCGAGGAAATGAAAGAGAAATACGGCAAGGTCTACCGCGTCGGCGCGACGATTGAGGTCGATGACGAGACCGAGAAGAATGTCGAGTTCTTCTTCAAGCGCCCCTCCACGGCGAGCTATGACAGATATGTTAAGACCACCGCCCAGGGCGCGACGAAGGCGCTCAAGGTGTTCCTCTTTGACAACGTGGTCGAGGAGAGCCGGGCGTCTCTCGAGGCGAACCTTGAGGAGTTCCCGGCCCTGGCGCTCTCCATCGGTGAGAAGCTACTCGGGATGCTGGGCCTCTCCAAACAGACAAATTTGAAGATGCTCTAAAAGAGCAGCTCTCGGAGGTGAGGGGGAACGTGGTGGAGTCCGGTCTCCTGGAAATCTACCGCTTCCTCCCTCCGGCTCTTTTAGAGGACTTCGACATTGAGGAGATCGGCCTCGACGAGTTCCTCCGGTACGTCGCGAAAGCGAGGTACATCCAGGAGCTCGAGGAGAGGATCGTCGCCCAGGCGATCGCGGACGTGTTCGCGTCGGATTAGCCGGGCGGCATCGGTCGCCTCTTTTAAGAGCACAAGGTCGCCTCCATCGTTTTGTTAGGAGGTGAAAGGCAAAGCATGAGCTTAGAGTCCGTGTTCCGGCTGTCCCTCATAATGAACATGATCGACAACCTCACCGGGCCTATGGCCGGAGTCACATCAAGCGTCAACGGCACCGTCTCAAAGCTGCAAAAGGCAAACGCAGCGCTCGGCAATATGGCAAAGACGGGGGCCGTCATGCAGGAGGTCGGCTCGCAGATCACGGGGGCGGTGCTGTCCCCGGTCGAGGCTACATTTGAAACCCGGAGAGCGATCGGCGAGCTCGCCTCCCTGGGTGTGAAGGATCTCGGCGTCGTGGAAGACGCCGCCCGGCAGTTCTCCGACCAATGGGCCGGAACGACGAAGGCCGACTTCATCGCGGCAGCCTACGACATCAAGAGCGGCATCGCGACGCTCTCGGACGAGGGCGTCGCGGAGTTCACCAGTCTCGCGGGCCTAACGGCAAAGGCCACAAAGTCGACGGTCGGCGAGATGACGTCATTGTTTGCCACGGGCTACGGCATCTATAAGAACTACTACGACGACATGAGCGACATCGAGTTCGGCGAGATGTTCTCGGCGGGTATCGCGAAGTCGGTGCAGCAGTTCAAGACGACGGGCTCGGAAATGGCCTCGAGCATCGAGAGCCTGGGCGCGTCGGCAACAAACGCGAACGTCCCCCTCGAGGAGCAGCTCACCATCCTCGGTATGCTGCAAGGCACCATGAGCGGCTCGGAGGCGGGCACGAAGTACGCGGCGTTCCTGGGCGCGGCAGCGAAGGGCGGCGACGCCCTGGGCTTGTCGTTCCTGGACGCCAACAACCAACTAAAGAGTATGCCGGAGATCCTCGACCAGCTCCGGGGCAAATACGGCGAGACCATCGACGCGATGGAGAAGCAGGAGATCGCCGAAGCCTTCGGAACGGACGAGGCCGTCGACCTCATCGACCTGCTCTACAACAAGTGCGGAGACCTGCAAGGGAACATCCTCACCATGTACGACGCCCTCGGCTCCGGCACCGGCGTCGCCACGGAGATGGCGAACGCAATCAACGAAACGGAGCCCGAACGGTTTGAACGGCTCACGCAGCGCATCCAGAACGTGAAGGAGTCGATCGGGAATAGCTTACTCCCGACAATCAACGATCTCATGTCGACCGGCGAGCAGGTGCTCACGAAGGTCGGTTCGTGGGTCGAGGAGAACCAGGAGCTCGTCCGGGTCATCATGCTCGTCGTCCTGGCGATCGGCGGCTTCCTCACCATAGCGGGCACGGTCATCGCCGTCGTCTCCGGCGTGGGCTTGATTATCACGAAGGTAATCTCCGGGTTCAAGCTCCTCAAGGCCGGGTTCCTATTAGCGAAGGGAGCGCTCACGCCGCTCATATCGAGCGTGTGGAGCTTTACAGCGGCACTCCTGGCGAACCCTGTCACCTGGATCGTGATCGGCATCGTGGCCCTCATCGCGGCCCTGGTGCTGCTCTACAACAAGTGCGAGTGGTTCCGAAACGCGGTCAACGCAATCATCGACTTTTTCAAGGAGAAGCTCGGCGCAGCTCTTGAGGTCGCGTCGGCGATCTTCTCCGGCATCGGCAACGTCATCGGCTCCGTCATGAACGCAGCGAAGGCGACGGTCTCCCAGAACCTCGACAACATGCGATCCGCATACGAGGCGCACGGCGGGGGAATCCGCGGTGCAGCAGCGGCAGCGGTCGAGGGCGTCAAGGGCATCTATACGGCGGGCTTTACCTTCCTGGATAATCTCACCGGCGGGCGGCTCTCGGCGATCCGTGACAAGTTTGTCGGCTTCGTGACGAGCATAGCCTCGGGCGTGTCCGAACGGTTCACAGCCGTCAAAACGGCGTTCTCGAATGGAATCACCGCGATCAAGAACACGGTCACGGGAGCCGTGACGTGGTTCTTTGAGTCGGGCAAGCGCGTCGTCACCACATTCGCGAACGGTATCAAATCGGCGTTCACGGGCGCGGTCGACGCGGTAAAGGGCGGCTTGCAGCGCATCCGAAATATGCTCCCCTTCTCCGACGCGAAAGAAGGCCCTCTCTCGACGCTGACCCTCTCGGGACAACGCACGATGACAACCTACGCCCACGGCCTCGAGCTGGCGCAGGATGCACCCGCCCAGGCAATCGAGAAGGGGCTCGACGGCGCGAAGGCTACGCTCGAACGCGAGCCCGTCCAGAAGGTCGACCTCACAAGCGGAGGCGGCAAGAAGGAAGGCTCCGAGAGCGGAGGCTCCGGCGAGGGCAGCTCCGGCAAGCAAGTCATCATTCAAAAGCTGCTCATTCCGGTCGACCTCAAGAAGATCAAAGACCTCGAGCAGCTCCTCGCGATGCTCAAGGAGGTCGAGGACTACGCCGAGGCCAACGGCAGCGAGGAACCCGCAGACGATCAAGACGCCGAACCGGCACCGGCATAACAAGGAGGGAGAGACGACAATGATTTACACCGAAGACCAGATCGTCAAGGTGAACGGGGTCGTCCTCCCTGGCCTTGTTAAGAGTATCGAGGTCAAGGAGTCGGCCCAGATCGACGAGCAAGAGGTCGAGGGCAGCGCCACAAAGCCCAAACAGGCGACGGGCTACGAGGACGCGAAGGTCAATATCGAACTCATTCTCGACGACACACCAACGCAAACGAAGTACCAGCGGCTCGAGACGCTTCGGGCGATCTTCCGAACGCCCGGCCAGTCAGTCCCGAAGCCGCTCTCTATTGTCAGCGAAGACACGGCAGCGCACGGCGTCGACAAGGTTCTATTCAAGGGGCTCACTCACAAAATGGAGAACAAGAAGGAGCAGCTCACCGTCTCCCTTGAGTTCTGGGAGTACGTCCCGCAGACCATACAGACGACGAGCAGCTCGTCGGGATCTTCGTCCGGCGGTGGCTCCTCTGGCGGGAGCTCCGGCGGAACCCAGCAGCAAACGACCTTGTCTTCTGACTATCAAAAATACTTGCAGACGAGCCGAGGGAAGTCCCCAGCCGTCGACGATGCAAGCACGGCGGCAGCTCTCGACAAGGTCTCACAGATGCCATACTAACCCGAGAGGAGGAACAGGATGGAAACGCTCGAATTATTCTACCCTCAAATCGCGGCCCGCGCTGGCCCCTATACCTTCGACAAGGGCATAGAGATCGAGGTCTACTCCTCGAAGTCTTCTTATTTTGATTGGGCGAAGATCCGCTTCACGGAGCAGTTTCAACCGAAGATCTCACTCGCCCGGAAAGACCCGGCGGCGATTGAGCTCGGGTATAACAATGTCTTTGAGGAGGTCTTCACCGGCTACGTCTCCAAGCCGTACAACGGAGGAGGCTTCACCGACGAAGTGACTCTCAAGGACGAGATGCTTCTCCTCGAGGAGACGCAGATCAACAACACATTCCTCGACACAACTCCGCAGGAGATGATCGCCTACTTTCTCGGGAAGGCCGGGCTCTCGAAGATGAAGCTCTCCTCCAAGGGATACCCGGAACGGAAACGGCTTCCCATTCGGCAGATGAACGTCATCGAGGCGATCAATGCCGTACATGCAGCATGGAACATCAAACAGCCGTTTTTCTTCTCTGGGGGCGTGTTCTATTGGGGAGAGAAGCCGGAGCAGAACAAGACCTACATCTTCGAGTATGGCGTCAACATCATCGCCCTCACCAGGAGCGGCGGCTCGTGGGAGCTCGAGACGGTCTCGGCCCCCTTTGTCCGACACTCCCACAAAATCAGTGTGAAGCACCCTAAAGTGAGCGGAGAGTTCGAGGTCTCGAAGGTCGTCTCGTCTACCAGCGAGAACGGCTTCATCCGCACGAAGATTTATTTCTAAGAAAGGAGGGGCGGGAAATGCTTGAGCAGATGATGAGGGCGGTCGCGAGGAAGATCATCGCGCAGGAGTACCCCCACGCAAAGAGCCCCGCCGTGGTCTACGCCACCGTCAGCAAGGCGACACAGCTCGGCGAGACGTTCGATCTCGAGGATCTTGTCATTCATAACGACGAGACCGGGAGCAGCTTCAAGGGCCACATAACGGCGCATTGGAACGAATACACCCTCACCGTCGTCGATCGCTGGGGGAACGAGGACGAGAGCTTCCCTCCTCTCCCTGGCGTCAGATCCAAAGGACAATATAAGGCCGGGGCCTTCGTGGCCGTTGCGATGGCATACGGGGACAGCCCGGCGATCATTGGGGAGGTGCAGCTATGACAGGGTTACACGACACCGACATCCGACTCAATGATGAATGGGCCCTCACGCAAGCGGCAGACGGAGACGCGCCCCTCTGTTCGGGGCTTGAATGTCTATATCAGAACATCATCCTCGAAGCGCTCACACAGCCCGGGGATCTCTTTTATGACGTTTCGTTCGGCTGGGGGCTATACGACTTCATTCAATCCGAAGACGACGATCTTGTGCGGCTTGAAATCGCGCAGCGGGCGCGGCTGGGCCTTCAAAAGCGGGAGGTCATCGTGCCCGAGAGCATAGAGATCGACGTCGGGTTTTCGGACGACACCTTCCGGCTCCGCTGCTCCTTCCAGTTTGCGGACGAGGAGGAGCCCCGGGAGCTCAATGTCGTCATTAGTGCGGTCGGCGTGGAGGTGATAACAACATGATCGACAAAGCAATACTCGACGAAGTTCTCCCGGTTCCCGAGCTTGAAACGCTCAAAGAGGAGAAGATCGCCGAGCTAAAAGAAGAAGGCTTCGCAATCACGAACTTCCATTCGGGCGGCGTCTTCTATACGCTGCTCTTGATAGTCCTCCGCATTAAGATCGAGTTCACGGAGTTACTACGGGCCATTCTGAACAATATGACCCTCACACACTCCACCGGCGCATGGCTCGACATTAAGGCGGCAGACTACGGGAAGAAGCGCAAGAAGGCCCAGAAGACGCAGGGCCTCGTCACACTGTCCAGGACGAACGACCAGGGCGAGGCCGTGAAGATCGAGAAGGGCCACATCTTCAAGACGCAAAAGGACATCAACGGAGAGGAGCTTCGCTTCTTTGCCATAGAGGCGGCGGTTCTGCAAAAAGGGAGCCGGTCGGTGGATGTCCTGGTAGAAGCGGAGAAAGAGGGCTCTCGGTACAATGTGCCGGAAGGACAGATCACCCGGAGCCTCACGTTCCTCAATGGGATCGACGGCATCTCAAACGGCGAGGACTGGATCGTCCGGGAAGGAAGCGACACCGAGGACGACGAGGGACTCCGAACGCGGGCGCTCCGATCCTGGTCGGAGCTCGCGGCCCGGTCTATTGAGGACACATTCATCAATGCAGCGGAGGCCGTCCAGGGCGTCCTATTTGCACAGGCTGACTGTGACCACCCGAGGGGGCAAGGGACGGTCGATGTGATTGTAACAGGGACAGCCGGAGAGGCGACGGAAGGACTTCTCGACGAGGTTCGTGAGGCCGTTGACAAGATTGCCGGGCCATACGATAATATTCTTGTGAAGTCGTCCGAGACCGTTCCCCAGGACATCGCGGTCACGGTATCGACTTCCGACGTCTCCTCGGAGGAGGAAATCAAGGAGAGGATCTCCTCGATCCTCTCGGAACTGCTCGCGGTCAGAAAGGGCCGGAGGTTCAACGAACTCCGGCGCTCCGACATCAACTTCGCGATCCGCAGCAGCTACAGCGCGGCCACCAATGCGGAGATCACAGCTCCCGCCGAAGACGTTGTCCTGGGGAAGGACAAGGTCATCACCCTCGGGGCCGTCTCTGTAACCGTCAGAAGGGAGTGAGCGGATGAAGCGCTTCGACACCTTCGGCGAGTATATGTTCGACCTGCTTTTTGCCCCGCTGAAACGAGGCAAACGGACGGCGAACCAGCTCTTTATCTTCTTCAAAGTCGTCGGGCGTGTGTTTGATGGGATGAAGAAGGACGCCTTCCGAGTCCGGGACGAGGCAAACGTCGCAACCGCGAGCCCGGTCATGCTTCCGGTACATGGACAGGATCGAGACATGCCAAGGCTCGAGGGTGAGGATATAGAGAGCTACCGGACACGCCTCTCCATGAAGGGAGTAATCTCCGAAGCGGGGGGCATCAAAAGCGGCATCCTCTATGCCCTGGCGTCGCTGGGGTATGAGCAAAGCACGATCGAGCCGTTCTCCTATCAAGATCCCGAACGCTGGGCCGAGTTCATTGTATTCCTCAAAGGCTCAAAGCAAAGCGGCGTCAACAATCTCGCAGTTATCGACGCCGAAGTTCGGAAGGTCAAGGAGGGCAGCTCGAAGCCCTCTTACGGGGCCGAGTCTGGCGGGGTCATCGAGATCCACTCCGAGACGATTTCCGGGTTCTCGCGGTATCCCCGTTGCGGGGAAATAGTTTGCGGCGTGTGGCCTCATGTTGTCAGCATCGGCCACCTGTTGAGCTCCGAAGTCCAGGCCGTCAGCACCCACGACTCCGGCGAGGTAGAGTTCCCCAAGGTGGGAACGATCGCGGCCTCCGAAAAATTCTATCAGCCGTGCGCGTTCGTCATGTATGAGGCCCTGTCCTCCGAAATTGAGGCGGGCTCCGCATTTGACCACGGCGCGAAGATCTACCCTGTTTGCTCTCCGGGGCTCCGGTGCTCCGGCGTGACACTTATGACGGAAGGAGGGGAAAAACATGCCGAAGACGATCACATCACTCGGGATTGAGAAAATCGGGCGTCGCTTTGCCGACTCGGTCGACCATGCGGCCTATACGCTGAACGGAGCGCCGAAGACGGTCGCGCCGTTCCGAAAAATCGTTGAAGCGGAGTCCGTGAAGATCTACATCTACTTCGACGACACAATCTCCGGCAATGTGGCGAACGTGCAGCTCGTCGACGCAGACGGCGACGTCGTCGCACAGTCTGACCGGGAGTTTGAAAAACCGCCGAGCAAGGGACTCTATGTAGCCTTCAAGTACACAATCATCGAAAAAGAAACGGAGGTACAGATCGAAAGTGAACAGTTATGAAAAAATCGGATGGCTTGACCACGTCGAGGATGTCGCGACGGGCGAGGTCATCCAGGAAGGAACGCCGGTCAGTCAGACGAACATGAACCACATGGACGAGGGCATCTATCAGAACCGAGAAGCTGTCATTCTCCATGAGGCCCAGATCGCCGACGCGCAGAAAGAGATCAAAGTGCTGAAAGACGCCACCCTCAACAACATGACGAACAACGTCTTTCTCATCAATTTTGACTCCGTGAACTCGGTCGCGATCACCTCTGGTATCTATGACCCCGTCGCGCGGAAACTCTATGTATAGGGCGGCTTGCACCCTAAAAGAAACAAGCTGCATACTCGGGAATTTTTTCGGTGAGCTTTGCCCGATATGCGAAAAGTGCCGAGACCTCTCGGAGGACGAGCTCGTTATTATGACCGCGAGCGGCCTCACCCTCGAAGGGGAGTCCGTCCTTGTTATCGAGGGGCACAGCTCCATCACGGGGAAGCCCGCGAAGGTAAAGCTCACCGAATTCGGCTTCGAGTTCTTCGGGGATGACGTCACCGAGGAGGAGGTCGCTCGCGTTAGAAATGCGAGGTGCTGCTACATTGGAACCGTCGATACTTCAAAAGAAAGCTGAAATCTTTCTTGAGAGAGATGTCTACCCCTTGCTCAAGAATTTCCCCCAGGCCGAAAAGTTTAGTTTGTCGCAAGAGATCAAGCAATCGTGCTTCCGGCTGATCCGCGCGGCGGTCATGGCGAACAACCTCACCGTCGTCAAGAAGCGGCTCGAATGGCTGGACGAGGCGGACGCCGAGAAGACGCTCCTCCTTGTGCTGTTTGGAGTCGCCCGGACGCAGAAGTACATCACCGAGAAGAAAGTCCACGAGCTGCAAACCAAACTCAACGAACTGGGGCGCATAATTGGAGGCTTGCAAAAGCACTTCATCAACAACCGATAAAAAAGTAAACCGCACCTACTTAGGGTTATCTCTGTATGGCGTCGAACCGCGCGAACCGTGGGTACAATTCGGCCCGCAACTGGAACAACAACTCGTCCGGCAATCGGAACGTGAACGTCGGTTTCCGCCCCGCCTTGTAGGTTATTACGTCATTCGCGGCTACGGCTTCGAGTGCGTGTCCTTGTTATACTTCAAGGGAGAGGTAATCCTTCGCCTTGTCTCTGACGGCGTAAAAACAGTGACGAGCGCCCGGCCCGCCCTCTCGTATTGGGAGGCTGGGGGTGAGTCTGCAATGTGGGTAAAAACCCGCGTCATAGGTGCCAAGCCGTTTCTGAAAAGGAAAGGATGCCACGATGACGAAATTCCCCTTTTTTGTAAAGACCATTCACAATATAAAGCGCCCGGTCGTCCCTCCTCCACTTCCGGCCTCTCCGTATGAGAAAGTAATCGACTACGAGAACCTCAAGGAAGGCTACAGGAAAGCGACGCGCGGGCAAAGGAAGTACACCCGGGAGGCCGTCAAGTATGACCTCCTACGAGAGAAGAACAATGTCGACCTATGGCGAGAGCTCAAGAACTCGAAGTACACCCCGGGGCCGTATCATTCTACGGTCATAACGGAGCCCAAACGGAGAGAGCTCTCAATCCCTGGACTCCGCGACAAGGTGGTGCAGCTCGTCATCCATGAGGAGCTGCAAAACATCTTCCGGCCCGTGTTCATCGACGGATCGTTCGCTTGTCAGTACGGGAGAGGCCCGATCCGCGCCGCCCTCAAGGTGCAGCACGACATGAGGGTCGCCCGCATGAAGTGGGGCGACGATGTGGCCGTCATTAAAATAGACGCCCGGAAGTTCTTCTACTCCATCGACCGCGACCTGCTCAAGAAAATCCTTGCGAAGCGGTTCAAGAAGCTCAAGAAGAAGCGCCCCGACATGTACGGGGATCTCCTTCGGTTTTACCGGCTTCTTTGCAAAGTGATTGATAGCTCGCCGGAGGGAGAGCGAGGCATCCCACTCGGGAATGTCAGCTCCCAGGACTTCGCGAACATCTACCTCAACGAGCTCGATCAATTTTGTGTCCGCTTCCTCGGGGCGAAGCTCTACACCCGGTACATGGACGACGTCGTCATCGTTGCGCCGAGCAAAGAGATCGCCCGGGAGTGGCTGGCAAAGATCAAGGAGTTCCTCCAAGTGAGGCTACACCTTGACACCAACAAGAAGACAAAGGTTTTCTACATGCGGCAGGGCGTGAACGCCTACGGCTTCAAAATCCGAGCTACCCACATGATGCTCCGCACCGAGTCCAAACGGCGAGAGAAGCGGCGTATCAAAGCGATGGTTCGGAAGATGAGGGAAGGCAAGATCACGCGGGCGGCGGTCGTCCAGGCGGTCAACTCGTGGATCGGGTTCGCCCGGTGGGCCAGTTCCTACAATCTCGCGAAGAAGATATTCGCGCCCTACCGCTTTATCAAAACGGAAGGAGAGATCCCTTATGGCGCAATATCTCGGAACCGTCAAGCTCGGCGGATTCTACAACAACGGCGCAATTCTCAAGCGGCCCACAAAGCCGTGGCGGCCTGACGACTCCGCAGGTGGGAACAGCGGCTACGGAGACATCCCGCAGATGTCCGGCAGCATGGCGAACTACACCTTCGGAGACACTCCCAGCGCGGACGCGAACAAGCTCCAATGGGTCAAGATCAAGGACGGGGACAAAACCCTCCTCATTTGCGACCGCGTCATTCTGGTCAGCGTCTCGTGGGATGACTTGAACGGGCAGGGCTATGTCACCGGCAAGACCATCACCATCGACGGGACAAAGTACAAGTGCCGCCTCCTCACCGGAGGCAGCAACCGGCGGAATAACGACTGGTATGCCGGAGGAACACCTACCAATAACGAGTGGGACAGGTTCATCACCCGCGAGGAAGTCATCACCGGACTCCCTGCCCCGGTTTCCTCTGACCTGGACACCAACCTCAACACGACCGATCACAACAGTACCCATAATCAGCTTTGGCATTGGGTGGGCGTGTATTCCTGGTGTCAAGAGACCTGGGCGGAGAACGCGTCGACCCGCGCGTCCCGTGGGTGCGGTTCGGCCCGCCTCTGGAACAGCTACTCGTCCGGCGATCGGCGCGTGAGCGTCGGTTTCCGCCCCGTCCTTGAAGTCCTGAACACTGACCCTCTGATCTCTGACAGTGACCGCAACCTCGGAGATAAGAACCAGGACTTCACGATCGAGTACACCGTCAACGACTCCGACTCCGGCGACGTCTTGACGGCGACGGAGTCGATTGATGGGCGAACGACGAAGTCGTTCGCCCCGACGCGAAATTTCAAAAACACGATCACGGTCAACGTCCGCGAACTGTCCCTCGGCCCCCACACGGTCAAGGTCGTCGTCACTGACGGACAGGGCGGAACGGCGACTCGGACGTGGACTTTCAACCGCGTCAACTCCGCCCCGACCATCTCCGGCACGGACACCAACCTCGGGGACAAGAACATCGGCTTCACCTACAACTACACCGTCAACGACGCGGACGGGGACGCCGTGACGGTCGTCGAGATGCTGAACGACGAAACGCTCCGCACCATCAACAACGCCCCGAAGGGAGAGCAGCTCTCGGTCTCTATCACCTCGGAAAAGCTCTACGCCCTGGGCCTCAATACGGTCAACAACCTCGTCATCACCGCCACCGATGGGCAGGGCGGCACAACCTACCGCCGCCTCACCTTTAAGCGGACGAACTCGGCTCCGGCTATCTCTGGGCAGGACGAAGACCTCGGCCAGCAGACGGGCAGCTTCGCCGAGAAGTACACCGTCACCGACGTCGAGGGCGACAACGTGGTCGTCACCGAGTTCGTCGACGACAAGCAGATCCGCAGCTATCAAGCTACGCTCGGCCAGGAGGAGACGATCGAGCTCTCCCGTGAGAATTGGCTCGTCCTCGCAAATGGGGATCACCAGCTCCGCGTCGAGGCCGTTGATGGCAACTTCGCGACGAGTGTGAGGGTCTGGAACTTCTCCAAGAAGGAGACCGTCATCGCCTTCCAGTTCGCGCAGCCGGAGGAGACGGACGCCCGGGCGACGAAGATCCTCATCACGCCTACATGGCATATTGAGGGATCGGTCGCCAAGGTCGAAGCGTGTAACAATGCCTTCGACGACTCCCCGGCCTGGGAGGACATCACGGCGCAGGTCGCGATCAATCGGGTCTACAACTTCCTCAACGAGTCCAAGACCGCCGAAAAGTGGGGCGTGAATGTCCGCTTCACTATCACGAAGAACGAGGGCTATGAGGAGGAGGTTTCGATCTCTGGGTTTGGAGGTGCTTACGAATGAACCAGAGCATGAAGTATCTGACCCCTAAGATGCCGATCACCGAGATCGAGCGTCAGAGGGCGGAAGAAGCGGAGGAGCAGAACATCGACCTCTATGAGGCGATCGCCGGTCTCTTCGAGGAGGTCATGGGGCTCACGGAGAAGGTCTCGAGCCTCGAAAGTAAGATCAAGCAGATTGAAGGAGGACAAGCAAAATGAAAGTGAAAGAGTACATGATTTCCGTCTATGCCGTTCTGGTGAAGAACAGCAAGCGCGATATTGAGTCCCTGCCCGAGGAGTACATCATCCCCGTCGCCGAGTATCTGGCGGCGCAGGAGGAAGGCACTCTCGAGCCGGAGGAGTAACGCCCCAGGGACACCCACCGAAGGGCCGTAGAGGCCCGCAAAACGGCCCGTAAAGGGCCGGTAGTAACCTAACCCACAAGAGGGCAAAAAGCACGGGAGGGGCGGCTATTCGTCGCTCCTCCCGTATGCTTTGAGCCCGCCCTCTTGCGTGTGCCGCTCCCGTGCTTCTGGGGGGCGGTTGACGCAAGCGAGCAGGCTCGGAAATGCTTCTAAGATTGGCCCGTTTTTTCTCAAGTATGCTGTCCCAATTTCTCAAAAAACTTGTCGCGCTACAGGTAGAGGCGGCTACGATGATGGCCGGCGCGATCTTCTTGAACAGGCGCATAGGATTGACCCGGCCCAGGACAGCGGCGATAATGGGCTCCATCAGGAACATGACCAGCAGGCAGCACACCCAGTCAGTAGTGATGAAAACGATGACCTGCTTCATCATGTTGGCGCTGATCGTAGTGACCATGTCGGCAATCAGGGCCATGATGCCGATGGGAGAGAAGGCCATGACATACTCGGTCATCTTCAGCATAGCCTCGGCCCCCTGGTCGACGAGGTCCACCAGGCGCTTCACCCGGTCGCCCAGTACCAGTAAGACGCAGCCCATAAAGATGGCGAAGAAGATGATCTGAAGGGTATTGCCCTCGGATAGGGAAGTAAAGATATTTTCCGGGATCCACGACACCATGTTGTCGATGAAGTTGTACTCAACAGCCTCACCAGCCTCGGAGGTCAGCAGGTCGGTAACTCCCTTGCCGGGCTGGGTGATCACGCCTCCAATCACGCCCACAGCGGACGCCAGGGTAGAGGTAATCATGTAATAGATCACGATACGGACGCCCACCTTGCGGAGCATTCCCACATCGCCCATCTTACACACGCCATTGATCAGGGTAAGCAGAACCAGGGGCGCTATGAGCATCTTCAGCAGACGCAGGAAGATATCGCCGAGGAAGCTGATGTAGGGTACGATATCTGGCACTGCCACACCAATAATAGCGCCTATGGCAATGCCTATCAGGATCTGGACCCAAAGGGGTATTTTTTTTAGCATTTCTCTCTTCTCCTTTTTCATATGATGGGTACTCGCCCCTGACCAGCCGCCGCTCAATTTTCCGCTCTTTTGCCGGCCTGGGGTCCGGCTCTCTCTGACACCACCGTCCAGAGGCGGAGACGGAAAGAGCAGTTCCACTATGCACATAATAGATGAGAGTTTCGTTCTATTTCAAATATTTTTTGTATTATTACTCTATAATTTTAAAGTTATATATGCTATAATATTTAGTGTGGAGGTGACCCCAATGGAAAAAAACATGGAGTATATCTACCAGATCTATTTGGACGGCAGCTTCAGCCAAGCCGCCAAGAATCTATATATTTCCCAGCCAGCTCTCAGCGCGATCGTAGCTCGGACCGAGCGCAGCCTGCACGCCACTCTGTTTGACCGCTCTCAGAAGCCCATCCGCCCCACTCAGGCTGGGGAATACTATATCAGCTGCATCAAGCGATTTCAGGCCATCGAGCAGGAGATGTCAGAGTATTTCGATAATTTAAGCCAGGGAGAGCACGGCTCCCTGGCGATTGGGAGCGGCACGTTTTACTGCACCTATGTACTGCCTGAACTAATCCAGCAGTTCCAATCCCTGCACCCTGCCGTCCAGGTCAATCCTGTGGAAACCAGCAGTAACCGGGGCCTGCAGATGTTGACCCGGGGCCAGTTGGACTTTAGTTTAGATGTAAATGAAATTCACGACTGTGCTTTGGAGAGCACAGTCGTGGCCCAGGAGCATATGGTCCTGGCTGTCCCGGCCCAGCTGCCCTGCAACGAAAAGCTTCGGCGCTACCGGCTCACCTTTGACGAGGTGCGCCGGCGGCTCCATTTAGATGATCATGTCCCCCCTGTGGATATGGCCGCCTTTCGGGACGAACCTTTTATCTCTCTCAAACCGGGCAATCACAGCCACGACCTGCTGCAAAAGCTGTGTGAGTCAGCCGGTTTTACTCCCAAAGTAATCCACTACATGGACCAGTTGCTCACAGCCTACTATCTGTCTAATGAGGGGTCTGGCATCACCGTTATTCGGGATTCGTCCCTCTACCGGGTCGCTCCCTCTTCTAACCACTTTTTTTACCGCCTCCCGCCGGAGCTGTCTACCAGAAACATCTATCTCACTTACCGCAAACAGGAAGGCAGTCGGGCTCTGATTCAGCTGTTTGTGGACTACATGATTACTCAGTCAGACCGCTTTTTCCCCTCAGAACGCGACAGCGGATGAATTTTCTTTTCCTTATAAATTTCATATTATAGGAATATAACATAATTAGTATTATTTTTGTGGGAATTATCCAGCTGCTCCTTCTTCATTTTTGTAATTTCTTAACGATAAGGATTCACTTTTAACTTGACTCCGCTTTTCTTTGTATTGAACTCTCCGATTGGGCGGACACCGTCAAAATAAAGGGCGGGGGACTGTCAAAGTCCTCCGCCCTTTATTGCTTAATCACACATATCCATACATTCCCCGGACGGACACCTCCCCGGAGGAAAATGCCTCCTCTGTTCCGTCCGGAAACTGGACCAGAAGGTCAAAGCCGTCGTCCACCGCGACGGCGAATCCCTCTCGCCGGGAGATGGGCGTGATGACCTGGACCTGCCTGCCAATGGTGATGCAGTCGGCCCTGTACTTCTCCAAATATTCGCCCTGGTTTTGCGGAAAACCGGCATAGGCTCGGTCCAGGGCCCGGATAATCTGAACCGCCAGCTCCGACCGGCGTACCGGCCGCCCCAGAGCCAGGGCCAAAGAAGTGGCCATATCCCGGATCTCCGGGTCAAAGTCCCCGGCGCTCTGGTTCACATTGACCCCGATTCCGGTAACCAGATAGTCCAAATCGTTGCTCTCACTAACCAGCCCCAGCTCCGTGAGGATCCCCACCAGCTTTTTCCCGTTGAGGATGATGTCGTTGGTCCACTTGATCTGGGGACGGAGCCCGCAGGCAGCCTGGATGCCATCGCACACTGCCACCGCCACCCAGGCGGTAAAATTAGCCACCTGGGCGGGCTCCAGCCGGGGCCGCAGCAAGGCGGAGAGGTACAGCCCCTTCCCCCGGGGCGACTGGAAAGAGCGGCCCCTGCGGCCCCGGCCTCCGGTCTGTTCCTCCGCCGTCACTACCAGTCCCTCGGCCGCGCCGGCCATAGCCTGACGCTTGCACTCTGTGTTGGTGGAGTCGATGACATCCAGGCACAGCAGGCTGCCGCCCACCAGAGAGCCGGACAGGGGGCCGGACAACTCCCCCGCCCGCAGGCGGTCAGGGCCCGCCTCCAGCCGATAGCCCCGGTTTGGGGCGGAGGAGATAGTGTACCCCTCCTGCCGCAAGCCCTCAATGGCCTTCCATACACCCGCTCGGCTGATGCCCAGCTCCCGGCTCATCGCCTCCCCGGACAAATAGTCTCCCTGCCGCTCCCGCAGCAGGGATAGAACCTTTTCACGGCTCATGCCCCGCCCTCCAAACAAAGTTTTCTTTCATTATACGGCCCAGGACACCAGTCGTCAACCGGCCTCTCCTCTTGGAAACAGAATCAGCCATAAAAAACCGGGGAGCGGAATCCCGCTCCCCGGACAACTATCTTACTGCTCGTCTTCAATAATACCATAGTCCCCATCATACCGGCGGTAGACCACGGCGAAGGCCCCACCGGCCTCCTCGTCCTTAAAGGCGAAGAAGCTGTGCCCCAGCAGATTCATCTGCAAAATAGCCTCGTCCCGGCTCATAGGCTTGATAGGGAAGGTCTTGCTCCGGACGATGCGGTACTCGCCCTCCTCCGGCTCCTCTGGGGCGAAGGAGGAGACCTCCGCCGCGTCCACCGCCCGCTCGAAGGCCCCTTGGCGCAGCCGCTTCTCCAGCCGGGTCTTGTTCTTCCGAATCTGACGCTCCAGGGTGGTTACCGCGGCGTCGATGGACGCCTGCATATCAGAGGTACTCTCAGATACCCGGAAAATAGTGCCGCTGGAGCGGATGGTGATCTCCACCCTGTTCAGCCGCTCCTTCTCCACACTGAACGTGATCGAGGCGGTGGCATCCTCCTTAAAAAAACGGTCCAGCTTTCCCACCTTTTTCTCCGCGTACTTGTGGATGAAGTTGGGCAGGGTCACCTTTTTGTCCGTGAACACAAATTTCATAACTTTCGCTCCTTTCGCCCTATCAGGCAAGGTATAGCGACGGGAGGGACTCACCTCTCCAGCGGAGAGGGAGTTCCCTCCCACCGTTAATCTATTATACCACAAGCACGAAAAATATCCATAGGCTTTTGTTAATTTTTTCTAAATTTTCCTGGACCTATCCCTTTATCCGCTGTCCGCCGATCAGCACCGTCTGGACCCGGCTGAACAGATTGATGGGGTGGCCGGAGGTGATGACGATATCCGCGTCCTTCCCCGGCGTCAGGGAGCCCACCCGGTTATCGATCCCGGCAATCTGAGCGGGGTTGATGGTGATGGCGGCCAGGGCGGCCTCCGGGTTCATGCCACCTTTCACCGCCATGGCGGCGCACAGGGCCAGGTGCTGGACCGGCACCTCTGGGTGGTCGGTACAGATGGCCGTCTTGACTCCGTGGAGCGCGAGGACCGCCGGGGATTCGATGGTCATATTGGCCAACTCCGGCTTGGACCGGTCCCCCAGGCAGGGCCCGGTAATGACAGGCACCCCCTCCTGGACCAGCAGTTCGGGGATCAGATGGGCTTCCGTGCCGTGGACGATGACGCACTTCAGTCCGAACTCCTTGGAGATACGGATGGCGGTGGCAATGTCGTCCGCCCGGTGGGCGTGAATGTGGACGGGCAGCTCCCCTCGGACCACGGGCAGCAGGGCCTCCAGCTTGGCGTCATAGTCGGGCTTGTCCTCCTCCTCGTCCTCCGCGGCTCGTTCCAGCTTCTCTCCATACTCCAGGGCCTTGGCCAGGTTTTCCCGGATGATGGCGGCGGTAGCCATACGGGTGACCGGGGTTTCATGCCGCTCGTTGTAAACGCATTTTGGATTTTCTCCCAGAGCCAGCTTCATGGCCGCCGGTGCCTGGACCACCATGGCGTCCACCCACTTTCCGGTGGTCTTAATGGCGGCGAACTGACCGGAGATGGGGTTGGCGGAGCCCGGCCCGGTGAGTACGGTGGTGACACCGGCCTGACGGGCCTCCTCAAAACACCGGTCCAGCGGATTGACCGCGTCTATGGCCCGGAGGTGGGGGGTACAGGGGTCGGTAGCCTCGTTCCCGTCGTCGGCCTCAAAGCCCAGGGCGTCACCGAACATCCCCAGATGACAATGGGCGTCAATAAAGCCGGGCAGGATATGGCCCTGGCGTGCGTCCAGGGTCTCTCCCTCCCAGTGGTCGGGGCACTCCTCCATAGGCCCCACCTTGGCAATCTTGTCCCCAGACACGGCCACATATCCGTTGGGGATGGTTAGGCCATCCATGGTGTGGACGGTCCCATTGATAATAAGCATATTTTCCTCCACTGACAGGAAGCGACAAAGGCTCCCATTGACTCTTTTGAGATATTTTGTTACAGTTAAAACGGCTCGACCAATATGCTTCCCCAC
>NZ_JAOQKF010000003.1:0-16703 GCF_025567565.1 Muriventricola aceti | reverse complement strand
CCCTGACTGGGGCGGCCGCCTCCGTTGGGACGGGGGCCACGCTGGGGGGGCGGAGCCACCTGCTTGATGGACAGGTTGATCCGGTTGGCTTGGTCGATGCCGATGACCTTCACTTTGACCTCCTGCCCCTCCTGTAGGTGGTCGGACACCTCGTTGACATAGGAATAGGCGATCTCTGAAATATGGACCAAGCCGGATCTTCCCTCCGGCAGGGACACGAAGGCCCCAAACTTTGTAATTCCCGTTACCTTACCGTCCAAGATGGACCCAACACCAAACTCCATAACTGACCGAAATATCCTCCTTGTAAATTTCCCCGCGCCGCCACACACAGATTACGGCGCTGGAGAGCCCGTTTGACTGGATCGCTCAGTTGGCCACATCGATATAGACGATCTCATCCTGCTTCACATGGCCCTTTTCCCGGGCCACCTGCTCCAGCATCTCAGGATCGTCGCTGTTTTCGATGGCGGCCTCCAGCTCCTGGTTTTCCAGCCGCTGGTCGCTGACCTGCCGGGCCAGCGTATCCCGCTGGACTTGGGCTGTCTGTATCTGGCCCCTCAGGTCCAGAAGAGAGGTGGCCATATAGATCAGCAGGGCCAGCACCACGATTTTGGTCAAAAACCCAGCTCGCTTCAGCTTCATAGACATCCTCTCCTCTCTCCCTGGCGGCTCGTCGGCGGACCGCGCGCTCCATCTCCTCGGTTTTCTGTCCTATTCTATACCATTTCACGCCGGAAAGAAAGGTATTTTTCGCAAGTTTTCCGAATTTTTTTAAAACAGCCCTCCCCAGGGCCAGCGGGAAGGTCAAAATTCCCAAAAGGAAGGTGACGATATCCGCCATAAAGTAGCCCAGCTTCAAAAACCAGGGGCTGATCACCCAGAAGTATACCCCTCCCCCCGCCATGCAGAACAAGGCGCCGTAGAAACGGATCTGTCCCCCCCAGGCCCCCTGGGACCAGAGAAACAGAGTCCCCGTGGCCACCAGCCAGAACACCAGATCCAGCAGGGGACCCACCACGGGCAGCTTCACCCGGACTCTCAGAATACGGAACAGGTCGTACAGCAGCCCAAACAGCGCCCCCAGCGCCAGAGCCTGGCACAGAGCCTGACCCTGCTGAACGGTATCGATGGTCATCTGCCGAATAGGCGGCCCAGCAGACCGCCCTGCT
Source organism: Muriventricola aceti (assembly GCF_025567565.1). Classification (NCBI taxonomy): domain Bacteria; kingdom Bacillati; phylum Bacillota; class Clostridia; order Eubacteriales; family Oscillospiraceae; genus Muriventricola; species Muriventricola aceti. Next base: position 15,531 of record NZ_JAOQKF010000003.1, on the reverse strand, counting down.
CCCGCCCGCCGCTCTCGTAGATCAGGGCGTTCACCGTCCCCTCGACCTTCAGATCTCCTCCGTCCAAGGACAGCTTTTCGATGTGGAGCCCCTCCCCCTGGATCTCCAGCCCCCCCTGGGCAGTTGTCAGGAAGATGGCGCTCTCGTCAAAGCTTTCCACCTCCTCCACCCCCGATATCATTAGCTGCTCCCGGTCCTCTAGGATCACATGGTGGCCTGTGTCCGGCCGAAGCTTCTCATTTTCATAGGCCATGTTTTCACCCCCTTTTGCTCCATCCTATGGGACAAGTGGGGGCTTTTATGCCTGTTTTTCGCCGCTGCTCTCCCTTCCAGAAAAGATCGTCTGGAAATCTGCCCGTTCTTAGTGTACAATAGGTTTTGTTCATGCGAATCCTATTGGAAAAGGTTTGATTGTATCATGGTAAAAGCCATTTTTTTTGATATCGACGGCACTCTGGTTAGCTTCCAGACCCACACAATTTCTCCCGCTGTCTTGGAGGGCCTCCACCGCCTGCGGGAGAAGGGAATCCGGTTATTCCTGTCCACAGGCCGCCACAAAGTCATGAGTCAGTCGGTCCGGGATCTCTTTCCCTTCGATGGCTGCATCACCCTCAGCGGCCAATACTGCTTTGCTCAGGACCGGGTGCTTCGAAGCGTCCCCTTCGCTCCGGAGCGGGTGAAAGCTCTGGTGGAGCTGATGGAGCATTCCACTATCCCCTGTATCTTTTTGGAGGAGGAGGACTGCTACCTTGTAAACCCGGGGCCGCGGGCTCAGGTGTTCCCCAAGCAGCTAGCTGTCCCCCTCCCCCCCTCCGCTCCCGCCCGGCGGGCGGAAGGGCGACAGGTGTTTCAGGCCACCGCCTTCCTCACCCGGGAGGAGCAGCAGGCTTTAGGAGACCCCTTCCCAGGACTGGAGGTCATGCGCTGGCACCCAGATTTCGTGGATATTATTTCCCCAGGCGGCGGCAAGGACCAGGGTATGGACGCCATTTTGGACTTCTTCGGCATCTCCCTGGAGGACACCATGGCCTTCGGCGATGGGGAAAACGACATTCCTATGCTCCGCCACGCCCATGTGGGAGTAGCCATGGGCAACGCCGACGCTCTCGTACGCTCTCACGCCGACTTTGTGACCGGAACAGTGGATGAGGACGGTATTTTGTCCGCTCTGGAACATTTCGGTCTGCTGTAGCCCCCGTCTTTTACACATAATTTACAATTTCCTGTGGATTTTCTTCCCTGGTCCGTGTACAATAAAGACAAGAATCGGCACCGAAGGAGGAACTGTTACATGAAGCTTACGTTTTTTGGCGCGGCCCACGCGGTCACCGGCAGCTGCCACTGTCTGGAAGTCAACGGCAGGAAGATCCTGATCGACTGTGGTCTCCAGCAGGGCCGGGACGAGCACGATGACAACGCCCTGGATTTTTCCCCCAGCTACATCGACTATGTTTTGGTCACCCACGCCCATATCGACCACTCCGGCCGCATTCCGCTGCTGGTCAAGGAGGGCTTTTCCGGGCCCATCTATACCACCCGGCTCACCGCCCAGCTGCTGTCCATCATGCTCCGAGACTCCGCTCATATTCAGGAGAGCGACGCCCAGTGGCAGAACCAGAAGGGAAAGCGGGCCGGCCGGGAGGAGGTAGAGCCCCTCTACACCCTGACAGACGCGGAGGAGGCCCTCCAGCTCCTCAATACCCAGGAGTACGGACAAATCTTCGAGCTGTGCGAGGGGGTAAAGGTCCGCTTCTGCGACGCCGGCCATCTGCTGGGCTCCTCCTGTGTGGAGATCTGGGCCACTGAGAACGGCGTCACCAAAAAGCTGGTCTTCTCCGGAGATCTGGGCAACGTAGACCAGCCTGTCATCCGGGACCCCTCCTTTGTGACAGAGGCGGATTATGTCATCATGGAGTCCACCTACGGCGACCGGAACCACCAGCCCCCAGAGAGCTATACCGAGGCCCTGGCCGCCCTCATTGACGACGTGTTTTCCAAAGGTGGCAACATTGTTATCCCCTCCTTTGCCGTAGGCCGTACCCAGGAGCTGCTCTACTTCCTCCGAGAGATCAAAAATGAGGGGATGGTCAAATCGGTCCCCAACTTTACCGTCTGCGTGGACTCTCCCCTGGCCGCTGAGGCCACCAAGATCTACGCTGGCGATCTTCACGGCTACCTGGACGAGGAGGCAATTGCCGTCCTGCAGGGTGGCGACAACCTGTTCACCTTCCCCGGCCTGACCCTGACCCAGTCTACCGAGGAATCCAAGGCTCTCAATATGGACAAGAGCTCTAAAATCATCATCTCCGCCTCCGGTATGTGCGATGCCGGCCGCATCCGCCACCACCTGAAGCACAACCTATGGCGCCCCGAATGCGCTGTGGTCTTTGTGGGCTATCAGGGGGAGGGCACTCTGGGCCGCCGTCTGCTGGAGGGGGCCAAAAGTGTAAAGCTTTTTGGTGAGGAGATCGCCGTCCGGGCCCGGATCCTGAATTTCCCCGGCCTGTCCTCTCACGCCGACCGGGATCACCTGCTGGACTGGATCGGCCATTTCTCCCCCAAGCCGGACCAAGTGTTCGTGGTACACGGGGATAGTGAGATCACAGACCTCTTTGCAAATGATTTGAATGAGCGGGGCATCCCCGCCCACGCGCCTCTCTATGAGGAGGTCTATGATCTGCTGGGAAATCGTATGCTGGCAAAGGGCGTTGTTCTGGAGAGCAAGCGGACCACAGGCGGCGCCTCCGCTCCCTCCGCCGCCTTCCTGCGGCTACAAGATGTGTCCAAGGACTTGGCCGACCTTATCAGCCGCAGCCGGGGCCGTTCCAACAAGGATCTGTCCAAGCTGGCCGATCAGCTTCGGCAAATCATGGACAAGTGGGAATAGAGAGGCGTTTGAGCCGCCGCGAGCAGCGCGGATGGACCGGAGCGAAGGTTCGCTCCTGCTGGCAGCGGCGCCCTTCCCCAACTATGACAGTAAGAACGGAGAGTTTTTATGGAGATCGACCGCAGAGAACTGAAAAGGCAGGCTAGGGAGGCCATTCGGGGCTCCCGTCCTTCCTTCTGGGTGGTCACCTTGGTATATCTGCTGATGACCACTGGTGTTTCCACACTGGCCGGCCTGCTTGTTCCGGCCCCGGACACAGGAAACATCAGTCTGCCGGCTTTGTTCCTTTCCATCCTCCTCTCCCTGTACTCCACGGTAGTTGGCTTTGGCTTTACGCTATGGTCCATGTGGACCTCCCGGAAGCTGTCTCCCGGACTGGGCGCCCTAGCCGATGGCTTCTCCGTGGCCCTGCTGGTTATCATGACCTCCATTCTGATCTTTCTCCACACGCTGGCCTGGTCCCTGCTGTGCATCCCCGTCGTCTGGCTGGTCCTAATTCCGGTTCTTCTCTCCCCAGGCCTCTCCTTCCTTGTGATCCCCGTTCTAATTGCCGGCATCATGATTTTCTCTTATTGGGTCTCTCTGCGCTACGCCCTGGCCTACTATTTGCTGGCCGACCACCCTGACTACGGGGCCTTCGCCGCGGTCCGCCGCAGTGTGGAGCTGACGCGGGGCTGGAAGTGGGAGATGTTCAAGCTGGCCTTTTCCTTCATCGGCTGGGAACTGCTTGACCTGCTTCTCTACTCACTGGCACTACTTCTGGTTCTGGTCCAGGGCGGTTTCTTCCAGTCTCTTTCCCTGGAGCACTACGGGGATGCCTACATGGTCTATCAGATTATCCTCTCCTATCCCCGCTCCGCCCTTCTTCTCCTGCTGGCCTCCATCCCGGTAAAGCTGTGGCTCTATCCCTACCGCTCCGTGACCATGGCCGGCTTCTACGACGCCCGGCTGCGCCTCCAGCGGGAGGGTTCTGTGGAGATGCCCCCTCTCTGAACATCCAAAGCTACCCGCCAGGACCTCTAGGTCCTGGCGTTTTTTTAGAGGCTTCCTTATTTTTGGAACATTCGTTTGACATTCGTACAAATGTATGATAAAATACATCTAAATTTTAGTGTGTAATTTTCTGTCCGTCTGCCGAAAGGAGCCCTTGCCATGGCCAAACTGACCGCCAAGCAGCAGCAGATCTATGACTATATCCTCTCCTTTACCAATCAGCACGGCTATCCCCCTTCGGTCCGGGAGATTGGCGCGGCGGTGGGACTGAAATCCCCCTCCACCGTCCACTTCCACATGAAGGGGCTGGAGGAGGCCGGTGTCATCGTCAAGGCAGAGGGCAAGACCCGCGCCATCTCCCTGCCGGGGGCATCCATGGGCCCGGTGGCAGAGGAGGAGGACCCCCACGCCAACCAAATACCCATCCTTGGCAATGTAGCCGCCGGCTCCCCTATCCTGGCCCAAGAGTGTATTGAGGACTACCTCACCTTCGACACTGCCGGTCTGTCCGGGGAGCACTTCGCCCTCACGGTCCGGGGCGAGTCCATGCTGAACGCCGGGATTCTGCCCGGTGACCTGGTGGTGGTCCACCGCCAGCAGGAGGCCCGGAATGGTGAGATCGTAGTGGCCCTTTTTGAGGATGAGGCCACCGTCAAAACCCTTCATAGAAAAGACGGCCGCACCTGGCTTCTTCCCCAAAACCCTGATTACCCGCCTATCGACGGCACCAAAGCCGAGATAGTTGGCAAGGTGGTGGCGGTAGTCCGACGGTACTAATTTTGTCCCTCTGCGGCCGGTCATGCTCCCCATGGCCGGCTTTTTTCGTTGACAATCCCAGGTCCTGTCCAGTATACTGAACAGGCAAACAGAGGGAGGCGAGAAGGGTCGTGACCAAGAAGGAGCTTCTGGACCGCTGCGCCCGTGACGGGGCGGAGCGGGTGCTGCTGGCCCGTGTGCTGGACAAGCTGGAACTGGCTCAGGACCGGGGCATCCCAGCCCATACCCCCTTTCTCTCGCCGGGTGAACAGGCCTCTGTCACCGATTTACTCAACGCCTGGGGGCAGCCCCGCCATATCTTTTGGGGTGGCTTTCCCGGCGCAGAGCGGGCCCTGTGCGCCTTCCTCCCCGACTGGCAGGATGAGAACGACCTCCTGTTGGACCCAGAGGGACCGCTGGCCGCATTGGAGGCCGCCTTCCCTCCCGGTTCCGAGTTAAGCCACCGGGATATTCTGGGCTCCCTTATGGGCCTGGGGTTAACGAGGGAAAAGCTGGGGGACATCTTGCTCCCTGGCGACAGGACCTGTCAGGTGATCCTGCTCCGGGAGGTACTGCCCATTCTCCTCTCCCAGTGGGAGTCCGCCGGGCGTTGGCGGTTAAAGCTCCGGGAAATTCCTCTGGCTTCCCTTTCCCCTGGAGAGGCGAAGGTAAGGCTCATCCGGGACACAGTCGCCACCCCTCGCCTGGACGCGGTGCTTGCCGCCGGTTTTTCCCTGTCCCGCTCCAAAGCCATGGCCTATATCTCCGCCGGCAAGGCGGCCGTCAACCACCGGGAGTGTCTCAAAGGGGACAAGCTGGTGGATGTGGGAGACATTCTCACCTGCCGCGGACTGGGCAAGTGCGTGGTCCGGGAGATCCCCGGCCAGTCCAAAAAGGGACGGACCATGCTGGTATTGGAGCGATATATTTAAGCCGCCGGATAGGAGGGCACAGCTATGGCACACTATGAATATGAATTTGAGGTTCTGGCCCTCTCCGCCGGAGGGTACAGCCTGTTCGGCGGCGTCGGCATCCGGACTGAGGGCCACCAGGAAGTCATTCGAAGCCGGGCCGCCGCCGGCTGGCGTTATGTGGGCTATCTGCCCAGCGTTCAGCGGGCCTCTGGACATATTGAGACCATCGAGCTGGTATTTGAACGCGAGATAGAACAGGAATAAGGGAGGGAAAGGCATGGAGCAGAAGAAGATCGACCGCATCAATGAGCTGGCCCGGAAGGCCAAGTCCCCCGCCGGCCTCACCCCAGAGGAGGAGGTTGAGCGGGCCCTGCTGCGACAGGAGTATATCGCCGCCTGTAAGTCCAATCTGATGGCCCATCTGGACAATACCCTCATTCAACATCCTGACGGCACCCGGACCCGGTTGCGGAAGAAGTGATCCGCTCTAGCCGGAGCAGGGGTTCATTGACAATCTCCCCGGCATCTGGGATAATACTCTCGATCCTTTTATGTCCCGCCAGGCGCTTATCCTATCTTTTTAAGGAGGCCCCCCATGGCTCATATTAAATTTTCTACCGACTCTGCTTCCGATATTCCCGCCGCTCTGCGGGAGGAGTGGAACATCCAGGTCCTCCCTTTTCCCATCGCGATGGGCGACAGGGAGTATATGGACGGCTTTGACTTCACTCCCGACGAGTTCTTTCAGATGCTGCTGGACAGCCCTCAGATCCCGACCCACGCCCAGTTGAACCCCTATCTTTTCACTGAATGCTTTGAGAAGGCATGGAAAGAGGGCTATACCGATCTGATCCACACCTCTATCAACTCCAAGGGTTCAGCCACCTATGGCAACGCCATACAGGCCCGGGACGAGTTCTATGAGGACCACCCCGATGCCCAGGACACCTTCCATATCCATATCATCGACTCCAAAAACTACACCATGGGCTACGGCTGGGCGGTGGTGCAGGGGGCCAAGATGGCTGCTGCCGGCGCCCAGGCGGGAGAGATCGTGGATTTTATCCAGGATTGGGTGGATCATGTCCGGGTGATCTTCGCCCCTCTTGACCTGCGGTTTGCCAAAAAATCCGGCCGGATCTCCGCCGCGGCAGCCTTCATGGGCGAAGCCCTGGGGTTAAAGCCCATTATGACCTTCGCCAACGGCGAGTCCAAGATACTGTCCAAGGCGCGGGGGGAGAAAAACGCGATTTCCGCTGTTGTGGAGCTGTGCAAACGGGAGCGGAGCGCTAACAGCCCCTATCTGGTCGTCCATGGCAATAACCTGGAGCAGGCTGGCAAACTGCTAGAAGCCTGCCGCCAGGAGCTAGGCTGTGAGCCTGCCCTGGAGTATCTCATCGGTGGTGTGGTGTCCATCAACGCCGGCCCCAATGTAATTGGTCTGGTATATCGCACATAAAACTCTTTTTGGGTCCGGCTGTGGCGAGCAGTCGGACCTTTTTCTTTCTCTGGGACAGGCAGGCATCCCGAAATTTACATTTTATTCATGCTTTTTCTGGTAAGGTAGAGTAGGATACTGAAAAACAGGGAGGGATATGATACCAATGAAGCCTGGGCAACTGACCTGGCCCCAGCGGGGCGCCCTGTGGCTGCGGCTGGCCATCCGGCTGGTGCTGTCTCTGGCCGCCGTCCTTCTGGTGTCCTTTTTTGGACGGCCCCTACTGACACTTTTTGCCCCCTTTGTCTGCGCCCTCATCGCTGCCGCCCTGCTCAACCCCCTGGTCAAGTGGTTCCAGCGCAAGCTGGGATGGTCCCGAAGCGTGCTGACCTTGCTCCTTCTGCTCCTCCTCTTCGGTCTGGTAGGGAGCGCCCTGGGATGGCTGGGCTACGCGGTTGTCCGTCAGGTCATCAGTCTGGCGGAGAACTGGGACGGGGTAGTGGCTGCCGGCATCAGTGTACTGGACCAGCTGGACCAGATGTTTCAACAGGTGGTGGCCCAGTTCCCGATCCAGATCGCCGGCCCGGATCAGGGCTTTCTCGACTGGCTGGTGGACACCTTATCCTCGGCGGCCCCTGACCTGGGGAACCTGGCCACCTATGCTGGAGAGAAGGCAGTCTCCTTCTCCTCCTTTCTGTTGGCTCTGGTCTTTTTTGTCATGGCAACCTTTATGCTGACGGCGGACTACCCCTATCTCCGCTCACGGGCCGCTCAACATCTGGACGAGGGGACGCTCCACTTTCTGGGGCAGGTCCGGGCCACCGCCCTGGGGGCCTTCGGAGGCTATTTGAAGGCGGAGCTGCTGCTCTCCATCGGGGTATTCTTCATCCTGCTCATCGGCTTCTTTGTCATCCGTCAGCCCTACGGCCTTCTGCTGGCTCTGGGACTGGCCATTATGGACTTTATCCCCATCATCGGCGCCGGCACGGTCATGGTCCCCTGGGCCGTCATCGCGCTGTTTACCCACAACTACCTCGACGCCATCGAGATCATGGTCATCTGGGGCATTATTGCTATGTTCCGCCGGGTAATGGAGCCCAAATTCGTAGGGGACCAGACTGGTCTATCCCCTATCGCCTCTCTGGTCAGTATCTATGTAGGGATGCAGGTAGCCGGAGTTCTGGGTATGATTCTAGGGCCTATCCTGCTGCTGGTTCTGCTGAATCTGGCCGGAATGGGGATGTTCCGCGGGCTCCGGCTGGACATCGCCGCCGCTGTGCGGGACATCGCCGCCCTTCTCTCCCAGCGGCCAGAGCAGATGTGACCTGGTTTCAAACTTTGTTTTGGGAAAGTTCAAAAAATTTATCCTTTTTCTTCATGCTTTTTTCATATTTCGGCGGTATGATATCCACAGTTCAAAGAGGGGCGGCCCCAAGGCCCTTCTTGAAAGGAGTGCATTTACATGGAGTATCCCGACTTCAGCTTTTATAACAGTGAAAACGACGGCTACCGGGGTGGCTTCGGCGACTATACCGACCCCATTCCCACCTCTGGTGGTCCTGCTCATCCCAGCGAGCCCCCGAAGAAAAAGGGGCGCGGCAAGCGCATTGCCGCTCTTTTGCTGGCCTGCGCTGTTGTGGGCGGCGGAGCGGGCGTTGGCGGTGCGGCCGTGTACCAAAATCTGACCGCCCCCGACACCGTAATCTATGAGGGGGAACGCCCCCAGGTGGATACGATGGTCAACACCAACAGCGGCCAGCCCATGACGCCTGAACAGCTATATGCCGCCAACCTGCCATCCTGCGTCGGCATCACGGTAAACACCACGGTGAACATCTTTGGCCAGACCACCACCTCCGCCGCCAGCGGTTCCGGCTTTGTACTGACCCAGGACGGCTATATTGTCACCAACTACCACGTCATTGAGGAGGCGGTCAACGATTCCTCTGTCACCATTGAGGTCTCCTTCTCCAACGGAGACAAATATACCGCCAAACTGGTGGGCGGTGAGAAGGACAACGACGTGGCCGTACTGAAGATCGAAGCTGCCGGCTTACAGCCTGTGACTTTGGGCGACAGCGACCAGTTGGTGGTAGGCGAAAGCGTGTACGCCATAGGTAACCCCCTGGGTGAGCTGACCTATACCCTCACTGACGGCATCGTATCCGCCCTAGACCGGCTGATCACCACCTCCAGCAAAAATGCCAACGGTCAGACCGAAACCACTACCCTCAATGTACTTCAGACCAACTGCGCCATCAACCCCGGCAACTCTGGCGGCCCTCTGTTCGACAGCTATGGCAACGTGGTAGGTATCGTGTCTGCCAAGTATACAGAGTCCACCTCCGGTGTGTCCGCCGAGGGGCTGGGCTTCGCGCTCCCTATCAACGACGTGAAGGAAATTATCTCTGACCTCATCGAGCACGGCTATGTTACCGGCAAGCCCTATCTGGGCGTCCAGGTCAACGTGGTGGACGAGAGCGTTCAGCGTTATGGCATCCCCGCCGGCGCGGTAGTGGAGTATGTGGCCGAGGGCTCCTGCGCCCAGAAGGCCGGCCTGCAGGTCAATGACATCATTACCGCCATCGACGACACCGCAGTGGACTCCCCCTCCGCTCTGACAGCGGCCCTGTCCTCCGACTACAAGGCCGGGGACACCGCCACCCTCACCGTGGTGCGCCAGCAGCAGGAGGTCAAGCTGACCGTCACCTTCGACGAGAAAAATGCCGAGACCGAGGCTGCTAACCAGAACCAGCAGAACACACAGCAGGGACAGCAGCAGAACCCGAATGGCGGTTATTACTACCAGTGGCCCTTTGGAAGCTTCGGCTGGTGATCCTTCTCTCATTCTCGATTCCTTCTTGAAAGAATCGGCTCTGTCCTTGGGATGGGGCCGGTTCTCTCTTTTTGGAAAAAGATGGACAAACCGCAGAGAAAACGTTATAATTTATTATGGAATAATATTGGGGGCGATGTATTTCGTCCTTTTTGATTCGGGGCCGCGCCGGGAAGGGCGTTTTTTCTGTGTCTGTTTGGAAGGCCTTGGATCACATCCACGAACACAGAAAGGAACAACAAACATGGAGATCAACGGAACATCTGTCAACGAATCGGTCCGGTATGCCCAGCTGGACCTCTCTCCCGCACTGATGCGGGCCATCGAGAAGAAGGGGTATGTTCAGGCCACCCCTGTCCAGGCCGGCGCCATCCCCTATTTCATGGAGTGGAAGGACGTCATCGCCAAAGCTCCCACGGGCACCGGAAAGACCTTCGCCTTTGGCATCCCCATGGTGGAGCACATTGATCCGGAGAGCAGCGCGGTCCAGGCTCTGGTACTGGCCCCCACCCGTGAGCTGGCCATCCAGATCCAGGACGAGCTAAGGGACCTGTGCGCCTTTAAAGAGGGCGTGCGGGTAGTCTGCCTCTATGGCGGGCAGCCCATTGAAAAGCAGATCACCCAGCTGAAAAAGTCCCCCCAGATCGTGGTGGCCACTCCCGGCCGCCTGATGGACCACATGAAGCGGCACACAGTCCGGCTGGACCAGGTTCAAACTGTTGTGCTGGACGAGGCCGACCGGATGCTGGACATGGGCTTTGTCCGGGATGTGACCCACATTCTGGACAAAATGCCTCAGCGCCGGAACCTGGGGATGTTCTCCGCCACCATTTCCCGGGAAGTAATGGACATCTCCTGGGTCTATCAGCGGGACCCGGTGGAAATCACCGTCCACGCTGATCAGGACAACAAGCCCGATATCGCCCAGTACCGCCTGGATGTAGACCGGGGGGAGAAGGCGGACACTATGGCCCGGCTGCTGGACATGGGCGACTATGAGCGTGTCATCGCCTTCTGCAACACCAAAAACATGACAGACCGCCTGGCCGGTCTGCTGTCCATGCGGCGCATCTCCTGCGAGGCCATCCACGGCGATATCCAGCAGCGCCAGCGGGAAAAGACGCTCCAGAAATTCCGAGACGGCCAGCTCCGGGTACTGGTAGCCACCGATGTGGCTGCCCGTGGGCTGGATATCGACGATGTGGACGCCGTCTTTAACTATGATGTCCCGGACGAGAACGAATACTATATCCACCGCATCGGCCGCACCGGCCGGGCCAAGCGCCACGGGGTCGCCTTCTCCCTGGTATCTACTATTACCGAGGGGCTTCGGCTGGACGACATCCAGAAGGTCACCGGCAGCGATATCCGCAAGGTATATTTTAATGAGCGGGGCGATCTGGTGGCCGCCGTGGAGCGCCCATGAGAGGCGGTCCACGGCGGAGCGGCCTCCTGTTGGATCTGTTCGCCTGCTTTCTAATCCCGGCCTATACCTTGCTCTTTGCGGGCAGTCGGGCCTGGTTCTCCACCAATTTTTCCGTCATCGCGGTGACCGGGCCGGACCACTACCGGGGCTTTCTCTACTGGGGCGTGCTGGCGGGAGGCTATTTCTTCCTGATGCTGATGAAGCTGGCCTCCATTCTGCGCAGCCGTGTGGCTCAAACCGCCGCCATTCTGCTCACCCTGGCCGCCTGCCTGTCCCTTTGCTATGCTCTAGCCATCCCCTATCTCCCGGAGCAGTTTCCCCGATACGCCGACTTGCATGTGATCCTGGCCGCTCTGGCCTGTGTCCTCTTGATGCTGGCCCTGCTGGTCGCCCTGCTCGCCCTATACCGGCGTCAGCCGGACCGGTATGTTCCCCTGCTCCGGGCCTGGTTTATTATCGTAGGCATTTGCGGGGTCCTGTTTCTCATCCCCCAGATGGTCTCCTCGGCGCTGGAGGTGTTTTTCACCATCTCCGCCGCCCTGCTCGTCCGCAAGGCCTGGCTGTACCGCCGATAGTGATTGGCATTTCCATCCGCTTTTTATCTTCTTTTAATCTTTTTCCCATGGATTTTTCACCGGCTTTGGCGTATGCTGGTATCAGAAAGAGGAAGTCATCTCATATCACATTGGAGGGAATACTTGATGGGATCTAAACGATTGTATCGGACCGAGGGCAGTTATAAAATGCTGTGCGGCGTGTGCGGTGGTCTGGCGGAATACTTTGACCTCGACCCCACTCTGGTCCGGGTGGGCTGGGTCATCGCCTTTTTTGCCTTCTCAGTGGGTCTCTGGGCCTATCTGATCTGTGCCATCATCATGCCAAAAAAGAGCGACGTGTACCCTGGGTACTGATTCATACCCCAAGGCCTCCCTCCGGAGGCCTTTTTATCTTTACAATGGAGGAACCGACATGGACACACGACTTTCCTTTCCCGCAGACATCCCCGCCCTGCGGGCGCTCTGGTCCCTGGCGTTTGGCGACGACGGGGCCTATGTGGACAATTTTTTTCACACCTATTACCGCCCGGACCGGGTGCTGGTACTGGAGGAGGAGGGGCAGGTCCGCTCTATGACCGCCTGGTTCGACACCGTCTTTGTGGTGCCGGGCCGGGGAAAATTCCGGGCAGCCTACCTCTACGCCGTGGCCACCCATCCGGACTGCCGGGGAAAGGGGCTGGCCGCCCGGCTGTTGAAGGGGGCGGACGAGTATTTCCGCACCTTGTCTATCCCCGCGGTCACCACCGTCCCGGCCGAACCCAGCCTCCACAGCTTTTTTGGGGCCAACGGCTTTCGGGAGTGCTTTGTTCACCAGAGCCAGGTCAGCCAACTAAATGCGGAGCGCCCCGGCTCCCCTGTCCCGCCGTCCCTCTCCCTGGAGGCGCTGTCCCCGGCCAGCTACGGCGCTCTGCGGGAGGAGCTGCTGGAGGATATTCCCCATATTTTTTATCCCGAGGACGCTCTCACCTATCAGGCCGGCTGCTGTGCCCTGGGCGGCGGCGGGCTCTACCGGGCTGATACCCCCTATGGTCCCGCCCTGCTGTGTGTGGAGTGGGCCAGCCAGGAGAAGGCCGTGGTAAAAGAGCTGCTGGCCGGCCCCCAGGCCGCCGGCTTTGTCCGGGAGGAGGGGCACCTGCTCTCCCTGCTGGGGGCCTCCATTTTGGAGGTCCGCTCCCCAGTCCGGGAGGGCTTTCCGGTCCCCTTCGGGATGCTGAAATGGCTGGATTCGGAAGGGGCGGAAGGCTGGGACTGGTCGTCCACGGGCTACCTGGGACTAGCCTTTGACTGAAAACTTGCATATTCACCAAAAACGGCCGTTTCTTTTTGTTGAAACGGCCGTTTTTTGGTGCTGCTTTCTTCTGCCACAGTCATTTAGCTGTGGTAACCTCCACAAAAATCTTGCTTTACTCTTCCATTTTTTATGATATGCTATACATATAAAGGACCTTGATTCAGGATTTTCCTAGCGAAAATCTCTGTATCTCGGCAAAATGCAAGTAATCTGTCAATTCATCCCGTACAACATATTATAACAGGAGGAATGTCACAATGAACAAGTACATTGAGCGCGTGCTGGCCGATACCAAGGCCAAAAATGCCAACGAGCCCGAATTCCTGCAGACCGTGGAGGAGGTTCTGTCTTCTCTGGAGCCCGTCATCAACGCCCATCCCGAGTATGAGAAGGCCGCTCTGTTGGAGCGTATGGTGGAGCCTGAGCGCGCCATCGAGTTCCGTGTCACCTGGGAGGATGACAACCACGTTTGGCACGTCAACCGCGGCTACCGTGTGCAGTACAACGCGGCCCTCGGCCCCTATAAGGGCGGCATCCGCTTTGACCCCTCTGTAAACCTGTCCATCATCAAATTCCTGGGCTTTGAGCAGGTCTTCAAGGACGCCATGACCGGCCTGCCCATCGGCGGCGCCAAGGGCGGCTCCGACTTTGATCCCCGGGGCAAGAGCGACGCCGAGGTTATGCGCTTCTGCCAGGCCTTCATCACCGAGCTGTACCGCCACATCGGCCAGGACATCGACTGCCCCGCTGGCGACCTGGGCTGCGGCGGCCGTGAGATCGGCTATATGTACGGTCAGTACCGCCGCATCGTGGGCGCCGCCGAATTCGGCGCTCTGTCCGGCAAGGCTGTCTGCACCGGCGGTTCCATCATGCGTCCCGAGGCCACTGGTTTCGGCGCTGTCTATTATCTGTGCGAGGCCCTGAAGCACGACGGCGAGTCCATCGAGGGCAAGCGCATCGCCATGTCCGGCTACGGCAACGTGGGCTGGGGCATCATGAAGAAGGCCGCTGAACTGGGCGCCAAGGTTACCTATTTCGCCGGTCCTGACGGCTACATCCACGATCCTGATGGCGTGGACACCGAGGAAAAGCTGAACTACATCCTGGAGATGCGCGCCAAGGATCCTATGCACTGCGCTCCCTATGCCGAGCGGTTCGGCTGCGAGTTCGTTCCCAACGCCAAGTGCTGGGGTGTCAAGGACGTGGACATCTATATGCCCGCCGCTACCCAGAACGATGTCAACCTCGACTGGGCCAAGAAGATCGCTGAGTCCGGCGTGAAATACTACATCGAGGTGGCTAATATGCCCACCACCAACGAGGCTCTGGAGTTCCTGAAGAGCCAGAAGCACATGGTGGTCGCTCCTTCCAAGGCCGTCAACGCCGGCGGCGTGTCCGTGTCTGAGCTGGAGATGGCCCAGAACGCCGAGCGCCTCTACTGGACCGCTGAGGAAGTGGACACCAAGCTGAAGGGCATCATGAAGAACATCTACCACTCCTCCGTGGAAGTTGCCGAGCGTTATGGCCTGGGCTATGACCTGGTAGCCGGCGCAAACATCGTGGGCTTCCAGAAGGTCGCTGACGCCATGATGGCACAGGGCATCTTCTAAGCCTTATCTCAAACTGATACGCCTGCCCCTCCATTTGAGAGGGGCAGGCGTTTTTATTAAAAATACGATGTGGGGGATGCGCTGGGCATAGAGAGACAGCGGCGGGTTCCTTTGCCCATGGCGGAAAAGGAACCAAACCGCCACCGGGGCAGGCCCCGGTGGACAGGGCCCACAGGGGCCCCACCCCCGCTCCCCCGTTTTACGGGGGACGCACTACTTAGAGCCTTGGGGGAAGATCCGGCGCTTAAAATCAGGAAGGCCGCCGGGCCGCCTTCCAGAAGCACCCCGTGATTGGCACCCCGCCAGGTGCCTATTATCCCGTGGGAGCGGCGGCCGGCGGTGACAGACAGTCAGCGCGTGGGACGCGCGGATGGGGGACGGCTTGCTTTTCGATGACCGCCGCACCGGAGATACAAAATCGCTGCCCGGATGGCTCCCCTGGGGTCCGGGGTCGAGACCCCGGAGAACTTTGGCCACTTTCCTTCTCTGGAAAGTGGCGCGCCGCAGGCACGACAGGCCATCAGATTTGCGCCAAGGTCCATCGGGGGCCGCTTCTGTTGAAATATGACGGTCACGCAATATGCGCCCCTATAAGAAGGACGGTATTTCGCCTAAACAGCAAAACACCCGCAGGCTATTCGGCCTGTGGGTGTTCTTTATTGTTCTGTTTTGTTCCCCGGTACATACTGTACAACGTCTGAAATCTCACAATCCAATATCTCGCAGAGTCTATTGAGTGGGAATGACGCTCGAAACGGCGAAAACCCGCATGAATACAGGCTTTTTTGCCCGTCCATACTGCTCTTGATACTGGATTGATACT
>NZ_JAOQKF010000029.1:0-374 GCF_025567565.1 Muriventricola aceti | reverse complement strand
GAATGTGAGCCGCATTTCCTATAAGGTCCCTGATATGTACATCCCCACTGATGAGGAAATTTGGGCGGACTGATCTCTTTTTTCAATATTAGAGTATTCTTGACCACAATAGTTCCCCAATTTCTTCTGTCTGGGTACTTTACGGAAAAGTCCGGCTTCATGTTAGCCGGACTTTTCCGCGTTAGAGAAATGAATGGTGTTTGTTGAAAAATAGGTAAAAATATTTCTGAGGCAGGCATGGGCGGCAAAGAGCTTGACAGATTGATTATACTTAAATGGGACAACAGGGGCAGAATGTTTGGACCATAATGATATGAGGATCAAGGAGAGTATCGAGGCTCATGAGGCGCTTCAGAAATATTGCGATGTATATT
>NZ_JAOQKF010000028.1:0-382 GCF_025567565.1 Muriventricola aceti | reverse complement strand
AAGGATGAAGTTGTCTTTACTGGCGAGATTCCCGCCCGCTGTATACAGGCATACCGTACTGATCTGGCCTTTTACACCAACGGGCGGAGCGTATGCCTTACAGAGCTGAAAGGATATCAGGCCGCTGTCGGTCAGCCGGTCATCCAGCCCCGCCGTCCAAACAGCCGCCTGGACAAGGTGCGCCATATGTTTCAGAAGGTAATGTAAAGATACATAATCGTCAAGACGGCAACAATCAGAAGTTATGGAGGGTAACAATGGAATATAGTAAGGAAGATTTAATGGAAGCAAAAAAGCAAATTTGGGGAGTGGGAGAGAACATGGGAACAGAGGAAAGTAAAAAAATCTGGGAGGAGAACGCACAATTTTGGGATAATGCAAT
>NZ_JAOQKF010000027.1:511-951 GCF_025567565.1 Muriventricola aceti | reverse complement strand
AAGCAGACGGTGTCGCTGTCCCCGGAAATAGTCCTGGAGGAAAATACCGACATAGAAGCATGGGATGCGGTCATCGAAAATAACGATGAATTATTGGAAAAGTATATCGCAGGAGAACCAATCAGCCGGGAAAAACTTGCGCGGGAGGAACAGCAGCGGGTTCAAGACGCCTCCCTGTTCCCAGTCTATCATGGCAGCGCCAAAAATGGCCTTGGCATTCAACCGTTGATGGATGCGGTGACAGGGCTGTTCCAACCGATTGGGGAACAGGGGGGCGCCGCCCTATGCGGCAGCGTTTTCAAGGTTGAGTACACCGATTGCGGCCAGCGGCGTGTCTATCTACGGTTATACAGCGGAACGCTGCGCCTGCGGGATACGGTGGCCCTGGCCGGGAGAGAAAAGCTGAAAATCACAGAGATGCGTATTCCATCCAAAGGGGA
>NZ_JAOQKF010000027.1:0-294 GCF_025567565.1 Muriventricola aceti | reverse complement strand
TTCTTTTTTGGGCCGGGTGCAGTTGGAGGTTGTTTCCGCTTTGCTGTCGGAAAAATACAAGCTTGAAACAGTGGTAAAGGAACCCTCCGTCATTTATATGGAGCGGCCGCTCAAAGCAGCCAGCCACACCATCCATATCGAGGTGCCGCCCAACCCGTTTTGGGCATCCATAGGACTGTCTGTTACACCACTCTCGCTTGGCTCCGGTGTACAATACGAGAGCCGGGTTTCGCTGGGATACTTGAACCAGAGTTTTCAAAACGCTGTCAGGGATGGTATCCGTTACGGGCTGGA
>NZ_JAOQKF010000026.1:0-1276 GCF_025567565.1 Muriventricola aceti | reverse complement strand
CGCAAATTGCAAGTGTAAGTTGGACACCTGCACGGTAGAACTTAGTGAATCAGAGCGTCGGTCAGGATGGAAGCCGCTGGCTTCCGTCCTGGGCGATGCTGCCGCAGCCTTCGGCTGCGTAAACAGAGTCGAGGAACTCGTCAAACAGCTCCTCCGGGGTGCGGTAGCCAAGCTTCTTGCGAGGCCGTCCGTTCAATTCATCAGCTGCAGCCAAGATATACTCAGCAGAGAAAGCCTCAATGGACACGCCCTTCGGAACGAAGGCTCGAAACAGCCCGTTGTGACGTTCGTTTTGGGGACGTTCCCACGAGGTGTAGGGATGCGCAAAGTAGACTGCACAGCCCCAGTTCTCGACCTGACTGAACGCAGAGAACTCCGAGCCGTTGTCCACGGTAATGGTCTTGAAGACCTGTGAGAACTTTTCTCCGAATCCTTCCCTGAGTGACTGCATGGCGTTCAGAACGGAGTCTGCATCCTTGCCGGGAATTCGAATGGCAATATAGTTCTCCGTTTTCTTCTCCAACAGGGAGAGGACAACAGCCTCCTTACTGCCCCTCTTGCCGACCACGGTGTCACCCTCCCAATGACCTTCCTCGATGCGCAGAGCTGCGATCTCAGGCCTCTGAGAAATGTCTGTGCCGAAGTTCTTCTTGTGTTCACGGGGCTTGGAATCCTTGTGCTGCTTGCGTTTCATGGCTTCGGGCAGTTCTGTCACAGACAAGTCAAGGCTGCCTGCCCAGACCTCATTGTAAAGCGTGTGGGTGCAGACCATCTCCTCTGCTGAAAACAGCTTGTGCAGACGAGCATATCCGACGCAGGCATCCAAAGACCACTTGTGTTCTTTGACCTGTTCCATTATCCAGCGAATGAAACGAGTGCAGTGACAGATTCGGTGTGGTTTCCGAGAACGCTTTCTGTTCGCCTTGTAGACCGCTTCTCCACGCCTTGCCGAGTATCCGGGCTTCCTGCCCTTGCTGCTCTTTCGGGGCGGTGTGCCGCGCTTTAGCTCGTTTCCAACGGTGGTTGGTGAACATCCGATTGCTCTGGCAATGGCTCTGTTCGTGTAGCCTGCGTTCTTGAGATGCTGGATCGCGCCTCGTTCCTCTCGCTGTAAGTGCTGTCCCTTCTTGCGTTCTACCGATTCTGTGATATAATCTTGGCAGTCCATAGTGATTGCCCTCCCTTGGAAGAAGTTGTGTGCAAACTTCATTCTACCATGTGGGGAAAATCACTATGGATTTTTTCTTAGGTGTCCAACTTCATTTTACAATCAACC
>NZ_JAOQKF010000025.1:0-3633 GCF_025567565.1 Muriventricola aceti | reverse complement strand
GCCCCTGTGGGGCGGCCGCCTTATTATATTTGAATATTGACACGTTATTGCTCAGAAGTCTACAACAACCTTGACCACAGGTTCCGGTCGCTTATCGGCCCACTCCATGGCATCGTGGAACTCCTCGACAGGGAACCGCTTGGTGATAAAGCCATCTAACTTGATATCACCCTCATTGATTCCGTCAATAACTTCCTTAAAGTCATCAGCGGTGTACATATTGGAACCGCACAGCTTCAGCTCCTTAATCTGGATCAAGTCAAAGGGAGCCTGTACATTGGCCATAATGGCAATTTCAGAAATAATGCCGCCGCGCTTCGTGATCTCAGCGGCCTGCTGCACACAGGGCGCATTTCCGAAGGCCAAGAAGGTCATATCCACGCCATAGCCATCCGTTTCTTCCAAAACACGGTCCAAAACCGGGTCCTTCATTGAATTCAGCACCAAATCGGCACCCATTTCCTTGGCCTTCTCCAAGTTGAAGTCCACCACATCAATGGCGATGATCTTCTTCGGATTGAATCTCTTTGCGCTGAGAAGAACACCAAGCCCAATGGTGCCACAACCAATGATGGCAATAACGCTATCCTCATTGACCTTATGCTCTCGGACTGCGTGCATACCAACAGCCAAAGGCTCAATCAGCGCGCCCTGGTCAAAGCTGACGTTCTCCCCCAGGGGGATCACGCATCCCTCAGGAGCTACAATATACTCACCGAAGGAGCCGCTCCAGTAATAAGCGCCCAATATTTTTTTATCCTGGCACAGATTATATTTACCGGCCTTACAGAGCTCACAGTGACCGCAACCGTACTGGGGCTCTGCGGTAACACGGTCGCCAACCTTAAACTTCGTGACGGCGCTGCCAACTTCACAGACCTCACCCGCAAACTCATGTCCGGAAACCAGGGGGGGAACACGCCAAGCGTGTTTTCCATGGTAAGCATGGACCTCGGACCCACAGATACCAGTCACCTTGACCTTAATTTTTACATCAGTAGGGTTGTTGATCTGCGGTTCTTCAGTCTCTTTAAAATAGGCGACTTCCGGCTTTTCGATAAAACCAGCTCTCATGACCACGCTACCCCTCTCTTACCAATTCTCAGCCTGGGCGACAATGTTCTCAACAGTGATGCCGTTGATTGCCAGCAGGCGCTCATAGGGGGCAGACTGGCCGAACTGATCCTGGATGCCGACGCGCTTGACCTGGCCCTTGCCCATCTCGGCCACGACCTCGCAGACAGCGCCGCCCAGGCCGTTGATGATGTTGTGGTCCTCCACTGTGATAATCTTACCGATGTCGTTGACACAAGCCTTGACCGCCTCTACGTCCAGAGGCTTGATGGTGTGCATATCCAGCACTCGGGCGGAGATTCCCTTGCCAGCCAGCACCTCGGCGGCCTCCAGAGCCAGACGGACGGTGTCGCCGTTGGCGATGATGGCCACATCCTTGCCGTCCTTCAGCAGGTTGGCCTTGCCGATCTCAAAGGTGGTGTTCTCGTCATAGATGACGGGGATCGCGTCACGGGTAAAGCGCAGGTAGCAGGGGCCATTCATCTCCGCCGCCGCGGCCACCAGCTTGCGGGCGGACCAGTAGTCAGCCGGCATAATGACCGTCATGTTGGGCAGGGTGCGCAGAACACCCATATCCTCGATACACTGATGGGAAGCGCCGTCATTGGCGGGGGTAACGCCGCCGTGAGAGCAGGCGATCTTCACATTCAGGTTGGGATAGCAGATCTCCTGACGGATCTGCTCGCACATACGCAGGGAGCCGAACACAGCATAGGTAACCACGAAGGGGATCTTGCCGCAGGTAGCCAAGCCGGCTGCCAGACCGGCTCCGTTCTGCTCCGCGATGCCCACGTTCACATGCTGCTCCGGATAGGCCTTAGCAAAAGCGGTGGTTTTGCAAGACTTTCCGATGTCTACGTCTACTACATAGATGTCCTTATTGTTCTTTCCGAGCTCAACCAGCTCGTCCCCCAGGCCATCGCGGGTAGCGATCAACTTTTTATCCATCTCAGATACCCTCCTCAAGCTCACGCATAGCCTGCTGATACTGCTCATCGTTGGGAGCCATACCGTGCCAAGCCAGTTGATTCTCCATGTAAGACACACCCTTGCCCTTTACGGTGTGGGCATTGATGAACTTAGGTCTTCCATCCTTGGCAGCATGGATCTTATCAAAGGTCTCCATGATCTGCTCCATATTGTGGCCATCGATCTCATAGGTGTCATAGCCGAAGGCGTCAAACTTCTTAGTCAGATCCAGCTGAGGCATAATTTCATCTGTGGTGCCATCGATCTGTAGGCCATTGTTGTCGATGATGACCACCAGATTGTCCAGATGATACCGGTAGGCAGCCATCACTGCCTCCCAAATCTGGCCCTCATCAGCCTCGCCGTCGCCTACGACAGCGTAGACCATGTAGTCTTTATGATCGCGCTTCCCAGCCAGAGCCATACCCACGGCGCAGGACAACCCCTGTCCAAGAGAGCCGGTAGAGATGTCGATGCCAGGACACTTGTTCATAGAGGGATGGCCCTGGAGCTTGGAACCCTCCTTCCGCAAGGTGTGCAGGTCTTCCTCTGGGAAGAAACCCAGCAGACCCAGCGCGGAATACTGGATGGGGCATACATGGCCCTTTGACAGCACAAAGCGGTCACGGTCTGCCCACCTTGGATTCTTGGGGTCCACATTCATTTCACGGAAGTAGAGACAGGCCACGATATCAGCGATGGACAGAGACCCTCCTGGATGACCAGACTGTGCCTCGTAGATCATGGTCACAGCAGTTTTCCGGAGCTGCTTGGCGTACTCTTTTAGCTCCTTTGCACTAATGTTTTTCATGACTTCACCTCATAAAATTATTTCATTTGAGCAGAACACCCAATGTCCTAACATGGGATGTTTTTGGGGAAAAAAATTTGTTTCTTCCCTGCCTCTCTCCCCTGCCGGTACACCCAATCGTGTACCGGCAGAGAAGCTTGGCAGATCAGAACAACGGTTTAACCCAACAAGTTGGGAAGCGTCATAGGAATGAAGGGCAGGTAAGTCGTCAGCAACAAGGCTATGATGGATGCCACCACAAAGGGCAACACCGACTTTGACATTCTCTTCAAGCTGATATCAGCGATACCGCAACCCACATACAAATTGACGCCCACAGGAGGAGTAACCAGGCCAATCGCCAGGTTCATGACCATGATACAGCCCAGGTGTACGCCGTCGATACCCAGAGCCTCAGCAACAGGGTACAGGATGGGGACGATAATATACATGGCGGAGTTTGCGTCGATGAAGCAGCCGGCAATCAGCAGGATGATGTTGACGATCAACAGGAAGATGTACTTATTGCCCGCGGAAACCTGGATCAGCAGGTTGCTCGCATCAGCAGCCACACCAGTCACGGTCAGCACCCAAGCGAAGAGGCTGGCTGTACCGACGATAAACATGACCACGGCGGTCTGAGATACAGAATCACGCAAGATGGGCATGATGTCCTTCAGGGAAAGAGTACGGTAGATAAATAGACCGCAAATTGCAAGTGTAAGTTGGACACCTGCACGGTAGAACTTAGTGAATCAGAGCGTCGGTCAGGATGGAAGCCGCTGGCTTCCGTCCTGGGC
>NZ_JAOQKF010000024.1:3398-4006 GCF_025567565.1 Muriventricola aceti | reverse complement strand
ATTGGCTGAATCAACTGTTTACTCTCATCCGCAAGTACGCCCGGAACTGTAACAGTCTGGGTGTTGTTGGACCAGGCGGAGAGGGGGAGGGTGACCAGGGTGGATTTTGGTCTAGCATTGCGGAGTTCCTCCTTTACATCATCCATCGTAGGCAGATAAGCATCATTTTCCGCAAAGCCGGTTTTTCTTGCGCCCCCTACGTTATAGAAAAACACGCCCCCACAGTCTACTTTTTGAACAATGCCAGAGCCCGGACTTGTGAAAGCATCAATCTCTCCTGGATTGGCAAACATATATGCCGTATCATGATTACTAGAAATCCCGATCAGCGGTAACTTCTCAAGACCCAAAAAATCTCCATTCACAACTAACTGCACTCTGTGATCTGTACCTTCGTCTACCGGATCAGGGGACTCAACAACCTCCAGCACCAACTCCCCCGTCATGGTCCCTCCGCTCAACTGGAGATACCTCTGGTCGGCCTGTTCCTGGGTCATGCCAGATTGTGGCGCATCCTGTGGCACGGCGTTACCCCCGCTGTCAAAGCCAACCACCTGGCCCTGTGTACCAGTGAGCTTATCCTGCTTCTCATTGGCAAGAGCCTGTGC
>NZ_JAOQKF010000024.1:1598-3155 GCF_025567565.1 Muriventricola aceti | reverse complement strand
CGCCGTTATTCGCCATGGAACCGGATACCAATGTGCCTTTCGCATCTACGATCTTCTTACCAGTCAGCACATCAGCCGCAGCAGCCGTTACTCCGCTTACGTCCTGATATGCGGCTGGAATGGCTCCAACGGTAACCTTAGACAGCACCTTTCCAGTAGTTGGCGCAATCTTCTGGGCGGACTTGCTGGGGGTTGCGGTCTTTTCCTCCAGCGTGATAGATACTGTTCCAGCTCCGTCATGGTGTCCTGCCGGAATCGTATAGGATGGAGCCGTAACGGTCAGCGTTTGGGTAACTGCCCCATTATCTGGCATCGTACCCGTGACCTTGCTGCCGCCAACATAGGCAGTTTCCCCATCGAGGATTTGTCCAGCCTCTGCGGTGGCGTCTGTTGTGTCTACAAACTCCTCTGGGATAGCTCCCACGGTGACGGAGGAAAGCACCTTGCCCTCTGTTGCCTCTACAGTCTGCTCGGACTTTGTAGGCGTGACGGTTTTCGTCTCTGGGACAATCTGCACCTTACCAGTACCAGCATGGTACCCCTTGGGGATGGTGTATGACGGTTCCTCCGCTGTAAGGGTTTTATTTGCGGCACCATTGTTTGGCATGGTGCCGGTAGAAACCTTACCCGTCTTATCTACAAATACCTTTCCAGTCAGCACGTCAGCCACAGTGGTGGTCACAGCAGACACATCCTGGTAACTATCGGGAATCGGAGATACCGTCACATCAGACAGTCCGTAATAACCGGGGTCTGGAGTCACGTTCTGCTGAACCTTGGTAGGCGTAACACTCTTACTCTGGAGGTTATAGTTTCCACCCCCAGCCACACCGGACACTGTACCACTTCCGTTGTGGTAGCCCTTCGGGATGGTGTATGTATCGCCCTCCTGGACTTGCGCCGATACAGCGCCCCGGTTTTCAATACCCTCGATCTCTGTCGCCAGCTTGTCCAATGTGTCAACGCTCGTGCCAATACCAAGCTCTACCGCTTTCGCACGGATCGTATTTCGTGCGGTTTGGATGCGGCTGATTTCAGTTGCTACGCTCATTTTTTACCACCTTTCAAATCGTCCCTAAAAGGATCTCGATATTTCCAACAGTATCCTGCACCGCCGCCGCGGTAATGGGAAGGGTGTTATCCCCCTCGAAGTCGCTCACCGCATTTACAGAGAGTGTATTCGTTTCTCTGTCCAGCAGTAGGCCGTGGCCGATCTTATAGCCACCACCGCCGCCCTCTGGTAATGGTATATCTGATTCCTCATATTCCCCGGAATCCGGGCTAAAAATGAGCCATGTCCCGTTTGTGCCGGGTTTTGGCGGATTATTGTTAATGTCTGTCAGACGGTCCTCCATCTGCTCAAACTCGGAGGGCAGGGGCGGCGGGAATGCGTCTACCGCATTGATGCTATTAAACACCGTGGCATAAAACAGGTTGCTGTGCCGCACCTGGTCGCCCAGAGTGCCCCGAACCTGCATGGCGTATGTACCGTCATCCGCCAGCATGGAGGCGGTAAGTAGCACACTGTATACTTCTCCATCACGGGAAAGCTGGATG
>NZ_JAOQKF010000024.1:0-1329 GCF_025567565.1 Muriventricola aceti | reverse complement strand
CGCCTGTAACTCCATGGTAGAAATCCTCTGTTCCAGGGCGGACAGCCTCTCTTCTATTGTCATGGTATCTCACCTCACACGACGATTCTTCGGCCCAGCTTGTCCAGAATAAAGCGGCCAGTGCGGTCCATTATTGGGCCGTTTTGGGTTTCTTTCGGAACGGAATAGTAGAGAATAATCAGGCCATCTCCGCCCTCGCCACCTTGACTTGGCAATCCGCCTTCTCCTGGGTCAGCGGTGGTGGAACTCAAATTATAGGACCCGACCGGCGACCCATCGCTGCCGCTATATGTCCCCGCAATCCCGATTGAGCTTCCACCGCCTCCTCCATAGCCTCCGCGGCCTCCGTTTCCATTAAGAGCCTTTTTAGGAACTATAGCCGCATCCGCGCCTTTCAGTCCATTTGTTGCGTAGGCCCGTGCGGTAATGGTTGTTTTGGAACTGTTTCTGGAAACAGTAAATCTACCCAGCGCTGTTCCATCTATGCCCGCCGCTCCGGCCGCCGCACCGGACCCAAGCGCATATGATACTTGTGCGCCAGCGTATCCATCTCCAAGGCTCCCAGTAAAGCTGGCGCTGTCGCCATCTCCATCTAATTTTGGAGGTTCTGTGTTACCTTGCGTTTTCGTTGTTCCTCCAGCCCAAAATGTCCCATCTTCATCCGTCACCCCAGTAGATGGTGTAAAGTAAAAACCGTCGTTTGAAGAATTTTCCCTGTTCTCAGCGGTCGTGCCTGCCCCATTTCCTCCAGAGATTCCCTGAAGGCCAGTCGTTGCGTAAACCTCTCCGGTTATAATGTCCGTATAACCAAACTCAGATGAGCTGCCTAAATCGGATGAGATATCACCAAGTGTTGTTGCGTTCCCTTCATTCCCTTCAGCTTCCGGATTTGATTCATCGTAAGTAGCACCAGTTCCGCCGGGTCCACAGCTATATTCCAACTCATCGATGACAGATAGGTCCATCTCTCCACGGTAGATTTTCCCGCCATGTCCTGGCGCTCCGCCTTCTCCTCCTTTTCCCCCTTCTCCTGGGTGCTTACCACTGTACCTGGTATTTATACCGAGTAATGAGTACGAAAACGAGAGCGTAGTAGCGGAACCGGGCTCCCCCTTTTTACCAGCTCTGCCCCCCTGGCCAGGTCCTATCAGGACATATTCGATTCGAGTGACCCCGGCAGGCTTTTTCCATGTTCCTGAACCTGTCAAAACAACACGCTCGGTAATATATCCCGTTTCCGGTTTCGGCGGCACAAATCCAACCAGCAACGTTTCGTCCGCTTTCAACGTGTTGGACAGGTTGATGTCAGCGGATTCCAGACAGGCGGTG
>NZ_JAOQKF010000023.1:0-6596 GCF_025567565.1 Muriventricola aceti | reverse complement strand
TTGGAAGAAGTTGTGTGCAAACTTCATTCTACCATGTGGGGAAAATCACTATGGATTTTTTCTTAGGTGTCCAACTTCATTTTACAATCAACCAACAAAAATCTTGGATAATTTTTTTAGAAATAGTAAAATATTTTTTGATATCTTTTTATCTCTTGACAGATAAATGTCGTTTGTGCTATTGTCTTTTTGAACTTCCCTGATATTTTTGGCTATATTCTACATGTTTGTATACAGAACACTATATTACAGAACACTACATAATTACCTTTTGAAAAGAGTATATTTTCTAATACCTTGGCATCCTCATGAAGCCGCAGAATTGTGGCATAGTCAGACCAATTCTGATATGTTTCCTGTCATCGTACTTTCTGTGGGAGAATCCAGTCCAATGTAAACAGGCCGTCCAAATCTGCTCCTTCCTTGGGTTTATGGGCCGGAAGCTTCCCCAGAGTGTATATCAACCAAAACCGATCTAAATGTAATGAGGAGGATGAACAAAAATGAAGAGAAAGACCATTTCCATGCTTCTAGCCTGTGCCATGATGCTGAGTCTGGCTGCATGCGGCAACACCCAAAAACCCAGCACATCCAGCGCTTCCAACGCTGGCGGAACGAGCGGCACCACTTCTGATCCTGAATTTACTTTGATTGTCGGTTCTACCATTCAGGACGACTCTGCCTCCGGTATCGCCCTGATAGAGTATTTTAAGCCTTATGTTGAGGAGAACTCCAACGGCCGTATCCGGGTAGATGTACAGAACAATTCGGTTTTGGGTGGCGACCGTGAGCTGTTTGAAGCCCTGCAGCTGAATACAGTGCAGTGCTCTTTTGGACCCATGTCTACTTTAGCCAACTTTGAGCCCAACTATGCTGTGTGTGACTTGCCCTTCCTTTTCAGCAGCAAGGAAGATGCCTATGAGCAGTTAGACGGTGAGTTTGGCGCCAAACTGGCCGAGAACCTCCCCAATGTCGGTATGCGTTTGCTGGCCTACGGCGAAAACGCTTTCCGCAACATCTCCAATAAAGTCCGCCCCATAACTTCCCTGGCGGATATGAAGAATATGAAGATTCGTGTTATGGAGTCCCCTGTTAATATTGCTACTTACGACGCACTAGGAGTTTCTCCTACTCCCATGGCTTTCTCCGAGTTGTACACCGGTCTGTCCCAGGGCGTTGTTGAAGGGCAGGACAACGGCGTAGTGCTGACCTACACTGCTAAACTGTATGAGGTTCAGCCCTACTATACATACACCGGCCACATCTATGCTGCCAACGCTATGGTTTTCTCCGAGGCGTTTTGGCAGAGCCTGCCCGCTGACTTGCAGAAGGTCGTAGAGGATGGGTCAAAGTACGCGATGGAGAATCAGCGCCGTTTGAACACGGAGATGGAAGAGGAACTGGAAGCCACTATGGCCGAGGCTGGGGTGGAATTTATCCATCCCGACACCGCAATGGTCGAAGAGATGCGTGAGGCGACCAAGTCTGTTTGGGAACTAGAGGACATCAAGAATATGATTGATCCTGAGATCTACGAGATGGCGGTTCAGATTCGAGATAATTAAAGAAATATATTATCGCAAATTACTTGAGTAATGTCTCCTGTTGCGGGCGGGGATGCCGGCAGGCATCCCCGCCCACTTTACCAATTAACAGAACTCGGTAAAGGCATTTCCTTGTCTACGCCGTTATTATGGGGGCTCAATACATGAAAACCTTGGTTAAAATTTGGGATCATTTAGAGGAATATATTTTGGTCCCTTCTTTGATGATTAGCACCGCCCTGATTTTCTATCAGGTTGTGATGCGTTTCCTATTTAAAGACGCGCCATCCTGGTCTGAAGAGGCTGTGCGCTATCTCTATGTGTGGCAGACCTGGCTGGGTGTGAGTTATGCTGCCCGCAACGGCACTCATCTCCGCATCACCATGATAAAGGATCGCCTCTCCCCTAAAGGACAGAAAATCCTTGAATTGTTTGTTACTGCCATCTGGATCGGCTTCGCTGTCTTTGTCTTTATTCAAGGCATGGCCGCAGTCCAGACGATTGCCGCTTTTGGGCAGAAATCTACTGCCCTGCGTATTCCCATGCAGATTTGTTACGCCTCCATTCCTGTCGGAATGGTGCTCATGAGCATACGTCTGATCGAAACAACAATTAAGAGTCTTATCGGCAAAAAAACTGTGGAAGGAGGGGCCGCTGAATGAACATTCTGCTTCTGTTTGGCGTGTTTTTTGTGCTGATCATGCTGAGTGTGCCGATCGGCGTCGCTCTGGGCGTGGCCACATCGCTGACCATCTGCCTGACCAGCAACATTGGCCCTGTGATGGTGGCCCAGAAAGCGTTTACTGGTCTGGACTCCTTTACGCTGATCGCCATTCCCTTCTTCATGTTGGCGGGCAATTTGATGGCTCTGGGCGGTATCGCCAGACGTATCGTCAATCTTGCCGACGCCGCGGTGGGTAAGTTTACCGGTGGCTTGGGCATGGCTACCGTCATCGGCTGTATGTTTTTTGCGGCCATCTCTGGCTCCGGCCCTGCTACTGTGACCGCCATGGGCTCCATCATGCTGCCAGAGATGGAAAAGCGGGGCTATGACCGGGCCTTTTCCACTGGTTTGACTGCCACAGCTGGTACGATTGGCGTCATCATCCCCCCGTCTATCCCCTTTGTGATCTACGGCGTTGCTTCCGGCACCTCTGTGGGTGATATGTTCAAGGCGGGCTTTATTCCAGGCATTCTGATTGGCATTGGCCTGATGATTGTCTGTTGGGTTATTTCTAAAAAGCGCGGTTATAAGGGAATTGAGCGTACCAAGAACGATGAGAGTTTCCTGAAGGTCTTTTTGGACTCCCTGCCCGCACTGATGGCCCCCGTCATTATTCTGGGAGGCATCTATGGTGGTATTTTTACCCCGACAGAGGCCGCGGTGGTTGCCACTGTTTATTCTCTGTTCGTAGGGAAATTTGTTTACCATGAGCTGACTTGGAAGATTGTATACGAATCTTACCGCAGCACCGCCGATATGAACGGCTTCACAGGGTTGGCGCTAGGGTTCTCCATGTCCTTCGCGGCCTATTTGACCATGGAACAGATCCCGGCCAAGGTAGCCAATGTGGTCCTCAGCGCGGTCTCCTCCAAGATCGCCATTATTGCTCTGATCATCGTCATTCTGCTGGTGGTGGGATGTTTTGTAGACAATATTTCCTCCTGCCTGATCCTGACCCCTGTGTTCCTGCCCATGGTTAAGGCGGTTGGAATGGACCCTGTCCACTTCGGCATTATGATGACTGTAGCGCTGGCCATCGGTTTTGTAACACCTCCCTACGGTGTGAATCTGTTTGTGGCCTCCGCTGTTGCAAAGCTGAAGATAGAGGAGGTCTCTAAGGCCGCTATCCCATTCTTGGCCGCCATGTTTGTCTGCCTGCTGCTCATTGCCTACATCGAACCCATCTCGATGGCTCTAGTCTGGCTGCTATCCTAAAACCTGTTTGATGTGTGCTCCTGCGCATGTATGATTGGTGGAAACAAAGCTGTTGGATTGCCCTGCGCTTTCCTCCGGCTTTGTTTCCATCCAATCTGGGCAAAGGATATTCCACGCGGTTTTGTGACACTGTGACATATTTCTGTTTTGAGGAGGAGCTGTTATGTATCCAATGCGAAGAAGCGATCGGGAACAGGGGGAAGAATTTGCGCTGTCCTTGATTGACCACTGCTCTCATGGCGTTATGTCTATTCATACCAGCGAGGCATTTCCCTATTGTCTGCCCCTCTCCTTTGTTCGAAATGGCAACTGCCTCTACTTCCACTGCGCCAAGGCGGGAGGGAGAAAGCTGGACCTGCTGCACGCCAACCCCAATGTGTGCATTACTTTCGTAGGGGGGGACGAGCCGGAATTTGTCGCGCCCAACACATATACCACCTATTTTCAGTCTGCCATCGTTACTGGCACCGCCGTTGAGGTCACGGACCAGGCGGAAATGATTGAAGCTCTGCGTTTGCTGTGTGAAAAGTTAATGCCTGAGCATATGTCTGGCTTCAGCCACGCCATACAGTCTACCCTCGCCGCCACCTCTGTCTGGCGCGTTGATATTGCGGAGGCCAGGGGCAAGCAAAAAAAGAGACCAGTGAACTGTTGACAAGTATTCCTGAACCTTTGGTCGACAGCTTTCACAGTTCATATTTGAATTTTACCATTATTGGGGACGCTTCTTATGAACGATGACAGATGTATTGCGTTGCGCTGCGGAAACAAGAGCTATACTGTCCGCATCCCGGACGGTATTCGATTTCAATATGCCCGACTAAATCAGACAGAAAAAGTAACTGATTACGGCGGACTGATTCGGGATGCGCTGGACCACCCTATCGGCGCGCCTCGGATCGAAAACCTGCTTCGACCTGGCCAAAGGGTTTGTATCATCAGTGATGACAATACCCGCGTGACACCTGTCCGAACCATACTCCAGGAACTCCTGCCCCGCATTGAAGGGGCTGGGATCCTTCGACGTGATATTTTTATTGTCATTGCGCTGGGCAGCCACCGGCCCCTGACACAAGAGGAAATTGCAGCCAAATTCGGACAGGATATTGTGGACCGCTACCAAATTCTCAACAGCGAATTTGAGAATCCCGATATGCTCACCCAGGTTGGCACTAGCGAATTAGGCACGCCAATCCGGGTATATAAGCCAGCTATGGAGGCAGATATACGTATCGGCATTGGAAATGTGGTGCCACACGGCTGTATGGGCTGGTCAGGCGGCGCGAAGATCCTCTATCCTGGTATTACTTCTGCCGATATTGTCTCTGAGTTCCATGTCATGCAGGGACTTCGGGATGAGGTGCTTCTAGGCATGGTGGAATGTCCTGTTCGTCTGGCAGTGGAGGAGTGGACCAAAAATATAGGCTTACACTACATTATCAACACCGTGTTGGACGAGAATATGAATCTGTATCGCGCAGTAGCAGGGCATTATATCCATGCCCACCGGAAGGCGGTATCCTATGCCCAGGCTGTGTGCGGTGTATCTTTGAAGCAACGGCCTGATGTGGTGCTGGCCTCTGCTTACCCCATCGACATCGATTTCTGGCAGTGTGGAAAAGCGGCCTATGGTCCTACTCGTGTGATCGCAAAGGGGGGCGAGTTCCTTCTTTTGGCCGCCTGTACCGAAGGAGTAGGACCCCATCCCCAGATACTGGATTATATGGCATTGGAAAACGGAACAGAGGTTCTCTCCCACCGCATTGCTTCCCAAAATACTGGAGAGGATCTGCTTACTATGGCGGTAGGTGTGAGTATGGGCCGAGTAGTTCGACATTCAAACGTCACGCTGGTGACTGACGGCCTGCTGCCAGAAGATTGCCGGCGTGGGCAAATGTCCCATTGTTCTCCAGCCAATTTACAGCAGGCCCTGCAACAGGCGCTAGAAAGATTTGAAGATCCTTTCCTCCTTATAATTGGAGAAGGCGGCGAAGTGATTCCTCTTTTAGAAGATTAACCTATACCCTTTATGGGCGTTTATGTAGCCTGAACATCACCTGGGGGGTACATATGTGAATTTCAAGACATTTTATATCAACCGCCATCAGATTGGCTATCAGGAAGTCCTGCTGGATGATCCGGTCTTTGAAAAGGCATATCTGCTGGAAAATCCTAAAAAAATTGATATTATTGCCATTCCTGACGGCTGTGTCGATCTGCAATTCACATGGGAGAGCAATGTCTGCCGTGGATATGTATGTGGGAGCTTTCTCCAGGGAAAAAAATCCCTCATCAGTTCCTGCTGCCGTTGTTTTGGCCTGAAGTTGCAGCCGGGTATCCATTTTAAGTTTTTGAAGCAGGATGCTGCCTCTCTGGTGGGCAATCGCATCCCGCTTTCTGAATTTCTTGATACCGGTTCCTTTGAGCAGGAATTGGGGGAGATGCCTGACTTCCTCAGTATGGTTGAGGCTACACGCCGATTCTTCTACAGACAGCAGACCGTTCCAATCCATATAATCGCCAACTGCGTAGCCAAATTGATCGTTAATTCCCCTGGCACCTTGAAGGTATCAGACATGACAAGTACCTTGGGATATAGTCAACGTTATATCAGCAACATTTTTAAATGCCATTTTGGCCTCTCGCTCAAAAAATACTCTGATATCATTCGAGCCCAAACTGCCATCACTTATTTAGAGTATACCGATATAATGGATGTCATTGTTGATCTTGGCTACTACGACCAGCCTCACTTTATCCATGACTTCAAACAATATACTTCTATGACCCCAAGTTCTTTTTTGAATCAGGTATGCCGCAGCAAGGTTGGCTTGGTCGTCTAGGGACTGGATGATATGTCCACTTTTTACAATCTTTCTTTTTCCTCAGATGATACAATGTGGCCAAGTTAATGAAGCATGTTTAAAGAAATTTCTTAAGACCCAAACAATAATGAATAGAAAGGATTGACGTTTATGACTCAGCATGAGAGAAGCAAGGTACTCCTGCCCCCAATGGCGATGCACGCGGAGACAACGCCCTGTGTTGTAAGGGGAGAAGGCTGTTATCTGTATACGGAGGATGGCCGGAAGATTCTGGATATGGCATCCGGT
>NZ_JAOQKF010000022.1:7840-10885 GCF_025567565.1 Muriventricola aceti | reverse complement strand
CCTAACATCTGAAATTTTCGTTCTTTTGTTAGTGCCTGATTTTGTCCTTCAACCACGAAGGCTTTGTTCAGGAACGAGTCGCACTAATATCCATGTCATAACCGCTGCGGATTGCTTTCTTTTGTTCTTCAATCTTCATGCGGTCAAGGTCGGTGATCTTGCGCTTAATCGTCTTGATTGCTTCGTTGTGGTCGATACTCTGAATGTGCAGATTGACGATAATCCCGTTTTCCGCGTCCATGAAGTCAGCAAGCATACGGTCGGAAAGTTCCGGCGCGACGATCTGCAAAAAGGAAACCGCACCAAACTTGCCGCCCATTTGAAACATTCGCCCGTCGCCAAATCGGAAAGAGGACGGGGCGATAAAGTCTTTGACAGAAAGACCGCTTGCGGGTAGCCGTTCCCACGCAAAGTTAAAGCGTTCCCCGTCCGGGTGGAAAATCCCATGCAGCACTTCAAGACGCTGTTTCCCGTCCAATACCCGCGCCGCCGCGCCGATCACCTTAAAATGGTTGAGGGTGTCCGTTTCAATGCGGGCAAGACGCGCCCGCGCCGATCTAATGTCCTTTGCTTCAACGGTAAAGGTGAGAAACTTGGTCTTGATAAGCCCGTTGTTTCCGCGTTCAAGCTGCGTCCTAAGCATTTCGGTGTATTCTGCTCTGATACTGTCGAAGTCATCATTCTGCGGCGCAATCGTGATACTGTTCTTGAAATCGTCCTTGTTCGCATGGCGGCTGATTAGGGAAAGCTGCACGCTGATAGAAGCGTCGAACGAGTTATACATATCGCAAAGGGCTTCAAAAATGGCGGTTTTGTCGTCCGGCTGCGCAAGCTGATAGTTGATGTCCTCAAACTCAATGCACTTGGAATACCGCCCGTTTGCAAGGCGGCAAATCCCGTCCTTATACATTCGCTCAAACGGTATGCTGTCCTGCGCCGTATGGGGCTTCCCGTCGCCCTTTGCCTGTCGGATAAGGGTATCTATCTGTTTTCTTTCCTGTCGGGAAAGTTTACGCTTTTCGTTTTGGGTGTTTTTCTTTTCCTTTGACAATCGCCCGTACCTCCTTATCTAATTGCTCTTGCCGCGCAAGGGCGGCATAAAAATTGTTGGTCTGATAAGGTCGCTCTTTGGGGCGAAGAAACTTCACTTCCACAAATTGCCGAATAATCACTTCCAGCGGTTGCCCGTTTTTCTCGTACATGGCAAGCAAAAACATAGGCAGCATGGCAAGCACCATGCACAATGCCGCTGTGGTTGTTCCAACGCTGTCTTTTACCAAAAAGAACAGCGGCAGTCCGATTGCTACCGCCGCGCTGAAACAAATTAGCTGTCGTTTCGTAAGGTTGAACATTACCTTGCTTTTGATTTTTGTTAAGTCCTTTGGGACGGTTACATACGCCATTTCAAACCTCCTTTCTGCCCGGAATGTAATCTTCAAAACGGGGGACAGCATAGAAAAGCCGTTTGTTATTTACCCACCGTTGCAAATGGCGGGTAACAGGCGGGGCGGTTGGACGCTCGTAAATCATCACATACGGGTCAAAGCCCATAGCCCGCAAGGTGTTCACGCGGTATAAATCCTGTTCGTGAGTGCTGCCGTAGTTGGTAAGAACATACACGCGCCGCTGGCGGCTGCTCTTAATGGCGGTCAAATCCAAAAAACGTTGGAAATACCCGGTTAAGTCCTCGTCGGGATTATCCCATGCAAAATGTACCGCTTTTATCCGTACCCGATTTAACAGGCTGACATTATCCCTGTTCACAAGGCGAATATCCAGCCCTTGCGAAAAATCCACCCATGCGCGGCTTCGTATAAGCTGCTCAATGAGATTTTCATGGTCGGGACAGGCAAGCAGATTAGCGTCCATGATTTTTATTTCCGGCTGCCATTTCCAAAACTCGGACAAATCCGCAACCTTAACACTTTTGCGTCCCTCTTTACTGCTGACAATGCAAAACCCGCAATTTCTCGGACAACCCCGGCTTAAAAAGCCGTAGGCAATCCCGAAAAACTGCGGGTAGATAGAATAATCCGGGTAACTGTGTTCCACTTCCGGCGGCAAGCGGTTTTTCGTGTCGTAGCCCGTACCGCCGAAAATAACTTGTTCCGCGTTGGTAACGGTTATCGTGTCTTTGGAATAGGTGTCCGTAAAGACGCGGCTTTTATATACAAGGTCGTACCGCCCCTTTGCGTTCCACCATTCCACCGTATGCCCCTTTGCTTTATGATACGCGGATAGCTTCATCAAGCAGAGGTTGGGGAAATTATGGCTGTCAACGTCGATTAAACCGATTTTCAAATCATAACTCACCCCCTTAATGTGCCGAAAAGACGCTCTTTGCAAGGCTTCCCGTTTTGAAAAGCGTAAAGCACAAGAGGACGGTATAGCCCATGCAAGCCCAGATCGCGCCGGAAATGTCGTCGGTCGCTGCGATTGTTTGTATCAACACCGCATAAATGCCGACACACACCAAGATCAGAAACGCCTGAAAACCAAGCGCAAGCAAAGATTTTAAGTAATTCTGTCCCATGCTGCCCCATTCGTGATTTACCATTGTTGCCATCGGGATAGGGGCAACGCTCGTTACAAGATATATTTCAATCATGCGCCCATACACCACAAGCATAATGCAGATTGACAGGGCTTTCATGGTAAGCCCTACAAAGAGGGATTGAAACCATAACCCCAAAAGACCGCCCACGCTCATAGCGTCGAGTTTTGCTTCAATGTCGGTAATGACGGTGGTAACGTCTATGCTTGTATCGGATATGATAACCCCCGCGCTCTGATTGACGACGCTCTGCGTAACGTCGAAAACTCCCATGACGATGTTCCAAGTGTTTGTTACCAGCAGCACCGCAACAAAGGTCTTAAAAATCCATTTGAAGAAAATCCAAGTGTCGAGATCGTGCAGATTGTTTTTTTCAATTACAAGCTGGATTAGTTCATAACACATGACAAAGGTAATGATAACGCCCGCAATCGGTACAATGACGTTTTCCGAAAGGCTGCGTATCATGTTGAATATGCCCGCGTTCCACC
>NZ_JAOQKF010000022.1:0-7762 GCF_025567565.1 Muriventricola aceti | reverse complement strand
GGGCGCGGCGGGTGGTATTTGTTTTAGGCATTATCCAAAAAGTTGAGAAAGCAGGGGAACAAGGGTGCCGCCGATCAAAGCGACGCCGCCGCCCGCCATGAGCTGCTTCATGCCCTGGCTCTTTGCTTATGTGTGATAAAGAAGTAATAGAAGTGTAAAAAATTTTGCCGTTCCTATCCGGCACTTGGCCATTGTGTCGGATAGGTCGGGCGTTAGGCTTCGGGCAAGTCAATCTTGCCGACAAAGCTGTAATAAATCTCAATGTCCTGCCTGCGGGTGCCGTTCTCGTCATAACTGCACTCATGCACGACGATTTTCTCAATCATTTCCCGCAAGAGGGTGGGGGTCAATTCCTCAAAGGCAAGGTGCTTTCGGACAATCCCCATAAACTTTTCCGCGTTGACGGTGGCGGCCTGCGACTTGTCCAGTTCCTCCTGCAAAGCGGCGGCGCGGTCTTTCAGTTCCCGCTGCTCCTGCTCATAGTCTGCCGACAGTTCCATGAAACGCTCGTCGCTGATTTTGCCGTTCACATTGTCCTCATACAGCCGCTTGATAATGCGGCTCACTTCGGAAATGCGCTCCTGCGCCTGTTCAAGCTGCTTCGTGGCTGCGGCGGTCTTTCTCTTGCCGCCGATCTCGTTCTGCTGGATAAGCAGCTTCACAAAGCGGCTCTCATGCTTGGCGGCGTATTCGGTCACTTGCCGGAGATTGGAGAGGACACCGGCGGTCAACAGGTCGGTGCGGATAAAGTGCGCCGTACAGTCGCGGGTGCGCTTCTTGTAGCTGCCGCAGATGTAACAGTCCTGCTTGCGGTTCTTGTTCTGATACCGCTGCTGGTACATCACATGGCCGCAGTCGGCGCAGAACAGCATACCGGAGAACAGCCCCACCTCGTCATAGCGGTTCGGGCGTTTGCGCTGCTTGCGTAACTCCTGCACGCGCTCCCATGTTTCCGTGTCGATAATCGGCTCATGGTGGTTCGGGAAAATGGCCTGCTTCTCGATGGGGTTCTCTACGCTGTGCTTGGTTTTGTAAGAGGGCTTCTCCGTCTTGAAGTTTACCAGACAGCCGGTGTACTCCCGGTTTTCCAACAGGTGGACAACGGTATTTGTCGCCCATTTGCACTCATAGCCGGGGTGGTAGCGGCGGGTGCTGCCCGTCCTGCGGTATTCCAGCGTCCCCGGCGTGGGGATTTGCTGCTCCGACAGCATACGGGCAATCTTGGTCGGGCCGTTCCCGGCAAGGCAAAGCTGGTATATCTGCTGGACAACCGGCGCGGTTTCCTCGTCAACGATATAGTTCTCGTCCTCGTCCATGAGATAGCCATAGACCGGCTTGCTGGTAACGGGCTTGCCGCTCATGCCTTTTGCTCGTTTTACTGCCTTGATTTTCTTGCTCGTATCTCTCACCAGCCATTCGTTGAACAGATTTCGCAGAGGGGTAAAATCGTTGTCCATGCCGCCGTTTGCACTGTCCACATTGTCGTTGACAGCGATAAAACGCACCCCCTTTTGAGGGAACAGCATTTCCGTGTAAAACCCTACCTGCAAGTAGTTTCGCCCTAACCGGCTCATGTCCTTGACGATAACTGTACCCACTTTCCCAGCTTCAATGTCTGCAAGCATGGCTTGAAAACCGGGCCTTTGAAAGTTCGCGCCGGAATAGCCGTCGTCGGTGTACCAGCGCAGGTTGGTAAAGCCATTTTGTTTTGCAAAGGTTTCGAGTATCCGTTTTTGGTTCGATATGGAATTACTCTCGCCTTGCAGTTCGTCCTCATGGGACAATCTCGGATAAAGGGCGGTAATGAGGTTTTGGGTGGCTTGTCTTAACATAAAATCCTCCGTTTCCGACAGCCAGCCCCACTATTCCGTGGTTCCATTGTACCACGGAACAGGGCTGGTTGTATAGCGGCAAAAGTGTCAAATCTGCTTCT
This sequence comes from Muriventricola aceti, assembly GCF_025567565.1. Taxonomy (NCBI): domain Bacteria; kingdom Bacillati; phylum Bacillota; class Clostridia; order Eubacteriales; family Oscillospiraceae; genus Muriventricola; species Muriventricola aceti. The sequence goes on along the minus strand of NZ_JAOQKF010000022.1, from coordinate 5,829 downwards.
TTACAGCTTGTCAAATCGCCGGTTTTTGTGTAGCAGCGGCTTCCGCTTCCAGTACCCGCGCCATTTTGTCGGCGGCGGTGGTGGTAGTGTCTTTCTTGAAATAGCCGGACACGACAAGGACGGAATTGCCCATGCGGATTTCCGTCACGCAGTCGGGGCGGCGGGCGGTGCGGGTATCGTGCTGCTTGTTATCTGCCATAGGCAATACTCCTTTCAGTCGGTAATCAGTTTTTTCATGCTCTCCATTTTCCGCTGTGCGGTTTCCTGCCGGAAGTTCTCGCCGGTAAAGCGTACCGGGACGCACATGGAAAGCAGCCGGTCATAAATCCGGGAATGGGCGGTGTCCTCCGGGTTTCGCAGGTCGTCCAGCGTGAGGTTGGTCGTGACGATCAGCGGCTTGCCGCTGCGGTAACGGCTGTCTATCACATGGAAAACCTGTTCCAGCCCGTATTCCGTCCCGCGCTCCATGCCGAAGTCGTCAAGGATAAGCAGCGGATAGCGGCAAAGGCGGGAAATGTACTCGTTGCGCCCTTCAAAGCTGGCGGCAAGGTCGTTGAGGATAAGGGCAAAGTTCGTCATGTGGACGGGGATTTCTTTCTCCATAAGGGCGTTTGCGATACAGCCCGCAAGGTAGCTTTTCCCGGTTCCCACGCCGCCCCAGAACAGGCAGCCGATATTGTCGGTTCGCATATCCTCCCAATGCTCCACATACCGGCGGGCAATCCCGGCCTGCGGGTTCCTGCCGTTGTCGTTCTCAAAAGTCCAGTCCCGCATGGTGGGGTCGGTAAAGCCCCGGCGTTTCAATTCCTCCACGGTGTCAAGGTGCCTGCGCCGCTTCTCGGCGGCCTCCCGTTCCTCGCGGGCGGCTCTCTGGCAGTCGCACTCTGCCGGGTGGCGGTCACGCCCAAAGATAGCAGCCTTATCCGGCGCAAAATAGGCTTCTTTCGGCTTGCGGCACTTGCCGCAGTACAGTAAACCGTCCTCGCCGGTGTAGTCCTCCGGCTCCGGGGTGGCAGCCGTCATATTTTCCAAAACAGCGTTGATTTCGTTCTTCATAAACTCTCGCCCTCCTTGCATGAGTAGTCGGGTATGCCCTTTTTCGGGGCTTTCTTGGCTGCGTCCTCCTGCGCCCATTTGTAGATTGTGGCGGCATGGCTCTTGTATCGCTTGCCGCTGGACGCGATATGGCAGGATAGCCGGTCAATGTAGTAGTTCCATTTGTCGGGCAGGTCTGCTTTCAGCCCGTCCAGTTCTGATTGCGAAAGAAAGACATTTTCATATCGACCATAAGCGGCGCGGGTGGGCTGTCCCGTATCTAACTCTCGCTCTCTCTCTTTTTCTATCTCTATCTCTTTCTCTATCTCTATCTCTGGTGGACAAATGTCCGCTTGATATGGTGGACATTTGTCCGCCCCGGCCTTTGGCAAGGCTTTCTGCTCCTGCAAAGCCAGCCTTGCCCGCCGTTTCCGCTCCCCCTCGGTAGAGGATTGGCCGATAAGCAGTTCAATGTTGCTCATATACAACGCGCCGTTCTGTAACGGCTCCACAAGCCCCAGCTTCATAAAAATCTGCAAGGCTCGCTCTACGGTGCCGACTTGCTGGCGGGTAATGGTGGCAATCATCTGCGCGGTGTAGGGAATATTTTCATCAAGCTGCAACTTCCCGCCGTTTTTCAGCGATTTCAGGTACAGTTTCAAGAGAATGTTGGAATAGAGGATGCCGTCCTGCATACTTTCCAGCAGCACGATAGCGTCCTCGTCAAAGTAATTCTCTTTCAGCTTGAGGTAGTAGTATTTTCGGTTGTCTGACATGGTTCCTCCTTTGGGTGGATTTGGGGCGTTTGTACGCATTTAGAACGCCGTTTCCGGGGGAAAAGGATAAATGTATCAAGCCCCCGTTGAGGGCGGGCAAAAAACCCTTGATTTACAAGGGTTTGACAGCCCCTAAATGCGTAGAAAGGTGGTAGCGTTTGCGCTGTCGCTCGGCTTCTTTGCGGCGGCGTACTCTGGCGGCGCAGTCGGGGCAGTATTTTCCCCGGTTTGACTTGGGGACAAAGGCCGCGCCGCAGACGGCGCACCGTTTCCGGCTCCCCCGGTACAAGAGGGCTGCGGCCAGTTCCCTGTCAAGGGGCAGGACAGCCACACGGAACCACCGGCACATGAGGGAAAGGGAAATGCTCTGGACGCACATGCAAGGCTCCCCATCGTCCAACAGCAGGCAGTTTCCCTCGTCGTAGTTACAGCACTCATGCACCAGCCGCCGCGCCCGCCGGTGCTGGCGGTAGTCCATGCGGGGCAGCTTATCGCTCATGGCTCTGCTCCTTTCTGCGGCGGGGTTCCTCCCGGCGCAAAATCTGGTCGATATTCCGCTTGACCGTCTGCAACTCCGCATACCGCTGTTTCTGTTCGTGGTAGGTGTTATACAGGCCGGATTTCTTGGAAACAAGCTGCTCGATCTCGGCCTGCAACGCTTTCCGGGCGGGCAGCTTGGTAATGCCATGCTCCCGGAAATACCGGGCGGCTGCGTCGGCTATGATAAAATCGCTCTCATGCGCCTGCCGGTAGGCGGCGCGGGCTTTCTCGGATTTCTGTGCTTTCAGCCCGTCGCGGGCAGGCTTGGTCTTGGCGTAAGCAAGTACCTGTTGCTGCAACTCCTTTTTCCCTTGTAGCTTCGTTTCCAGTGCTTTCAGTTCGCCGCTGGTCTGGCGCATTTCCTGATAGGCGGTATCAACGGCGGCTTCTAACTGCTCCGGGGAAGTGAAGCCATATTCCTGATACACATTCAGCGTCGCGGCCATTTGTTTGAGGTTGTGCATGGTCGCCCAGCGTTCATAGCCCCGGCCTTTGCCCTCGGCTTTCTTCTGCTCAATGTCCACAAGCCGTTGCACATTCGGCGCAGTTCGGGCGGCTCTGTCTGCCCGCAGTTGGTCTTGGATAGAGGGCGGGGTGCTGGATATAGTCGCGGCTTTTTCTGTGGCTCTGGCGGCGTTCTGCTCCAAAACGGCAAGGACAGCGGCGCGGTCAAAGTCGTCGCCCAGCTTCCGGGCGGTAATGGGTTTCGTCCTGTCCGGCGTAAGGTAGGACAGCCGCCCCCGGCTCTCCTTGACGGTTACGCCCTCCCGCAGCAGCAGAGAGGAAAAGTCCTCGAATGAGGTTGCCGCAGACAGCGCGGTGCGTATGGTCTGCCGCAGCTTCTCCTTGTTCGTTTCAAACTTGGTCTGCCGGGGTGTGATACCGCCTGCAATCATGGGGGCGTTCTGCTTATCCAGCGCGGCCTGTCCCTTTTTCTGCGCCCAATACTCCCGGTCGGTCACGCGGTTCTTGCTGCCGTTCAAGAGGTCGATTTGGTAAAGCCCCTCCCGGTGGCACATCTCCATGACTTCGGACTTGAAGTAGCGCAAGGCCGCGTCGGTACAGCGGTGCTTGCAACCGGCTTTCGTGTCGGCTGGCCTGTCCATGTAGGGCAGGAACGGCACCTCCTCTATCCGCAGCGAATTGATAACGATATGCACATGAATGTTGCCGCTGTGGTTATGCCCGTCCGGGTGGGTGCATACAAGGGCTTGGTGGCCGGGGAAATGCTCGGCGCAAAACCTCTCGCCCAATTCCTGCGCCCGGTCTACGGTCAAGCCGTTGTCCGGGCCGTCCCGTGGGTCAAAGCTGATGATATAGTGGTGACTTTTCACATCTTCCCGCTGTTGGTTCTTCCCATAGCGGAGATTTGCCCGCATACAGGCAACGGCAAAATCCTCCGCGCCGCAGTTCAGTGTGGACAGCCGGTAGTCCTCGCGGGGGATAAGCCTGCCGGTTTCATCAAGGACGGGCTTCATGGTAAACTCGTCATGCTCAAAAAGCAGGTATTGTTCGGCGGCTCCGTAGTCGGCGTTTTTAGAGTTGATATGCTTGAGTGTTGCCAACCGCGTCACCTACTTTCTTGAGGACTTCATACTTGAGGGCGGCAAGGTCGGCTATGGCGGCGCGTACCTCGCCGGACAGCGTATTGTAGGGTGCGCCGTACTCATTCAGATACCGGGCAATCTGATTGAGGTTGCCGCCGATCCTGCCGTATTCGGCGGCCAGCTTCCCGACAACGGAGAGCAGTTCGTCATTGACCGCCGACACATGGATAACGGGGCGTATTGTGGTGCGCCGTATCGCCTGCCGGAGAAATTCCGACTGGCTGATACCATAGGGCGCAAGCCGCGCTGTGAAGTCGGCGTATTCATCTTCGGACAGCCGGGTTTTTACAACGCGGCTGCGGTGGGGTGTGTTGTATCGCTTCGGCATGGGCTGTAAACCTCCTTTCACTTATCACAAAAAATGCTCTTATCTGTTAGCCGTTTCCGGGGCGAAAGAGAGAAAAACTTTTCGCCGGACGGAAATCTTTTTTACGGCGCAAGCCGCATAGCAGGGTTTGGGGAAGGCACTCCCCAACAAGTTTCCCGCGAGGGGCAAAACCGCAGAATTGCGGATTTTGGCACCGTGGTAGAAACTTGCTCTCCGTGACTGCAAACTTTCTCTCACTTCCGTCCGCCACTTTTTTGGAAAACTGCAACCACAAAAGTTTGTTTCTCTTTTTCTGCTACTACTAATCCTGTAAAGGGCATTCCTGCCCGCTTTCGCTAAAATGACACCGGACGCAGTGGTTTCTACCCGGTGTTGGAGAAATCCTTTCTCTTTGCCCTCTACTACGGGTAAATGCTCCAAATGCCAAACACCAGGGCAGAAAAATTCCCTCCTCGCTTACTACTACAACCGGCAGGGGGCAAAATGGCCGGGAGCGGAGCCGGACAACAAAAAAAGCAGTAAATCTTTTTCAAGACTTACTGCTTTCGCTGGCCGCGTCGGTGGCGGCTGGTATTCAGTTTTTATGACTTGTCCGGTGGTTCGTCAAGCCGGAACTTGAATTGACAGTCAATTAACCGCTGCTTTACATAGTCCTCCACCTCGGCGTTGACCTGCCCGTTCACTTTTGAGAAATAGCGGATATATCCGGCGTAGTGGAGCAGGACAGCGTTCACGGCTTCTGGGTCGCCCTCACGGGCTTTGAGGATTGTTTCATAGGGGAGAAGTCTACTCATACCGGCTCACCCCCATTTCTTCGCGTAGCCGCTGCAAGGCAAGCTGGATATGCCGCCCCGCTGTGCTGCGTGACCGGCCAATACACGCGCCGATCACGCGCTGCGGCTGGCGCAGAAAGTAATAGCGCAGGATTTCTTCCCGCGTCTGCTCCGGCAAAACAGAGATCGCGTCGGCAAGGGCGGCGTTGCAGAGCAGGACGGTCTGACCGCAGACGGTAAATGGGTATTCCTCGTCCGGCTCCGACGCGGCAAACTGGACAAACTTCTCGTTCATCAGATAGTCAAGGGAAACTTGCCGTTCCCATTGCCGTTTAAGCTTCAAAATCTTGTCCAAGGCGGCACAGCGGATAACAGTCTTGCAAAAGGCGTTGTACCTGCGCTGGATATATTCTTGATAGGCTATCTGGTCGGTCATGGAAATTCCCCTTTCTGAATAATAGTGCGGGGCGGTGGCACTTCTTGCTGTCGCCCCTTGATTGCCTACCAGCAAAGGCGGGCGGGGCTGTCAACGGCTGCGCATATGCGCCGTTCATCTTGACCGTTGACTGGCTCGGCTGGGTTTGCTATTTACCCGACAAACTTGAATTTATTTTAAGCTATCACGTTTTACCTTCTTAAGCCTTACTATCATTACCATAGGAATTTCTTTGTTGGTTTTAAAACATTCTTCATAAAATCCATCAATGACAAATCCAGCTCTAAAACAAAGGTTAAAAATATCTTGTATGGAACGATGATAATAAATCTGC
>NZ_JAOQKF010000021.1:0-12165 GCF_025567565.1 Muriventricola aceti | reverse complement strand
AGTTGTGTGCAAACTTCATTCTACCATGTGGGGAAAATCACTATGGATTTTTTCTTAGGTGTCCAACTTCATTTTACAATCAACCAAACAAATTAATTTAAAATCTGACGTACATACTGAAAGCAATTGTAAAACAGATTATGCAGTCTCTTGTGGGAAATCATCGTATCTACTGATTTAAGTAGCACGGGCCACTGCCTGAAAAACCTGATAGAGAAATACGTGGAGGTTATGCCATAGGCCAAAGAGCATAGAGCAGTGACAGGTACAGAGGCTGGATTCATTGCAGCGAAAGCGATTTTGCCGGGGGTTCAGAATTGCTACCCCCTGCCCAAATGAATGACCCTACCCAATCTGAACGATTTGTTGTCATTGTTCGGATTAGGTAGGGTCAATTTTTACCTAGAATCCTTGTTGTATCAAAGGGTTCAGGCTTCTTATGTATATTGAGAACCTCTGTCACTATGAAAAATAAGCTTGGCTTCTGGACTGCGTCGTTCCCAAGACATAATTGAACACCTTATGAATCAAAGCAAAGCATACTGTATAAAGTCAGAAAGCGATGAAACTTTTATATAGCTATGATTTGATGAATGGAGACACATCGAAGCAAAGCGGGAGTCTGCAGAATATTTCCATAACAAGTTTTCTGGCACAAAATGAGGCAGTACACAAGGGTGGGGCAGGAAAAAACGCAGGCGTTTTGCCTGCGTTTTTCAAACAGATGAGAATCAGATAAAGTTTGCGGCATCATGCCAGAGAGAGGGTGGAGCCGCGCACCTCATCCATTGTAGGGATAGAGGGAGCGGCACCTGGACGGGAGACAGCAATGGCGGCGGCACGGGAGGCGAGGTTCAGACAGGACGGCGCATCCATACCGGCAGCTAAACAGGCTACAAAGTACCCCGTGAAGGTATCTCCGGCAGCTGTGGTGTCTACAGCCTTGGTGCGGTAAACGCCTTGGGTGATTCGCTGTGTGCCGTCATCATATATGCATCCACGGCTCCCTAGCGTGAGCAGCAGCTGGCAGGAGGGCCAGCGGCTGCGCAGTATATCCAGAATCTGCCCCTCCTCGCTGGTGCCGGCTAGGGCGGCCCCCTCAATTTCGTTGAAAACCAGAAGCGAGACAAGATGCAGGGGGAGGGTGGAGATATGTTCGTCAATGGGGGAGGGGTTGAATACGATGGACAGGCCCTTTTTGGCGCCCTGTTCCATGATGTAATCCAGGCAGTTGATTTCGTTTTGCACAATCAGGTAGTCACCGGGACCAAAGCCTTCCAGCGCCAGGTCCACCTCCTGGTGTGTGATCTTCTGATTGCTGCCGCCATATAGCAGGATACAATTTTGTCCCTGGGAATCCACCTGGATAATAGTGTGGCCGCTGGGGCCGCTGCTGAGTGAGATGAGGGAGGTGTCGACACCGCTGGAAGCTAGTGTGTCGGCCAAAAGCTGTCCATCCGGCCCAATTTTTCCAGCGTGACAGACGGTGGCCCCTGCCCGGGCAGAGGCGATTGACTGGTTAAGTCCTTTCCCGCCGCAGTTGACATCCCGGCTGCAGGAGGCGAGGGTCTCTCCTGGAGCAACGAAGTGGGGGACATGATAGACATAATCCAGATTTAGGGAGCCGTAACTGAGGATACGAGACATAAGCGACCATCCTTTCAGAATTCAAAGGTACAGATCGACCAGACAACATCCGGCCATTCAGTTGGAGGCCAACTGAATGGCGGGAAATAGGTGGGCGCACTGGGTCAGTGTGTTGCAGGCCCTGGCCAGTAGGTCGGAGTATTGATCTACTACTTCGGGTGTGATAGAGATGGCGGGGCCGGAAATACTGATGGCACCCGCCACGTCTCCACGTCCGGTGCGGATGGCCATGGCTACGCACTTTACACCCATGGTTTCCTCCTCATTATCCAGTGCATATCCCTTACGGCGGTATGTGGCAAGTGCCTCCATCAGTTGGTCGTGGTCGGTGATGGTGTTCTGTGTGATGGGAGGCAGGCCATGCTTGCGAATGATGGCTTCCACCTGTTCGGTGGGCATTTGACTGAGCATGGCCTTCCCGCAGCCGGTACAGTGCATGGGGAGTGTTTTGCCGGAGACGGAGTATGAGATGGAGCGCCGGCTGGGATAGACGCACTCCATATAGAACACCTTGCCGTCAATATGGGAGGTAAGGTAGATGATGTCTCCGGTGGCGGATTGCAGGTCCTCCATCACAGGGATGGCATACTGGGCCACAGGACTGCCTGCCTGGGCGCAGTAGCTGAGCTGCATGACCTTGTACCCAAGGCGGTAGGCCTGGCCGTCCCGGATACGCAGCAGATAGCCGGCTTCCTCCAGCGTGCGAATCTGGTTGAGCAGTGTGCTTTTGGGCATGGATAGCAGCCGACTGATCTGGGCCAATGTCAGTTCAGTCCTGGCAGGAGAAAAACAGTCTAGAATCCGCAGCGCTTTGGCGGTAGACGTGACTCTACTGCTGACAGTAGAGGCGGATTCCATCTCAGCGGAATCCCCTTTTAAAAGAATCATGGTGCAACATCCTTTGCAATCCATATTGAAGAAAAATGCCCGCGATTGGTCCAAATAAAATACAGATGCAGAGGCATTTACATCTGCTATCGTATATTATCCTAACCTCCATTGACGTATTTGTCAAATGGAAAGTGAAAAAGAGAACAAATATTCCAAAAATAATAAAATTATATTGACAATGATAACTAGCCGTGCTAAAATCCAAATAAAGTGTGAAATAACTGAATAATCATTCAGCAATACTGAACACAAAAGCATTTTATCCTATTGTTGGGAGGAGAGAAACTTGAAGAAACTATATGGTGTCATCACCGCCATGACTACCCCCTTTACCGCAGACGGGAAGGTAGATACGGCGGCGCTGGAGGAGCAGACAGAATACCTGATTGAAAAGGGCATTCAGTGTCTGTATCCCTGCGGAACGACGGGGGAGATGTACCTCATGTCCGCGGAGGAGCGAGAACTGGTGGCCGAGACCGTTGTGAAAAAGGCTGCGGGACGAGTTACAGTGTTCATCCACGTGGGTGCAATGACGGTGGACGAGACCATTCGCCTGGCCCAGCACGCCCACAAAATTGGTGCCGACGGCGTGGGCGTCGTTACCCCCAGCTACTTTACGGTAAACGATCGGGCCATGGTGGAGTACTACAAGACCGTGTGCGCCGCCCTGCCTGATGACTTCCCGGTATATGTGTACGTCATTCCCCAGCTGGCGCATAACGACATCAGCGCTGCCACGATGGAGCAGATTGCGGCTGCCTGCAAGAATGTGGTGGGCGTCAAGTACAGCTTCGCCGATATGCGTCGCATCAACGAATATCTGCAAGTGCGAAATGGAAACTTCTCTGTGGTGCCCGGCGCGGACGACCTGTTCCTGCCTGCCCTGGTGTGCGGCTGCGACGGTGTTGTCTCCGGCTGCTCCGGCCCATTCCCCGAAGCCTTTGTAGCGGTCTACAAGGCATTCCAGAGCGGCGATCTGGAGGGAGCCCGCAAGGCGCAGGTGGCCGCTACCGAGTTGGTCAAGCTGATGCAGTTTGGCGGAGACATGTCCATCTTTAAAAACATCCTTACCTTCCGCGGTGTGACAGGAGGACATATGCGCAAGCCCCTGCTGGACCTGACCGACGAGCAGGTTGCCCAGCTGAAGCAGCAAGTTGCTCCCTACATTTAATTCTTACCTTGTATTCCACTGCGTAAGCGTGTGAAATAACTATGATCTAGAAAAGGAGCAGAAAAATGAAAAAGATTCTTTCACTTGCCTTGGCAGCGGCGATGGCCCTGTCACTGGCCGCCTGTGGTAACAACGGCAGCCAGACCTCTCAGAGCAGCAATTCCGGCAGCGCTTCCAACTCTGGAAACACCAGCCAGCAGGAAGAGGTCAATTTCCCCAACGGAAAGCAGATCTCTCTGATCGTTCCCTACGCTGCTGGCGGCGCCTCTGACACCGTGGCCCGTATTTACGCCTCTGAGCTCGAGCAGTCCCTTGACACCAGCGTCATCGTCTCCAATGTTGAGGGAGCTTCTGGCGCCATCGGCCTGGAGCAGGTCCGCAACGCCGATCCCGACGGCTATACCATGGCCTATATGCCCGTTGAGTCCACCATGCTTAGCGCCTTGGGCTTCACTGACCTGTCTACCAACGACTTCAAGTTTGTGGGCCGTGCTATGACTATCCCTGCCGCCGTCACTGTCCGTGCTGACGCTCCCTGGGATACCTTTGAGGACTTCCTGGCTTATGCCAAAGAGCATCCCGGTGAGGTCCAGGTCGGCAACTCCGGCACTGGTTCCATCTGGCATATTGCTGCCGCTTCCATTGAGAAGGAGTGCGGCGTAGAGTTTACCCATGTGCCCTTCGACGGCGCGGCTCCCGCTGTGGCCGCTCTGTTGGGCAAGAATATCCAGGCTGTTACCGTCAGCCCCTCTGAGGTAAAGAACAACGTGGACTCCGGTGACTTCAAGGTGTTGTGTATCCTGGGCGAGAGTCGTTCCTCCGTAGTGCCTGAGGTTGAGACAGCGCAGGAGATGGGCTACGACATTACCATCCAAGGCTGGGGCGGCTTCGCTGTTCCCAAGGACACCCCTCAGGCTATCGTGGACATCCTGGAGGAAGCTTCCGAGGTCGCTATCAACTCCGACTCCGTTAAGCAGACTCTGGCCGACCGCGGCTATGAGCATGCCTATCTGAACGGCGCCGACATGGACGCTAAGGCCGCGGAGGAGCTGGCCTACTACAGCGAACTGATTCCTGAACTGGGCATTGCCTAACCTATAACTGTTGCAAGCCGCGCTCAGGCCTTCGGGCGTGAGCGCGGCTTTTCCTCGCTGATAAAAAAAGGAGGGTTCCCATGCATAAGGGCGATACAATTCCCGGCCTGATTACCGCCATTTTTGGATACTCGGTGGCGATTTATACGCTTTTGGAGGATACCATGCGAGTCAACGCCCAGTCCTCCGACGGTGTGCCCGGTGCGGGCTTCTTCCCAGTGCTGCTGGGCTTTGCTGTGGGCATTCTAGGTACCATCTTGTTTGTGCGCGGAATCCTGCAAAAAGGATCCGTGCAGTATTTCCAAGTCGACCCCGAAATCAAGTTTAACCTCAAGCGCCTGGGCCTGACTGCTGTGTCCATTGTAATCTTTTTCATCCTGTGGCAGACCACAAAGCGGTTTATTGTCTGTGTGCCCATTTTGTGCTTTGCCCTGAACGCCATTTTCGGCCGAAAGCTGAAGTACAACATCATTTATACCGTGGTCTTTACCGCGTTTATCTACCTGGCCTTTGTTGTCGGCTTCTCCATCCAGTTCAACCGATAAGGCAGTAGAGCAGTAAAAGGAGATGAACCCGAATGTCTGCTGAAGTTTGGCTCGGCGCACTACAGCTGTGCCTGCAGCCCTCTGTTATCCTGTTTTTGTGTATCGGCGTTTGTATTGGAACGGTCATCGGTGCTCTGCCCGGCCTGTCTGCCACCATGGGTATTGCCATCATGACGCCCATCACCTTCTGGTTTGAGCCGGCGGACGGCTTCGCCATGCTGATGGGCCTGTGGAACGCTGCCATCTTTGCCGGCGGTATTTCCGCAATTCTGGTCAACACCCCCGGCACCCCTGCGTCCATTACCCAGTCCTTTGACGGCTATTCCCTCTACCGTCAGGGTAAAGGTGGTCTGGCGCTGGGCATCAACGTCATTTACTCCTTCATTGGAGGCATTTTCTCCACCTTTTGCCTCATTCTGTTTTCTACCCCCATTGCCAACTTTACCATTTCCTTTAATGCGCCCGAATACTGTATGCTGGCCCTGTTTGGCCTGTCGATGATGGTGGCTGTCTCAGAGGGCAGCGTGCTCAAGGGGCTGATCCTGGGTATGGCCGGCATTCTGCTTTCCTGTGTAGGCCTGGACCCCATCCTGTCCATCAAACGGTTCACCTTCGGCCAGACTGCTCTGCTGGGCGGTATCTCCTTCATCCCAGTCATGATTGGTATGTTCGGCATCGGTGAGGTGTTCTATCAGATTTACACCTTCCGCAAGGCCGACCAGGAGAAGGAGTTGGAGGCTCGGAAAGTCAACTTGGCCCTTGGCCGCGTCCTGCCCACAGCCAAGCAGGCTAAGGAGCTTGCAGTTCCTACCCTGATTGCGGCAGTTGAGGGCACCATTATTGGCGCCATCCCCGCGGCGGGCGGCGACATCGCCTCCATTATCTCCTGGGGCAACGCCAAGAAAATGAGTAAGCACCCCGAGGAGTACGGCAAGGGCTCGCTGGAGGGCTTGGCCGTCAGCTCCACCGCCAACAATGCCGTCATCGGCGGCGCCATGACCACCATGATGACCCTGGGTATTCCAGGCGATGCGGTGACCGCCATCCTGATTGGTTCTTTGACCATGTACGGAATGCAGCCCGGCATCAAGATGTTCACTGAGAACTCCTCCTTTACCGCCCAGATCATGCTGATGATGCTGCTGGCCAACGTGGTATTCCTTATCTTCGGCCTGGCTACTGCTAAGATCTCGGCCAAGGTGCTCAATGTCTCCCAGCCCACCGTCTGGACCGCCGTGTGTATCCTGTGCGTGGTGGGGTCTTTCGCCCTGAACAACACCTTCTTTGATGTGGCTATTATGTTTGCCGCCGCCGTTCTGGGCTTCTTCCTGAAGGTATTCAAATTCCCCAATGGCCCCTTCGTTCTGGGCTTGCTGCTGGGTTCCATGCTGGAGTCCAATATGCGCCGCGCCCTGGTCATGAGCCACGGCAGCTGGGCCACCTTTGTGACCCGTCCGGTGTCCTGTGTGCTTTTCATCGCCATCATCCTCACCTTGTGCTGGCCCGTTTTGAAGGCTGTCCTGCGCAAGCGCAAGGAGGCTAGCGCTCAGAAGGCTGGCTGAGTTAAATCGAATGTATGTGGTCCATGATGAGCTGCCCGCGGCAGCTCATCACGGCCATTGGAAAGGAATTTTCTTCATATGGATGCAATAAAAATCATCAAGGAGCACGGGGTCGTTCCCGTTCTGGGCCTGAAGGACCCGGACACCGCGCCCCAAGTCGCCGCCGCCCTGCGCCGCGGCGGACTGCCTCTCATCGAGGTCACCATGCGGGCGGAAAAGGCTATGGACTGTCTGCGGGCCATCAAGTCAACTGACTCCCAGATGCTGGCTGGCGCCGGTACTATCCTGCGCTGCGAGCAGGTGGACCAGGCCAAGGAGGCCGGAGCGGACTTCGTTGTCACACCAGGCTTCAATCCCAAGGTGGTAGCCCGCTGCCTGGAGCTGGAGATGCCTGTAGTTCCGGGCTGCATCACCCCAACTGAGATTGAAGCGGGGCTGGAGATGGGTCTGACCACCTTTAAGTTCTTCCCCTCCGAGCCCATGAACGGCATGGCCACCATTAAGCAGTTGTGCGGCCCTTACGGCAGCATCCAGTTCATTCCCACCGCCGGCATCAACCTGAGTAACATGGAGGAGTATCTCTCCAGCGACAAGATCGCCGCGGTGGGTGGCAGCTTCATGGCTCCCGCCGCCATGGTGGAAGCCCAGGACTGGGAAGGAATCACCGCCCTGTGCCAGAAGTCAGTGGAGAAATCCCTGGGCTTCTCCCTGGCCCACATCGGCATCAACGGGGATAGCAAGGAGGAGGGGCTGGCCACCGCGCGTTGGTTCGCCGAGCGCTTCGGCTTCCAGGTCAAGGAGGGCGGCCGCTCCAACTTCGCCGGTACCTATGTGGAGTGCTGCAACCAGCAGTTCCCGGGCAAGTTCGGACACATCGGCATCTTTACCTATTCCCCCGATCGGGCCTTGGCTTATTTCAAGGCCAAGGGTATCCCTACGCGGGAGGAGTTTAAGAACGTGGACGCCAAGGGCAACCTGGTGGCGGTCTACCTGGAGGAAGAAGTCGGCGGCTTTGCCGTCCACATTGTAAAAAAAGCTTGAAGGAGGTCTGTTCCATGAAAAAGATCATCAACGATCCCGCCCAGTACACCGACGATATGCTCAAGGGTATCTACCGTGCCCACAGCGACCAGGTGGGATATGTCAATAACGATCTGCGCTGCTACTGCACAAAGAAAAAGGTTCCCGGTAAGGTTTCCATCATCACTGGTGGCGGCACTGGCCACCTGCCCCTGTTCCTGGGCTATGTGGGGGAGAACCTGTTGGACGGCTGCGCTGTGGGCAGCGTGTTCCAGTCACCCAGCGCCGAGCAGATTTTTGAGATCAGCAAAGAGGTCAACAACGGCGGCGGCATCCTGTACCTCTATGGCAACTATACCGGTGATATCATGAATTTTGACATGGCCGCCGAGATGTGCGACCTGGAGGATATCAAGACTGCTTCCATTGTGGGCGCGGACGACGTCAACTCCAACGCCGATCCGGCCGCCCGCCGGGGTGTGGCCGGCATCTTCTTTATGTACAAGTGCGCTGGCGCCAAGGCCGCCCAGATGGGCACTCTGGACGAGGTGCTGGCTGCGGCCCAGAAGGCCAAGGACAACACCCGTACTGTGGGCTTTGCCCTGACCCCCTGTGTCATTCCTGAGGTGGGTCACTCCAACTTCACCCTGGGCGAGAACGAGATGGCCATGGGCATGGGTATCCACGGAGAGCCCGGCGTGTGGAACGGCCCCATCAAGACAGCCGACGAGCTGGCCGCTGAATCTCTGGACACCCTGCTGAAGGATATGCCCCTTGCCTCCGGCGATGAGGTCGCCCTGCTCATCAACGGCCTGGGCGCCACCTCTATTGAGGAGCTGTACATTCTGTCCAACAGCGTTTCCCAGCAGTTGGAGGACAAAGGCATCTCCATCTACCGCACCTTTGTGGGCGAGTTCGCTACTTCCATGGAGATGATGGGGGCGTCCATCTCCATCATGAAGGTGGACAGAGAGACTAAGGCCATGCTGGATATGCCCGTCAGCACCCCCTTCTACTGCCAGAAGTAAGGAGCGTCGACCATGAAAGTCATTCAAGCGAAGGATTGGACCGCTGTTATGGAGGCGGTAGCTCAGATAATGACCGAGCAGGCAGACCACCTGTGCGAGATGGACGCCCGCATGGGCGACGGGGACCTGGGCCTGACCATGAAGAAAGGCTACTGTGCCCTGCCGGAGATTTATGCTGGCTTGGAGGAAGCAGACATGGGCAAGCGCTTGTCCAAGGCCGGCATGAAGATGTCCAGCGTAGTTCCTTCTACCATGGGTACACTGATGTCCTCCGGATGGATGGAGGGCGGTAAGCGCCTGATAGGGAAGGAAGAGGTGGACGCCTCCGCCTTTGCGGCATTCCTGCGTGGCTTCGCGGATGGAATTGCCAAGCGGGGCAAGTGTGTCCCCGGAGAGCGCACTGTGCTGGACGCCATCTTCCCGGCTGCCGACGCGGCGGAGCAGGCGGCCGCATCTGGAAGCGGATTGGAGGACACCGCCGCTGCGGCCCTGGAGGGGGCAAAGCGGGGCCTGGAGTCCACCAAAGAGATGACGCCCAAATACGGCAAGGCCGCCGTCTTTGCGGCCAAGGCCCTGGGAACTGAGGACCAGGGCGCCACTGCCGGGATGCTGCTCGTTCAGGGCCTGTATAACGGTATCCAGAAATAAGGAGAGATCACAATGAAGAAAATGGTAGGCTTCGGAGATTATCTGCTCCGTCTCAATCCAGAGGGGTATCTGCGCTTTATCCAGGCGGACCACTTCCAGATCAATTATACTGGTGCGGAGGCCAACGTGTGCGTCTCCCTGGCGATGATGGGGATGGACACGGAATTCGTGACTCGGCTGCCTGACAACGATATTGCCGCCTGCGGTGTGGCGGAGCTGCGCAAGTTCAATGTGGGGACCAGCCATATCGCCTACGGCGGGGAGCGGATGGGTGTGTTTTATGCGGAGAAGGGGGCATCCCAACGCCCCTCCAAGATCGTCTATGACCGCAAATATACCTCTATCGCCACCTGCGCCTATGAGGATTTTGACTGGGAAGATATTTTTGCCGGGGCCACCCATTTCCACATGACGGGCATCACCCCCGCCTTGAGTAAAACCATCCCCTCGGTGTGTATCAAGGCGTGCAGAAAGGCCAAGGAGATGGGACTGACCGTCAGCTGTGACCTGAATTACCGCAAAAATCTGTGGACTGAGGCTGAAGCCAATGCGTGCATGGTCCAGCTGATGCCCTACATCGACGTGCTGGTGGCCAACGAGGAGGATGCAGAGAAGGTGTTGGGCATTAAGGCCCGTGATACTGATGTGACCCAGGGCAAGCTCAACCGGGAGGGCTACATAGATGTGGCGGAGCAGATCTGCCAGACCTACGGAACCAAGATGGTAGCCGTCACCCTGCGGCGCAGCATCAGTGCCTCGGACAATGAGTGGAGCGCAATGCTGTATACAAACGGTAAGCCCTACTTCTCCAAGCAGTACATGATCCACCTAGTAGACCGGGTGGGGGGCGGAGATTCCTTCACCGCTGGTCTGCTCTACGGAATCATGAACGACTACGGCCCCCAGGAGACTATTGAATATGCCGCCGCCGCATCCTGTCTCAAGCAGACCATTGAGCTGGACTTCAACCTGTCCACCGCTGACGAGGTCAAGCGCCTGGTGGGCGGAGACGGCTCCGGCCGTGTACAACGGTAAACTGCGAATGAACACCCCCATCCGATCTGAACAAATGCTTGTCATGGTTTCGATCAGTTGGGGGTGTTTTATGCCAGAACCTCTTGCGGCAAGGGGTTCTGGCATTCTTATGCGGAGTGCCACTCTCACCAATCATATAAACCGAGTAAAATGAAAACGCAAAACGTCTAAATGGCGAGATTTGAACCCCCGTTATGTTAGCAAGGTGCTCTCTTTATTTGTCGCTCATGAACGTATCTTCCATCTGACAGGGCGTTCGGTTTTTCAATGTGCGATGTGGCCTCTGTGTGTTGTAAAACTCGATGAGAGATTTAAAAGGTCTTACTGATCCACATACCACATAGAGAGGAACATAGATGACATTAATGATGTAACTTATATGGTAATTCTTATACCAAGTTATGTAACAGAGTATTTTACTTTTAAAAAAATCGTGATAAAATAAAAAACAAGGTGGGCAAACTGAATTCGATGGAGGTGAAGTCATGGAAACAAAGCCTGGAATGATGCCATTGCTGGATGGAACCGAGATGCCGCGGTATGGGCTTGGATGTTATGCCTCCTATGGACATGAGATATCCCAGGCTGTTGCCTGGGCGCTGGAGTGCGGCTATCGCTATATCGACTCCGCCGCTATGTATGCCAATGAGAAAGACGTGGGCGAAGGACTCAGATTGGCGGGGTTAGACCGGAAGAAGGTCTACATACTCTCCAAGGTTTGGCCTAAGGACTATGAGGTGGCCGCCAACTCGGCCCAACAGTCCCTCAGGGATCTGGGCGTGGATTATCTGGATTGCTGCCTGCTCCATTGGCCTGGAACGGAGGAGAAGCGACGTCTGTCCGCCTATGAGCAGCTTCTCAGGTTGAAAGACCAGGGATTGATCCGATCGGTGGCCGTGTCCAACTTTCAGGTAGATCAGTTGGAACGAATAAAGGAAGTCTTTGGGGCTTATCCCCCTATCAACGAGATCGAGTTACACCCCGCCTTTCAGCAGCGGGAGCTGCGCCAGTTCTGTCTGGATCGGGGTATCGCCCTGGTGGCTTACAGTCCCATCAAGCGTGGGGCCTTTATGGGGGATCCCCGCATATTGTCCATTGGGGAAAAATACGGGAAAACGGCCAATCAGGTAGTGCTGCGGTGGCACTTGGAACGCCAGCAGATCCCCATCCCCAAATCCAGCCACTACGACCGCATCCGAGAGAACTTTGATGTGTTCGATTTCTCCCTAACGCCAGAGGAAACACAGCTCATTAACTCCTTAGAGTGCGGCGGCCGACGGGGAAACGATCCGTTGACTTACAACGGCTGATCAACGAGCATCGATCAATTCAATTTTTATAGAAAAGGAATGAGTGAAATATGAGACTGGCAACTATCAAGTGGAACGATACGGAGATGGCCGGCATCGTAGCCAAGAACGGCATTCTTCCCATCCGCGCCCTGAACGCGGCTAAGGGCACCGCGTGGAGGACCGATATGCTGTCCCTGATCCAGGAGCAGCAGATCCCCGGCCTGACCGCCTG
>NZ_JAOQKF010000020.1:0-20595 GCF_025567565.1 Muriventricola aceti | reverse complement strand
ACACAGGGTCTAAAAGGGGGCCGGGAGCGTGCAGTGATACCAGAAGCACTTTGCGACCACATTGTTGATATATGTGAGATGGAGATGCTGGAGGGGATGGAATGAACCTCGGAGAGTATTTCGGCCTTGACAATCCCGCCTTTCAAATCAAAACAGACGAGGATGGAAACACTGTTGCCTCTGCAACGATACAGGCGGTTGTCCTCTGGAAAGAAGATATCAAAAACTACATCATGGACGAGATCATCAAGATGTGCAAGGAGCACGGAATTACGGACCTGTATGTGCTGAACCGGGATTTCATCCTGTCAGCCATCAGGGAGAAGATGGAAAGGGAGGCCCAGCCATGACGCGGGAAGAAGCAATCAAGTCATTGCAAAACATAATCGAATACTGGACATATAAGCCAACTGAGGTTGAAGCCGCTAAGATGGCAATTGCCGCCCTCCGCCCCGTCAGCCGGGAGCGGGTGGAGAAGGTGTGGAGGGGTAAGTGGGATGTAAGCTATGATGAACTGAATGGTTTTACCTATGTGACTTGTTCAAAATGCGGTGATGAAACGGTTCTTGACGGATGCTTTGTCACAACTGAAGGAGAACCATGTGGTCTTGAAGATTTTTGCTCCGTTTGCGGCGCGCCCATGACGGACGAGGCCGTGGAGATGGTGATGGAGAGGATGGAGGCGCTGAAAGATGGCAAGGGCGATTGATGCCAGTGAACTAATGGCTGAAATCCAGGCATGTAGCTGGGACAGCGAACAGGATAAGGAGCGGGCAGAGGACCTTGTGTTGGGGATGCTCACCCTTACCCCGCCGAACGAGGCTCTGACAATCGAGCAGTTACGGGAGATGGTCGGGGAGCCGGTGTGGGTGCAAACGCCCGGTATACCGCAGTATGGACGATGGGTAATCGTGGCGGGCGTTGATACGGAGTACTGGCAAAGCACTCTGTACTGCCAAGGCGACTATACCTGCCGGAACTACGGGCGGGACTGGCTTGCCTACCGCCGCCCGCCGGAGGGAGAGGAGGAACCCTGATGGACATTGAGAAGCTGATTGAGCGCCTGAAAGCAAAAGATTTTGAAAGGGATTATGATTGTACCCCGTTTGAATGCGGCGTATTTGGCCTGTTGGATGACGCCGCCACCGCCCTCTCCACGTTCCAGGCCGAAAACAAGAGACTGAAATCTCTGCTGGGTGAAAGCGGGCAAGACCTATGGAGCAAGGAGAACCAGCGGGCGGACCGCTTAGAGGCCGAAAACGAGAAGCTGCGGGCCGAACTGGAGCAGGTGAAGCGGGAGAGGGATGTTGCAATAGAGCAACTGCACGGCCATTGTCCAGCTTGCGCTCACTACACGCCAAATCATAATGAGGGGCCATGCCAATTTTGTTGTTTTGAGATCGCACGGGGCACAAATGTAGAGATTAATGACAACTGGAAATGGCGTGGCCCAAAGGAGGAGTGAGCATATGCCGTTATGGTATTTGAAATATTTGAAGGGGAGGACTGACCATGAAGCGGCTGACATACTTTGACGGCGGGAAATGGCGGCTTAAAATCGGCGACACGGAATATAGCGGAGAAGCCGTTGACCGCCTCGCCGCATACGAGGACACGGGCCTGGAGCCGGGGGAAATCGAAAAAATCAAGCACGATGTCGAAGATGGCTACTTGAAATCTACTGCACGACGCTACGGAATTGATGTTTCCCGCCTCCGCGAACTGGCCCAGGCGGACCGGGATGGGCTGTGTTTTATCGGCCCGTTTGTTGCAATGATTGAACAATCGCTGTCAGGTGGAGAAATGAAGCCGCAAAGAGACCAGAGATTTAATGGGCGGTATGCGGTTGTATATTTTGACCCAAAGAAATGGTCCTCCCCGCTGATTGATATTTGTGGGACACCCTACAACCGAGAAGAAGCCGAAGAACGAATGAAAGTATTAAAGGCCGCACTACGGGGGGAGCATGATGGGCAGGACAATTGAATTTCCAACGGACAATGTCTCCATCAGTGGAGCATGGGCCATCGTAAAGACCAGACTGGATGACCCGGAGTTGTCAATCCGGACAAAGGTGCTTGCAATCGAGCAGGTGGCAGAGATGGAAACACACAACAGTGTGACGAAAGAGGAGCTTGTAGGGGCGCTGAGATGGCTGTTTCAGCACTATAATTTTGAGGGGGAGTAGACCATGAAGGAGGACGAGTATGGAAGCGAATTTGATTGACCGCGATGTTGCAGAGGATTATTTTGGGTGCTCAGATTGGGAAATCCTCGCAAAAGAAACTCTTAGAGAAGTGCCCCTTGTCGATGCCGTTCCTGTGGTCAGGTGTAAAGAGTGCAAATACAAAGATGAATGTATTCGTCGCATTGAATTTATTGGTAGAAATCCTGTGCTTGAGCAAAACACCTACGAGTATCATCCGCTGGAGTTTTGTTCCTACGGTCAGCGAAAGGAGGACGACCATGATAAACACCCATCCGACCCGGTGTAATATCTGCGGCGGGCGTGTTACCTACGGCTCTAATGCTCGCGTATATAGTCGGGAGTATGGGAGCGGCTATTGTTATCTCTGTGAGCGGTGTGGGGCCTATGTGGGGACGCATAAGCCCCGCCCACGGGAAGCCCTTGGACTGTTGGCAGACGAGCCGATGCGGACAGGAAAGAAGATGTGCCATGCTATCTTTGATAGCTTTTGGAAAGGGAAACCAAAAGCCGGAAAGAAGCGGCACGACCTTTACTGCTGGCTAGCCCACGAGATGGAGATACCAGTTGAGGGCTGCCATTTCGGCTACTTCGACATCGGCCAGCTTAGGCGGGCGTACATCATCTTGAGAGGCGTACAGCACAAGCAGATGAAGTATGACAATTGTGGGAACATCTATTTTGAGGAGGCCGAGCATGAGGCTGGGTGATTTAGAAGCCGCAAGGAGATTGCTGTTAAACTATTATCCCTGTGTCAATGAGGATACGCACAAGAGCAACTACATGGGCGACACGCTCATGTCCTATGAAGTGGCGGATATGATTGAGGATTGCATTGAGAACACTCCCACCATCGACGCCGTGCCTGTGGTCAGGTGCGCCCGATGCAGGCACGGCGAAGCATTCAAAACCTTCCCCGGCGGGATATTCTGCCCATACATCAAGGATACGGTCCCGCCAGATGGATATTGCTACATGGGGGAGGAAAACCCCCATGACTAAGTGTTGCGCCACCTGCGCCTGGTACGAGGACTTCCAGGGCATGTGCTTCAACGGGGATTCGCCGTACTGCGCCGACTTCACGGAGCCGGATCAGCGGTGCAGGGAGTGGGAAAGGAAGGAAGAAGATTATGTTAAAAAATAATCGCCCATTTACAAACGAAAATGGATTTATTGATGCAGGCTTGATAACAGATAAGGACCCAGAAGAAATGGAAGAGGTTTTCAAATGGATACACGAAAAACTAATACCAAGAAAGACCCACTTGACTGGGAGAAGCAGTTATGGAATAAAGCACATCTTAGAGAGAGACACTGGAATTTATTTAACAAACAATGAATTCAAGGACGCAATGTTACTATGCGGTTATTCTCCGGTTGACCCAAACGAATTGAATTGGGAATATTGCATCAGCAAAAAGTCACCAGCATTTGCTTCTAGGAAAGGTGTGTGAGGCCGACCATGAAATTTCGGAGTAGGACGGGGGAAGTTTTCAGCGTTAAAGAGCTTCCTATGCAATGGCTTAGATTTCTTAAATTCCGTGATACTGAATGGGTAAAAGCGCATCCTCATGAAGCCGCCCGCCTGATGGGCTATGAGGTGGTGGAGGATTCTAAAGAGGTCGAAATCGACCAGTTTAAAAAGGAGGCCAACATGGACAAGCCGCTGAAGGACTGGACGCTAGGTGAAGTTAAAATCTATTGTGAGAAAACAGAAGATTGTAAAGAGTGCCCGTTTTATAGCAAATACATTGAGAAAGACCTTTTTCACTGCAAACTGGTTAATGCCTCACCCGAATATTGGTGCGAGTTAGAAACACCCCGCTTCACCCAGCAGGAGATGGAATCAGCAAAGATAATTAGCGTGCTGTTCCCCGAAGCAACACACATTGAGCGGTTGCGAGGCAGTAAAGTTTTAGGCATAACTGGAGCCGAAGATGGGTGGATTGCAGATATTGAAAGCTCGCTATTTCCAGAAATCAAGTCAGGTCAGTCCGTTACCCTTGACCAGATCATCGGAGGTGCCCAATGAGCGAAGTTATCATTACCAGTACATGGGGCCATGAAGACGACCAGCAAGCCAAAGCAGACGCGGGGAAGCCTCGACCCACGCTTACTCCTGTTAGTCTAATCGATGCTGTGACAGCGGTCCGCATGTACGGGAACGAAAAGTATCACGACCCGGAGAACTGGCGGCAGGTAGAGCCGCAGCGTTACCGAGATGCGCTCTACCGGCACTGGCTGGCCTATCTCAAAGGGGAGAAAATAGACCTGGAAAGCGGGCTTCCTCACTTGTGGCATCTGGCTACAAATGCGGCGTTTTTGATTGAGATAGAGGACAACATCCACGACGGGGAGGGCGGACAGCATGAGCGGGATGCTTGACCGGCTCCACCAGCGGCACCGGATCGAGCTGGCGGTGACGCGCCGGGTCACTAGGCAGGAGATGGCCGACTTCGCGGCGATCGCACTCAACAATGCGTTCGGATTCGGGCCGGAGCGGTGCAAGAGGTTTATGGATGCCCTCAACGCCGTGGTCAATGAGACCGCCGACATGGTGGAGGGCGACACCAGGGACATGGAGTACACCAGAGCGAAATTCGAGGAGCGGCTGCGGATAGTGGTCGGTCCGTACTATATACCCAGGGAGGAGCGGTATCAATGAGTGAGATTGAGCAATGCCTTAACTGCACACTCCTGGACTGTGTTAACTGCCTTGAGGGAGCCGGCACGACCCACCGCAAGTACAGCCGTGAATACAAGCGGGAGATCGTAGAGCGGAATAGGAACGGAGAGAGCATCTATTCCATCGCCAACGATACGGGGATAGACGCCTCCACCATCCGGTATTGGATCAGGCAGGAGAAAAGACATAGGGAGGGATAGCCCTTGAACGTATTTCGTGGGGACAGGCTCCAGAAGTTAAGGGAAAGAGAAGGGACTCAGCCGTGCGTCCTTGCAGAACTATGTGGTATCAGCAAAAACTCAATTTTGAGGTACGAACGTGACGGAGTAATCCCTGAAATACCGTCTGTGGTAAAAATAGCAGACCATTTCAATGTATCTGTGGATTATCTGCTTGGAAGGACGGACGATCCAAAAGCAATGTAACTTTTCATTATTTCATAGAAAAAGTTGCTGTGATTCCCTTACAAGGGAATCGAGAAACGTGCTATATGCGACAATGGGAGTGTGGGAGCGTATGCCCCTGCGCTCCCGCTTCGCTTTTTCTTTTTCCTCCCAAACCCCGGCACTTGCCGGGGTACATACGCCGCACGAGCGCGTCAGCCCACACATCCGGGCCGGAGGGTCGCGCCCTCCATGCGGCAACATCGCCCTTTACGGGCATTATACAATGCGCTCCAAAGGCCACGGAGCTGACTGTGGAAAGACACTATACCGGAGGCTTACAGTGCCTAATTATGCACCGGAGAAGGGTAAAGGGCACCCGCCTGTCATAGAGGCGGAAGCGGTGGCAGCTATGACCTGCCCCGGCGCTATCCCGCTGAAAACTGCCCGACGTGGTGTGACAATCTAAGCGGGAAGCGCACATACGCCGCTCCTCGCCGCATGAGGCGGGCGGTGGCACAAGGACGCAAGTCCTTACAGAATTTCTTGGCGAAAGGCAAGTGAGCAAAGCCGAAAACTCACAACATACCCCGGAAGGGGTATATATGCCGCGCCTCGTTGCGAGAGACGGGGGGCGGGACCGGAAGGTGGTGAGCCCATTGTGGCGAAAGGCAAATATCAACGATGGCTGGAGCCGGATGGGCTTCTGCTGCTTGAAGGATGGGCCAGAGATGGTCTGACAGATGAACAGCTTGCGGAAAAGATTGGTATATCCGCAACCACGCTATACGATTGGAAAAACAAGTTCCCTGAGTTTTCGGAGGCCATAAAAAAGGGCAAAGAAATCGTGGATATCCAGGTGGAAAACGCTCTTCTGAAACGGGCCCTGGGCTACGAGTACATGGAGGAGCGGGTAGAGATCAGCGAAAAGGACGGGCGAAAGGTCATCCAGACCGTTAAGACAGTGATTCCGGATACCACGGCGCAAATCTTCTGGCTGAAGAACCGAAGACCGGACAGGTGGAGGGACAAGCCCATCGAAAAAACAAGTGAGGATATGGAAGTCAAGGTGGTCATAGATGTCTGAGGTGCGCTTATCTACTGTACTTGGCCCCGCATTTCATTTGCTGGCCCGTGATGTATTTCAGCACGGACATACACACTACGACCTGTCCGGTGGCCGAGGCTCACTGAAATCCTCCTGTGTGTCCTTACTAGTTCCGCTGCTGCTGATAAACAACCCAGGGACTCACGCCCTTGTGCTCCGAAAGGTAGCTAATACGATTCGAGACAGTGTATACGCACAATATCTCTGGGGCATTGGAGAGCTTGGAATGGCAGCATACTGGGATGCAAAGGTGCAGCCTATGGAACTGATTTATAGGCCAACCGGCCAGAAAATTATGTTCCGGGGCGCGGATGATCCCATGAAAATCAAGTCTATCAAGGTTCCCTTTGGCTATATCGCCGTCACCCATTTTGAGGAGAAAGATCAGTTTGCTGGTCGGGCTGAGATCCGAACTATACTGCAATCTACCATGCGAGGCGGGTCGAAGTTCTGGAATTTTGAGAGCTACAATCCACCAATCAGCCGGGATAACTGGGCCAACAAGGACAGTTTGGAGGAGCGGGTGGACAGGCTGTGCCACAAGAGTACATACCTTGAGGCCCCGCCAGAGTGGCTGGGAGCGCAGTTTCTGGCAGAAGCCGAGCACCTGAAGACCACGGACGAGAGAGCCTATCGCCATGAATACTTGGGCGAAGCGGTCGGTACTGGCGGCAACGTATTTGAGAATCTGGAGTTGAGGGAAATTACGGACGAAGAGTTCGCTTCCTTTGACCGTATTTACCAAGGTGTGGACTGGGGTTGGTTTCCAGACCCCTTCGCCTTTATCCGCCTCCACTATGATCGGGCCAGAGAGACGATTTATCTGATGGACGAGATATACCAAAATAAGCTGACCAACGAGGCGAGCGGGAAGTTGATTCTTTCCAAAGGGTACAAGGATGCTTACATTACCTGCGACAGCGCAGAGCCTAAATCATCAGCAGACTACCGGGCGATGGGGCTCCCAGCCAAAGAAGCAATTAAAGGCTCTGGGAGTGTAGAGTACGGCATGAAGTGGCTCCAGAGGCGGAAGATTGTCATTGACCGCAGAAGAACGCCAAATGCATACAACGAGTTTGTGAATTATGAGTATGAGCGAAATAAGGACGGAGAAATTATCAGCGGTTATCCTGATGAGAACAATCACCTGATTGACGCTACTAGATATGCCCTAGAGAGAGTATTCCGAAGGATGGGAATAACGGCATGAATATTACAGAAAAACTGAAAGAGCTTGGTTACTCCACGGTGCCGGAGGAGTTTTACACAAAAGTGCAGGAGTGGAAGTCTTGGTATGTGGGCGACGTAAAGGGATTCCACAGGTACAAGGTCCACAACGGGGCTAGTGTGGTTCGGTGCAAGCGGTACACTCTCAATATGGGCAAGAAAATCCCGGAGGATTGGGCGAACCTACTTATGAACGAACGGGTTGAAATCACCCTGGAGGGCCAGCGGGAGCAGGACTTCATTGACCGTGTGTTCACCGAAAACAATTTCCTGGTCAAAGCAAATGAGATGCAGGAAAAGGCGTTTGCCCTTGGAACAGTAGCCTTTATCCCCAGGGTTGTGGGCATGGAGGCCACGGAAGAAGGGCCTGTCCCCGGAAGCGCCGACGGAATTGTGATGGACTATGTGACCGTAGAGCACATTTGGCCGCTGGCATGGCGGAATGGAATCATTACGGAGTGCGCTTTTGACAGCATCGTTACCATCAATGGAGAGGATTATTGCTACCTCCAGATCCACCACAAGACCGACGGCCTGTATGACATTGAGAACCGGCTCTACCGATACCGGAACAACAATGTGGATGCGGAAGTTTTACTGGCTGATGTGTCAGGCTTTGAGCGGGTTCCACAGGTGGTACATACTGGGTCGGACCGTCGGCAGTTTGTTATTGACCGGCCCAACATCGCCAACAACTACGACGATAATATTCCTCTTGGCATCTCTGTGTTTGCAAACGCCATCGACGTGCTCAAAGGCGTGGACGTGGCTTATGACAGCTATGTAAACGAGTTCATACTGGGGAAAAAGCGTATCATGGTAAAGCCCTCAGCTACAAAGGACCTGGATGGAGAGCCCTTTTTCGACCCAGACGACCTGACATATTATGTGCTCCCGGAGGATACGGACAATAACGGGATCATCACCCCCATCGATATGAGCCTTCGGACGCAGGAGCACAATACAGGAATCCAGGACCAGCTCAATTTGCTGTCCAGCAAGTGCGGCTTCGGAGAGAATCATTACAGATTCGACCAGGGTAGCGTGGCCACGGCCACCCAGGTCATCAGCGAAAACAGCACCATGTTCCGTACGATCAAGAAACATGAAATCATTCTGGAGCAGGTATTGACCGAGCTGTGCCGGATCATTCTCCGCCTGGGAAACACGGCCATGAATGCCGGACTAAATGAGGACGTGGAGATTTCCATTGACTTTGATGACTCCATCATCGAGGACAAGCAGTCTGATTTTGCCAGGGATATGCAGCTTCTGAACGCCGGTATCATGAATGACTGGGAGTTCCGGTCTAAGTGGATGAACGAGGACGAGGCCACGGCCAAGAAGATGCTTCCGAAGATGGAGGACATGACAACGGAAGCGCAGAATGAGGTGGAATAAATGAAATACAGGAAAAAGCCTATTGTAATCGAAGCATTCCGATATGACGGAGACTTGATGGACTCAAATGGAAAGTATTATGTGCCTGATTGGGCCGTGAACGCATTTGAAAATCATGTAATGTTTTATGATTCTTTAGCTGGTGGTTTTCCGCCTTGCGAGTTGTTCATAAACACATTAGAAGGAGTTCACCATGTATCTGTTGGAGACTATATAATCAAAGGCATCAAGGGAGAATTGTATCCATGTAAGCCGGATATTTTTGAACGGACCTATGAGGAGGAGATTGAGTAATGAAAGCAAGTGCCTATATGAGCGTTGGTTCGTGGAGTAAATCAGTTGATGTTGAGATTGATTCTACATCTGAAAGTGATGTTAGGTTTGCCAAATCCATTCTTTCAAGCGTTGTGGAAATTAAAGAGCAACCTAAAACCGTTTGCCTGACCATTGATGGAGAAAAACTTGCGAAGATAGTTAGAGAGGCGATTGACCCGGAACTTGGGAATGATGCTGAGTGAAATACCCGTTTTCGCCCGAAGTTCTGGACGCCCTCCCGGAAGAACTGGCCGAGCTATACCGCAGTCTGGAAGCAACCCTCCTTGACGAGATATGTTCCCGGCTGAAACTGGCTGGCGAGTTGAACGAGGTCACGGTTCAGGATATACGGACCCTTCGTTCCCACGGCATCGACCTGAAGGACATAGAAAAGGCCATCCAGCGTACCGCCAACATCGGCCAGAGAGATTTGCAAAAACTCCTGGATGACGTGGTGGAGCGCAACCAGCGGTATTACAAAGAGGTCATGGACCTTGCGGGTGTGACGGCCCCTGAGACGCTGGTGAGCGCCGCAGATATTGCCGCCATCATGGCGCAGGCGCAGAGAGAGGTCGGCAACCTGACCCGCTCCATGGGCTTTCTGGTGGACAATGGTCGGACAATGCTGACCCCGGCTAGGGCCTATCAATGGGCGCTGGACAATGCGGAGATGCAGATCACGAGCGGGGCCATCTCTTACAATCAGGCCATCAAAAGCACCGTCAAACAGCTTGCGGACAGCGGCATCAAGGCCGTGGATTATGAGAGCGGTCACAGGGACCAAATCGATGTGGCCGCCCGACGGGCGGTGATGACAGGCGTATCCCAGCTCTGTGCCAAGTACACGGAGCAGAGCGCAGAGTATCTGGAAACACCTTATTTTGAAGTGTCCGCCCACATCGGGGCACGGGATAAGGGTGTCGGCTGGCAGAACCACAAGCTATGGCAGGGCCGTGTGTACTCTGTCAGATCCGGGGACAAGTATCCGAACATCTACGAGGTGTGCGGCCTTGGTTATGTGGATGGACTGGAAGGAGCCAACTGCCGTCATATCAGGACTGCATTTGTGGATGGTGTGATGGAGCGCACATACACCGATGAGGAGCTGGCCCACATTGACGACGGCCACGACGTTGACTTTGAGGATAAGCACTATACAGCCTATGAGGCCACCCAGAAGCAGCGGCAGATCGAGCGGACTGTCCGCAAGCTGAAACGGGAACAGGCGGCATACAAGGCCGCAGGGCTGGAAGAAGATGCTCAGGCGGTAACGGCTCGCATCCGGCGGCTGAATCAGGAATACAAGGCATTCAGCAAGGCGGCGGGGCTGCCGTTGCAGCGGGAAAGGATGAAGGTGGAGTATTGATGGAAATTGGGGAAGAAATGATTGTAACGCCCCAAGACGCAAAAGGGCTTAAAGGGAAATTGTTCGACGGAGTTACAATCAAAAAAATGGAAAAAGCACTCGAAAAAGGCGCTCGTATAGAAATTTCTCCACAGAGAGATGGGAATGTGAAAGTGAGAACCGTCTGGAGAAAAGACTTATAAAGTGAAAATTGTTCCCACGGCATAAACGGTTGCCGGGAAGGACCGAACGGGGTCAACTACCGAGGATTTCTCGGTGGCTGGCCCCTTTTTCTTTTGTAAACCATGGCCGACGGGCCTTAAACGGCACCCGACGGGGTGACGAATAAACGGAGGTTAAAACCATGAGCGAACCTATCAATAACCCTACCCCGGCCCCTGCGCCGGAGCCCGCCCCTGAGAAAACCTTCACTCAGGCGGAAGTGGATGCCATGATTGGCAAGCGGCTTGCAAAAGCCATGAAGGGGATGCCCAGCGAGGAAGAACTGACTGCCTACCGTACTTGGCAAACTGGACAGGCTGGTGAGAAAGAACGCTGGGATAAGCTGACCGGCGAGCGGGACACCCTCTCCGGCAAACTGACCGCCGCAGAAAGCGAGCGGGACCAGTTGAAACGGGAACTGTACGTTCTGAAGAAGGGCCTGACCGGCGAGGAAGCAGAGTTTATCGCCTTCAAGGCTGGGAAGATTGTGGATGAAAAGACCACCTTTGAGCAGGCTGTGGATTCCCTGACCGCTGACCGCCAAAAGATCACTTTTGACTGGACCGCTCCTGTGGGTGGCGGAAGCTCCAAAACAGGAGAAAACGACCTGATGAATGCCCTGATTCGGGGCGCACTGAAATGAAAGGAGAACCTAAATGGCTGTTGATATTATTGATAGAAGTAAACTTTCCGGGCTTATCCCTGAACCTGTGACCCGTGAGATCATCCAGGGAGCCGTAACAGAGTCCGCCGTGCTGCGGATGGCCCGTCGGCTGCCCAACATGACCAGTAAGACCCAGACCCTTAACGTGCTGGACGCACTGCCCACCGCCTACTTTGTGAACGGCGAGGCTACGACTGGAGCGTCTGACTCCAAGGCATCCCTCAAAAAGACCACCAACATGGCGTGGGACAAGAAGAAAATCTACGCCGAGGAGATCGCTGTCATCGTCCCCATCCCAGAGGCGGTGCTGGATGACAGCGACTACGATATCTGGAGCCAGGTACGGCCCCGCCTACAGGAAGCATTCGGCAAGGTCATCGACGCCGCCATCCTGTACGGCACGGACAAGCCCACCTCCTGGCGTGAGGGCTTGGTTCCTTCGGCTACTACTGCAAACGCTGTTGTGACTGCTACCAGCGATATTTTCAAGGACATCATGGGTGAGGGCGGTGTGATCGCCAAAGTGGAGGAGAGCGGCTATATCCCCAACGGTGTGATGGCTGCTATCCAGATGCGGGCCAAGCTGCGCGGCCTGGTGGACAAGAACGGTCAGCCCATTTTCAAGACCGATATGCAGGGTGATACCCGCTACGCGCTGGATGGTATGTCCATGTACTTCCCTGTCAACGGCGCATTTGACCCGGAGGAATCCCTGGCCATTGTGGGCGACTGGAGCCAGTTGGTCTATGCCATCCGGCAGGATATGACCTTCAAGATCTTTGACAGCGGTGTGGTGCAGGACCCCACTACCGGAAACATCCTTTATAACCTGATGCAGAATGACATGGTGGCTCTCCGTGCCGTCATGCGGCTGGGATGGGAGATCCCCAATCCCATCAACGCCTATAATGCGGGGCTGGAGAACGCCTTCCCTTTTGCTGTCTACGAGCCAGCGGGGGGTTAAGCGCGCGCCTCTCGGGGCTGACGATTGGCGCGCTGACACTCACTCCGTCGTTTGACCCAGATGCGACGGAATATACAGCCAACACGACAAACGCCACCAACACCATCACCGCAACGCCGGAGGATGACGAGGCGACAGTAACCATCCTGAATGGCGAAACGCCCGTAAGCAATGGCGCGGCGGCTACCTGGGCGGAGGGGGCAAACACAGTTACTATCACGGTGAAAAACGGGGCGGCGCAGAAGGTTTACACCGTTACCGTCACGAAATCAACCTGAAAGAAGGCTCTGTAATGGCTTACGCAGACTATAGGTATTACATAACTACATATCTGGGGACAGCCATTCAGGAGGCCGACTTTCCCCGCCTGTCCCTGCGCGCAAGCTCCTTCCTGGATTACTACACGCAGGGCCGAGCGGCCCGTAATGCTGGCCTTGATGCGCTGAAAATGGCCTGTTGCGCCGTTGCGGAGCAGTATCAGGCCATTGATGCCGCCCAAGCGCTGGCGCAAAAGGCTCTGTCCGCCTCCGTGAAATCCGAGGGAGAACTGCAAAGCCAGAGCGTTGGAAGCTGGTCCAAGACCTACCGAAGCGGCGGGGACAGCGCACAACAGGCCCTGTCCTCCGCCCAGGCGGCGCAAGCCTCCCTTGGGGCTATCGCCCAGCAATATTTAGGGGCTACCGGCCTCCTG
The DNA here is from genome assembly GCF_025567565.1 of Muriventricola aceti. Classification (NCBI taxonomy): domain Bacteria; kingdom Bacillati; phylum Bacillota; class Clostridia; order Eubacteriales; family Oscillospiraceae; genus Muriventricola; species Muriventricola aceti. Next base: position 7,383 of record NZ_JAOQKF010000020.1, on the reverse strand, counting down.
TACAGAGGGAGGGGGTGCGGATATGGACATGTTTCCCCATACTGTGACGCTCTATAACATTTCCGAGGACAGCGAATATCACATTACCTCCAATATCACGCTTCTGCAAGGAGTTCTGCTGGACGCTTCGAAAGGAGTTAATGTCAGAACGAGCGGTATCGAAGGAGCGGATGCCGTAAATTTATATATCCCTCTCTCTGTTTCTGCTCTGGATGGAATGAGTGGAAAAAAGAAGCGTTATGCTGGGCCGAAAGAATACAGGGTGTCAGAAAATAAAGACGAGCTCTGGACGCTGGAGCCTGGAAACAACTGCTTTTTTGTAAAAGGCAGAGTTTTAAAGCCCGGAAATGATTTTCAGACCATCAACAGAGAAAACGATGGTGTGTACCGTGTAACGAAGGTAGATGAGAAGGACTTCGGCGGCGAAATGTCCCACTGGGAAGTGGGTGGAGCCTGATGGTCAAGTTTGATATTCAAGTCGACATCCCGTCTGACGTTCTGGCAGAGCCAGCCAGCAGGGCAGAGCACATCCTGGCGCTTCAAATCAAAAAAGATACAACGCCCTTTGTGCCAGCTTTGACCGGCTCATTATCTACCCGGACAAGGGTGGAAGAAGGAACTGTAATATATCCAGGCCCATACGCCAGATATCTCTACTATGGGAAATTGATGGTGGACCCGGAAACTGGGAGCAGTTACGCCACGAAGGGAAAGAGTAAAGTCAAGACGGACAAGGACCTGATATTTAATCAAGCCATGCACGTTATGGCACAAAGCCATTGGTTTGAGGCTTCTAAGGCACAAAACCTGAAGAAATGGATTGATGTGGCGGATAAGGCGGTGAAAGATGAGCTTAACCGGAAATAAAGGGAAAGGCCCCGTTTCTGGAGAGGAACAGGACAGGGTATCCAGAGCTGTCCTTCAGTGCTTAAACCGATATCCGCAAAAGCCGGTGGATAAGATCGGCTTTGAATCTCTGGACCCGGACGAGCCTGGTATGGCGCTGTCTGTGATACAGGGAGCCTATAAGGTGGAGGAGTATATCAACGGGTCCTATCTGGCGGAATACCAGTTCAAGATCATCTACCGTCTGCAACCTGACGGGACAGACGGAAGGCTGAAAGCCGACGAGAGCTTGAACCGGATGGCGGATTGGCTGACCCAGCAGACAGAAACCATTGATCTGGGCCAGGGAAAAACAGTGAAGGACTTGGTATGTAACTCCCGCTCCTCCCTGTTTGGACGATACCAGGACATGAGCGAGGACCATCAGATCCTGATGTCCATGACTTACGAAGTCCAGTAAAAACCTATTTGCACCTCGACAACTTCATATTGAGATAGCGGAAATTTTGATAAATGTTGTAATCCTTTTGGATGTATGTTATGATTTTCCAAAAGGAGGGACGGAATATGGAATATCTTGATCAGAATGAGCAGATGATTCAAAAGGCAGTTATCAGCAGAAAAAGGCTGGTCCCGCTCCTAGTTTTAATTTTGCCATGTTTCCTTTTAGCAATCCTTATACTGTTTATGGAGGGTGGGGCTTTCCCAAAAGTCTTTATTTGGCTCTGTTTTCTGGCGGGACTTGCAATGTGCGCTTTGGATCAGATACTGAAAGAGAAATTTGACATTCTTTGTGTTACAACAAAACGGGTATTTGGGAAGACTGGCCTTTTAAAAATCAGCTCCATGGACTCACCTTTAAACAAAGTGAATAATGTGATGGTTGAGGAAAATATATTTGGAAAGATGCTCGGATATGGCACAATTCGAATCACAACTTCTTCTGGAGAACATGTATTTCATGGGGTAGATCATCCGGTGCAACTTAAGGGAGTCATAATGAGTGAAATACAGCACAATAAAGAATATGATATGAGAAAACAGGCAGAAGCCATTGCAGATGCCATGAAAAAATGATGAAACACCCTCCGCTAAATACGGAGGGTGTTGTTTTATTCGAAAGAAAAAAGTTATGAAAAATTTTCTGTGACCCCTTTATCCCATCAAAGTTCCCGCTATCTCAATATGAGGTGGCGGGGATTTTTATTTAAAAAGGAGAATTTGGTATGGCAACCGAAAAAATCAAACGACCTCTGATCGCGCATTTTTTGGATACATCAAAATCCGCAACATATGAGGATGCCGAATGGTCTCGTATCGGGGTTAACGTGACAGAAGCATCGACTGAGTATAATCCACAGTCTGAAACCAGTCAGGATATTATTTCAGATTCTGCATCCACAGAGATTACGGGATATCAGCCGACTATGCCAGTCAGTCAACAGTGTACTAAGGGAGATCCTGTATTTGAACTAGTTACAGAGCTCCGCCGCAAGCGGGCGACTCTGGCGGAGTCAAATTCCTGGCTTCTGAATGTAGACCTATGGGACGTGACCGGAGAAGACGTAAGCGCCACCTATAAGGCAGAGGTACAGAAGGTATCCATTCAAGTGGACACATATGGTGGAGCTGGCGGTGAGGCTCCTGTTCAGGAGTACACCTTGAATTTTATCGGAGATCCCATTCCTGGTACCGTCAAGATTACAAGCGGAGATCCGGTATTTACTGCTGATTCCGCCGTTGTGTAAGGAGGAGGCTAGATGGAGAACAAGATCAGAATCGCCTCTGGTGTAAAGAAAATTGAGGTGAATGACGAAGGGGAGTTTATCTCGCTCCCCGTTGCCGATGACAACTTCGTTGTCCGCTTCTATCGCCTGATGGATGGAATCGGGGAGCGGGCCAAGGAGATCGGGAGCGAAATTCCGGAAGATATTACTGGAAAGATCGAGGCGGTGGAAAAGGTCGTCGCGGTGGAGAAGGAAACAAAGCGGGAAGTGGACGAGCTTTTTGGGGATGGCACCTGCCGAAAGGTATTTGGCGATATCCTTCCGAGCATGGACTTGTTTGTGGAGTTTTTTGGATCACTGCTTCCGTTCTTTGAGGAGTACAAGCAGGACCGAATGAGAAGGATGGGGAAATATGGGGCAGAGCGCACAGGCTCCAGCCTTTAATATCCTGCTGGACAGGTTGCCAGATAGTTACCAAGGGTGGCTAATCCGCACAGATTACCGGATTGGGATACAGATCGCTCTCTGCCTACAGGACGAGGAGCTTACCCAGGAGGAACGTGTTACGGAGGCTGTTTATCTTCTGTTTGGAAATGGACAGCCTCCCCTCCAAACAGCAATGGATGGTATTGCGTGGTTTTTACAATGTGGACAGCCAAAGCGGGAGGATGTTCCGGCGACCGCCTCCTCACAACGGTTCTGGTTCGACTTTGACCACGCTAGAATATGCGCTTCGTTCCAAAAGACTTTTGGAGTGAAATTGCACAGGGAGAATCTACATTGGTTTGAGTTTATGTCCATGCTGGATTGTGTGGATGAAGATTCTTCCCTATCAAATGCGATCCAGCTCCGTGGAACGGACACCTCCAAAATGAAGGGAAAGCAGAAGCGGGATACAGAGCGGGCCAAACGGCTGCTGACACCGCCAGTCCATTATTCTGAGAGCGAACAGGAAGCGATAGACGAGTTTTTCTCCAAGATAAAATGAACTGCCAGAACGAGGTGAGGACCAATGGCAGATAGATACGATGGCAGTGTACGCATCAAGACGGATGCTGACACTACCCCAGCGGAAAAGCAGCTTAAAAAGCTTCAGGAGAAGTTGGCCAAACAGACAGAACAGGTGGACAAGCAGGCCGCCGCTGTCAAAAAGCTGAAAGAGCAATATGACCAATTGTCCGCTGGAAAAACGGCCCCGAAAGGGGTGAGCCAGATGGAGCGGGATCTGAAAAAGGCCCAGGCGGAGGCCGCCAAGCTTGATGCTGAGTTTCAGAAGATCAACACCATGGCTGAATTTGACCGGCAGGCATATGGAAAGGTGGACCCAGGGCGGGAAAAGGAATTGAGCGAGATTGCCCAGCGGCTGGCCCAGGCGGATGCCAATGTGGATGAGTTGAGCCGGAAGCTGGAGCAGCTTCGGGTGAACCCGTCGGCATCCGAGGATGCAAAGCGTCTGGAGGAGAGTTTAAGAGCGGCGGAAAAAAGGCTGGAGGAGCTACAAGCTGCCGCCGCAAGCACCAAGAGCCAGATATCCGACTTGAGCGCACAGACCACGGGAGGCTTTGCCAAAGCGGTAACCCGTTTGAAATCTTTTGCGAAACAGTTGGGCAGTGGAGTGACAGGGGCAGCCAAAAAAGCCGGACAGGCAGCTGGATGGCTGAAAGAAAAAATAACTGCTCTTGGCCGGGAAAAAGGATTTGATAAGGCTGGAAAATCGGCGCAACGATTTTCCACACGTCTAAAATCTATCGTAGCTGGAGCCCTGTTTTTTAACATCATCAGCCGGGGGCTGACGGCGCTAACTCAGCAAATTGGGAAATATCTGACTGCAAACCAGCGGTTTTCTGACGCTCTATCCGGCATTAAAAGCAATTTGCTAACCGCATTTCAACCAATCTATGACACAGTTATGCCAGCGCTAAACACGCTGATGGAAGGTTTGGAGCGTGTCACGGCACAGATGGCGGCCTTTATCGCCTACGTCTTCGGCACAACAGCCCAGCAGGCCCAGGAAAACGCCGACGCTCTGTATGACCAGGCCAACGCCACTGAGGAAGTTGGAAAAGAGGCAAAGAAGGCGAAAAAATACCTGGCCTCCTTTGATACCGTTGAAAGGATCGGAAAAGAGGAGGCTGGAAGCGGGAATACCGTGTCCGGGCCAAAATTTGACACAGATTTCTCAAAGGTGGAACTGCCCCAATGGTTAAAGGATTTTTGGAAGGTATTTCAAGATAGCTGGGAGCAGTACGGCGCAACCACTCTCCAGGCTTTTCGAGACGCTCTGTCTTCCATTGGCGAGCTGCTTTCCGCAATCGGCGCTTCCTTTATGCAGGTTTGGACAGGAGGGCAGGGGCTTGACTTTCTGAATCTCATCCAGCAGGGGTTGCAGATCATTTTGGGAATCGTGGGTGATATCGCCTCCGCCTTTACGGCCGCATGGAACAGCGGGACCGGACAGGCAGTATTGGATGCCCTGTTCTATATGCTCAATTCGATTTGGAACCTGATTATCAGTGTTGGCCAATCATTTCGTGAAGCTTGGAATGATGGAAGCGGGGTGGAGATATGCAATACGATCCTAGACATTATTCGAAACATTTTCGAGCTTGTTGGAAATCTGGCCAACCGGATCAGAGAGGCGTGGGAAGAAAATGACAACGGAGTGGCTATCTGGAGTGCGATTTTGGACATTGTAAAAATCGTACTTGGATTTTTTGAACGAATCACAGCGGCAACACTAGAATGGACAAAAACACTCGATATTAGCCCTCTTATGAACGGAATCAGGAGCCTTTTAGAGAGCACAGCCCCATTAATTCAGGTGATTGCGGCACTTGTATCCGACTTTTGGAGTAACACTGTGCTTCCTTTCTTGTCCTGGGTCATTGAAGATGCACTTCCTGTATTGCTATCCCTATTGTCAGACCTTTTTACATTCCTAGCTGAGAATCCACAGGTGCTTGTGGATTTGACAGGACTGGTCGTCGCCTTTATCGCTGCATGGAAATTGGCATCTGTGATTTCCGCACTCTCCAAGCTTAATTTTCAAGTTGTATCGCTCACCTTTATTTTTGGCGTGTTTTTGACTTTGATTTTGGATATTGCAGATGCTTGGAAAGATATGACAGGTCTTGAAAAAGTCATATCTGTATTGGGACTGCTCGTTACTGCCGCTGCTGTTGCGGCAATTGCGGTCGGCGCATTACAGTCCGCTTTAACAATGGGGGTTGCGGCCATTGCTATTGCTGCCGGAATTACAGCCATTGTAGCGGCTGTTAACTCTGCAACTAATAGAGCCAATAAAGCCACAGCCTCTATAAGTTCTGGTGGGCGGTCAATCTCTGGTTACTCATCTACTGAACTATCTAATATCCCCCACCTAGCCTCTGGTGCCGTAATTTCTCCTAATAGTGAGTTTCTGGCGGTGCTTGGGGATCAGCGCAGCGGAACAAACATCGAAACGCCTTTGGCGACGATGAAACAGGCGTTTATGGAGGCCATCTCCGAGATGGGAGGAGTTGGGGGAGAAACGGCGGTCAACATAACTTTTGACGGGTCGCTCGCACAGCTTGCTAGAATTTTGGAGCCAAAAATCAGTGTTGAGAGCGCCAGAAAGGGTCCGTCCCTGGTAAGCGGAGGTGTGTTCTGATGGCGGGTCTGTTTACTGTAGACGGAGTTTCCTATAAGGTTCGTGTCCCGGCAGGAGGTCTGACACGGAGCTTCCAGGTCCTGGACGGGAAAAACGCCGGACGACTCCTGTCCGGGACCATGGAACGGGATATCATCGGGACGTTCTACAACTATCAACTCCAGATTGAGCGGGAGGGGGCGAGCCTCGAGGAGTACGACCGGCTCTATGAAGTCCTCTCCGCTCCGACTAGCTTCCACTCTGTCACATTCCCATACGGACAGAGTACGCTAACTTTCCAGGCGTATGTCACGGAAGGGAGCGACAACCTGCTGCGTCAGTCTGGCGGAAAAAATTATTGGACAGGATTAACCATCAAGTTTGTGGCTAAGAGCCCGGAAAGGACATGAGATGTGGAATAACAAGATTAGATATCTGGATCATGTCTTTGGGGAAGAAGATGACATCAAAAAGGGAAACTGTTATTTGGTCGGTACACTGTTGGGAGATTCTTTGTCCATTAACACCCTGGAATTTGACGTGGAGAGTGACGATTCCACACTAACACAGTTCAAACGAAATGACCCGGTTATCTATGAACACAATGGAAAACAGATCGGCATTTTCTATGTGCAGAACATCGAGCGGATTGGCGCTACTACATACTCCTTTTCGGCAGTTTCCGCCTTGGGCATTTTGGCTGAAGGAAAGCACTACGGCGGGATATACACGGGTCAGACAGTTGCCGAAATCCTGCCAGGTATCTGCGGGACCGTGCCCTATGAGATCAAAACCAATCTGACGGAAATCAAGCTGTATGGGTGGTTGCCCATTGCATCGCCTAGAGATAATCTGGCACAGGTACTGTTTTCCATAGGAGCCGTGATAAAGACTGATTTAGGCGGGGTGTTGCGTATAGAAAGCTTATGGGATGGGATATCCGGTGAGCTGACGCAGAACCAGATGTACGAGGGACCGTCCGTTAAGTATGATTCCGCAGTGACCCAGGTGGTAGTCACAGAACACCAATATGTGGAGGGCGGAGAGGAAACCAAGCTGTTTGAAGGAACTGCCCAGCAAGGGGATATTATCACATTTAATAGCCCGATGTATGAACTGGTTGCTGATGGCTTCTCTATCTTGGAGAGCGGGGCCAACTACGCAAAGGTTTCTGGCGGCTCT
>NZ_JAOQKF010000002.1:287063-359674 GCF_025567565.1 Muriventricola aceti | reverse complement strand
CAACACAATTATACCACAAAAACCGAAAACCATTGTGCCACAATTACTTTGTGCTTTTGTTGGCGGGTTCGACTCCCGCCTCGCGCACCAAGAAGAACCAGGTCTGAAAAGGCCTGGTTTCTTCATTTTTCCTGAAAACGTTGCGGCACAAGGGATTTGGTGATTGCTCCCTCCCTTGCTTTTTTCCATATTTTACACTCTAACGAGAAAAAAGGCAAGTAAATATCACACGCCGAACAATCATGCAACACGAAATATCACACAGATTGATAGGGGGGCGATTAAAATCAGGCGTCCTCCTCTTTCATAAGCTGATAAAAACATCTATCGATTTTTTGGTCGACCTCATTCTGTTTACTACGCATCGTATGGTCATACACCGAGCGCATAACCCGCGGACTTGACCAGCCACCGCGGGCCATCATATATCTTTCTGGTACCCCAAGAGCACTCATTAAACTGCAATTGGTATGCCGCAAATCATGAAAGCGGATAAGAGGAAGATTATTTTTGCGCAGGATTGTTTTGAGCCTTTGAAGTAAACAATTTCCTTTGATTTTGACTACATGATCCTCCGGGCCATCATTGCCTTTGCTGGCCTTTAGCAGTTCCATGATATACTCAGGCGCATGGAGAGTGCGTGTGGAGCAGGTCGTTTTGGTAGACTTTTCGACCCACTGATTTTCTTTATTCCTTACTCTGGCTTGACGAACCGTAATAGTGTTGTGTGTAAAGTCTACATATTTCCAGGTCAGACCTGTGACTTCAGAAGATCGAAGACTAAGCCAGAGTGCCAAAAGTATAGGGACTTCCATTTCTGATCCTTTGATTGCCCGTAAAAGCTTACCTACCTGCTCAGGCTCTAAGTATTGCTGCTCGTTCAATTCCTTTTGCGGAAGGGTGATATTTAGACGCAAAGCTGGGTGATACTCCCGTAGAACAGCAGAAAAGAACCCATGAATATTATGTACAGACTTTGGGGTGGGCATATGGACTCGGCCCTGACTATCAGTATAGGGCTTGCTCTCTATATTGAATGCTTCCTGGATCATAGATGGTGTCAATCGATTTAGGCGGATTTGCATGAGCCCTTGCAGGTGCCTCCTGCGTATGATGTCATAGCCCCTGACGGTCGATGGTGACAATATACTGTCTTTAGAGGCCAGATATCGCTCCATCGCCTCGGCTAAGGTCATATTAGAAGAGTCCCTAGATATTTCCCGGTAGTGGAGCTGCCACTCCAGGGCGGCATACTCCGCTTCCTTCTTAGTATAGGCAGTGAAAGAACGGTACTGACGTTTTCCATCAGGTGCGGTGCCAGCATAGACTTGGCATCTCCAGGAGCCGGAGGGAAGCTGTTTAGCGGTGGCCATGTTTTTTCTCCTTTCTCTTGCACCAACGTACCTATGTATGATACAATGAGGGCGCAAAGGTGCCTTGGATTTAGCGGTTTGGGGTTCGTTTGCACGTTGCCGTCCCGGAGGTAGGAGTCCGGGGCGGTTTTTTTCATGCCAAATCCGAATACATCGGCGGATTTGGCCGCTAGGGCCTTTCGATGGCTGCATCCCCCAAAAATATGATTAGATAATATCACATGGTTCCAGGACATGGATGCACGACAACGGGGAGCAGTTTTATTTGTTCAGATTTTCGTGGTTTTCGTAGGCAATCTCCTGCAACTGCTTATACAGCACCTGGATATTGTATTTTTTGGGGAACTCAAATTTTTTTTCACTGACAGACACGCCAGTATTTGCCTTGTAGTAGGGGGAGGTGATGTACGAAATATTGATCTCGCTGTCATCCAGCCCAAAGCCGGAAGTCTCTGCGGAAACGTGGATAACGCTGGACAGGTTGATGGAATCCACCCGCATCTTTTGGCCAGTAGCCCCCTGCTTGTCAAAATCGATGATGCGCTTGTCTGTGAACAGTAACACGTCACGCACAAGACGGAAGCCAGTTTGAATCGTTTCACCTTCCATCAAGTATGCGCCGTATTCTTTTGTCAAATCCTCTACAGACACCTCACTCATATTACCGAGCATACCGGAAGCCAAAGAGCCGCCCAACTTACCAATTAGTCCCGTAGTAATTCTCCTCTCTATATTTATCGCCTTCCGGCGGTTGGGGCACCAGGTAATTATCCTTTTACTCCCCCGTTCAGTGTTGCAAGTGCTGGGCAGGGATTTTTATTCATCGACAGGGAGTTTTAACTGATTGTGCATATAGTTCAACTCTCTTGCTCCCTTACCTTCTGAAAGAGTTTTCAACTGATAGACCACTGTGGCACGCAATTTCTTCATGCGCTCTGGTTGGGGCACACCTTGATTGACCAAGTAGGCATTTAGATTTTCTAAGTTGGTCAAGACAAGAAGTTGCTCAATTGTTGCGTAATCCCGGATATTTCCCTTAATGCCTGGATTTTCTATGCGCCATTGTTTTGCGGTCTTTCCGAATAGTACAACATTTAAGAGGTCGGCTTCATCTGCATATACATATCCCTGCTGTTGCTTAGAAAGCTCTGGCGGTATAAGATTTTCCTTGATTGCGTCTGTATGAATTTTATAGTTTGCGCTGACCAGTATTCTTTTGACGTTCCAGTCAAGGGCGAGCCGGTGCCCCTCATCCTCCTTGAGACGCTGGTAGTCTTTGATGATGTACAGCTTGAACTCAGGTGAGAGCCAGGAAGCAAATTCAAAGGCAATATCTTTGTGAGCAAAAGTCCCCCCACCATAGCGGCCAGACTTGGAAATAAGTCCGATTGCATTGGTGCTTTTGATCCACTTTTGTGGGGACATAACAAATGCGTTAGAGCCTGCATCATTTTTAAACTGGTCGAAATCGACCATGTTAAAATTGGGGTTATTTAGTTCTTCCCACAGCCCCAAAAATTCTAAGGTGCTTCTGAGCCTCATCCAATTCTTTACGACATCAGCCGGAAATTCTGGGTTTCTATGTTTTGCAATATCCGTCAGCGAGATATAATCATCCTCGCCCCCAACGGTTGTTACCACAGAAATATCCACACCGTCAGCATGAATCACGCTTTCTACTTTTTTTGCAGACACGGTCAACCTCCTCTCTATCTTTTCCACCCTCCGGTGGTTGGGTTAAAAAACAGTACTGAAAAAAGCGACCGCAAGGCCGACAATCTCAAAGTTGTCCGGGTCCAGTTCTGCCCCCCGGACTGTAATCGTTCGGACCGTTGGGTTCTCCGCCCGGAGCTCCACACAGTCCCCGTACACATATACCCGCTTCAGGGTGTACTCGTCCCCGATGCGGACCACGGCGATCTGTCCGTTTTCCACCTCTGGCTGGATGTGGATGAACACGGCGTCGCCGTCAAAAATCCGGGCGTTAATCATGCTGTGACCCACGCAGCGGAACACCACGTCCGCCTTGATATCTGCCGGGGCCATAACGGTTTCCTCCAGCAGCTCCCGGTGGAGGGGCTTGCCGCAGGCCGTGGCCCCCAGCACCGGCCACTCCTTCATGGTTGGGAGAGCAGTGATGTTGGGAGGAAGGGGACGGGGGATAGATGCTTGAGGGAGTTGTTCCCCGATGGATATTTTTAAATTTGAATCCAGTTTTGAAAATATAGTGTCAAAATCGCTATTTATTGCCAATGCAATAGCATTGATTGTTTTAGGAGTAGCAATCGGTGGTTCTCCTGTTTTAGGGTTTCGATTTCGTTCTAAAATAGAAATATATGCTTTACTAAGTCCCGAACGCTCTGCAATAATATCTTGGCTAAGGCCGTGAGAAGTCCGATATTCCTTGATAATATCTCCAAGCGTCATACATTCACCTCCCGTTTGTCAAGTGCATTATACACGGAGGAAAGTAAGAAAGTCAAGAAAAATCGTAAAATCCACTTGACAAAATGAATCTAGTCGACTATACTACGGGCAAGGAGGTGATAAGATGAAGTTAGACATAAAGCGCATTCGGAAAGAAAAAGGTATTTCTCAAGAGGAATTAGCCGAGAAATCTGGTGTTTCTAGGCCAACAATCTCCAATTTGGAGAATAACCCGGATGCGGTAACGACAACTGATACTCTCCAAAAAATTGCTTTAGCCTTAGATGTGAAGGTTAGTGATTTTCTTTCCCCTTGAAGTCTAGTCGGCTAGATTTTGAGGAGTACATAAACAAGAAGGGGAGGGGGTGAGTAAGATGTTAAGACCAGAAGAGAAATCCGGTTTAATAATTCGCTCTATAGATGGGAAAACAGACATCTATCTTAATGGAGTCTGCATTAACGATAAATGTCTGTCATGTGAAGTCAAAATAGAGGGCCCATATCGCCCAAAAGCAACTATTTCCCTTTTGTGCGAGCGGGTTGAAATGGACATTGGAAAGAATGTAGAAGTTAAAAAAGTAGGTCGTTCAGAATCTCCAGGTTTCTAATAATTTTATCCAGGTTCGCCAGAACAGAAACCAAGAGAGAGCCGAGAGAAACCGCTCCGGCTATAGCAGAAATGATAATAGCCAAATTGGCCTTCGTTTTTGTCCTATCTGGCTTTAGAAACTCCAGACCTTTAAGCGTAATTACTGTGTTAAAAATCTCCGAATGTGCTTTTCCGTCCATAGTACGAAGTTCGATCTCTTCTCCCTTATGATTTCGATATGAAGTTCTGCCTCGAACAAATCCGTTTTCTATACAGTCATTCAATATTTCCGCATCTTCAATGCTCATGTTTAAATCATTAATTTCTTCTGCACTACTAGCATTTTGAATTTTTCGAATCATTTTACACATAGCTTTCCGATAATCTGTTTGATTCCTGATCATACAATCACCTCATTTTAATTGTACCAAAGTTAACCATAGGAATCAACGAAACGAAGTCACAATCAGGAAAGTAAAGAATTTGTCCAATAAAACGGGACGGTAAATAGGGGAGGGGGTGAGAGGGATGGAAGTCGGACCTGTTATCAAGGCGTATATGGAAGCTCACGGTATTAAGCAGATTTTTGTTGCTAAGAAGTGCGGATGGACAGCCCAACGATTGAGTAACGTCCTGAACGGAAAATCTCCACTGACAGTGGAGGATTACAAAGCCCTTTGTAAGTGTATTGGCGTTCCATACGAGCTGTTCTTAGATGACTGAAAGGAGGCGATTCCCATGAACCTATCTAACGTAAAGACCTGTGATCTGGTGGCCGAATTGAGCCACAGGGAAGGAGTAGAAAAACACACCGCAGAACCGTACCAAGATGTGACGGTCTCAGTAAACGGCCCTGCGGTGGTGCTGGTAGTTATAGATTAGACTCTGGTGTATCCATACCTGCCCTTGATAAATGTGTGAAAGTATTTCCCATGAGACCCTGCGGACATGAGGCCGGTATATACAGACTGGGGGACGCCGAAATAGGCATAGGTGCCGCCTTTATGAAATGAGATGTAGAGAGTCCCATTTTCATACCCGATGCTGGAAATATCAGTGGAACTGACAGGAACCATGTTCAAAAGGCATTTCTCCTTTCCTTGAAAATGGAGGGCAAGAAACAGTTACCCTTCTTGGATAATTGTACCATATCCGACGACAAAAATCAATATATTGTATAGAAAATTTGTTCTATACAATATACAGGAAGAAAAGTTCCGAAACTGGAAAAATTCTTCCCCGACATGGATCAGGAAACGCTATTCAAACGGTCCGACGACTAGGGAACATGAAAAGGAGGGGAGGGCGATAACATATCAAATCCGAGAGATGTATGGCGGTGTTAATTCTCCAATCAAAGTGGAATTGACCATATTTTTGTCAGGCCCCGATTGGTATAGACTTTCAAGTTCAGAAGCTTGGCATCATCTGGAAGCATACGTTGATCTGATTGAAAAAGAACGTATCCGCTCACAGCTCCAAGGGCAGATATAGCGATTGGCATTTGCATTGAGTAATAACTTTTCCTTGATATGATTTCTTTTCCGCTTCTTCGGGTATCATCCAAAACCCAAGTCGGGAAGGGGACGCAATCTACTTCATTTTCTCCAGACAGCAAAACAATTCGTGTGATAGCAATCGGAAGTCGAGATTTATTTTCAATATGGACAAAGCAAAGCGTAATTTCGTCATCCGATTTACATTCTGTAATTCTGATTCCTATATTTTTTCTTTGAGATAAAAATGTGAGAATCCATGTTGCTAGAGACATCAAAAAACCTGCAACTGCAATACCGAATGTTATCCACTCCATCAAATGGATCATCCCCTTTCGACCACATACTACCATATTCTAGCGGGAGGGACAATAAAAAGCACCCCGACCAGCGCATCACCGAGGACCAAGGAGCATAAGAAAACCGCCCGTGAGGGCGGGAGTGAGGCCTGCCAGGGAATAAGCCCCGACAGCTTGTAGAACGGCGGGCGGAGGAGGCCGAAACCGTCAGGAAGTTATCCCGACTTTTTTACATCCATCTTTGAAAGGACGATTGCTATGAGAGAGAAAAACAACTTGCAGGAAATTTTGCTGACCAAGCTCCGCCGGGAGCGGCAACCCGTCACCGTGTTTTTGATGAATGGCTACCAGATGCAGGGAACCGTTTCTGCCTTCGATGCCTTCACCGTAGTCCTGGACAGTGATGGAAAACAGCAGATCATCTACAAGCACGCCATTTCTACCATTGTTCCAGCTCGTCCCATCCTGCTAGAACAAACAGAGTTTTGAGATTTCCGAGATAGAGAGGAGGGGCCTTTATGCCGAAATTGAAAGAAACCCCGGTCCAACGGATGGAGCGGGTGTTCAGAGCCGCAGTATTCTACGGCCTGGAGCGCAGGGCGGAAACGATTGACGACTTGGCAAAGCGGGCGCCGAATGCCCGGTCAACTACATATCGCCGAGTCAGGATACCAAGGACCTGTACCTTTGAAGAGGGACTATTTTATATCCCCAAGTTTTTAAACGACCGGCAACTTTGTGAAATGTGGGGTGTGGAATACCACGGTATCACACCGGAGGATGTGGCTGCGGTGATAGAAGGGAAGGACAAAAATATCTGAATCTTTTGAGCTATTAGAGTCCTTTGAGGTAGGTTGAGGCTGCGGTTATTTGGAAGCAAGGGAGGGAGGACAAGCCTTGAATACCTTCCTGTTTATGGGCGCATACGCCTGTATCATTGTGGCAATGGTTCTAATCATTTGGGATATATGGGATAGGAGGCGGAAAAAGTGAAGTACATTGAGGACGGACGCTCTCTGGTGGAGCGAAACCACGACGCTAGAGAATATTGCTATCAGTGCCGCCGGGAGCGTGAGGCACGCATGAACCGCATTGTGAGGCGGTGCCTGGTGGTGTCTAGCATGATCTTTATGTGCTCCCTGCTGGCAGGATTTATGTTTTGAGGAGGTAATCAGATGACACTGTATGAAATCGACAGCGCCATCCAGGCGCTAGTAGACCCTGAAAGTGGGGAATTGATGGACTATGATGCGTTCGCCGCCCTCCAAATGGAGCGGGAAGTAAAGTTGGAGAATATGGCCCTGTGGATCAAAAACCTGACTGCTGACGCAAAGGCCATCAAGGAGGAAGAAGTAGTTCTGAAGGAGCGTCGGCAGCGGACAGAGGCAAAGGCGGCCAGACTGAAAGACTATTTGCGTGAGGCTCTTTGTGGCGAGAAGTTTCAGACTGCCCGGTGTTCCATCAGCTACCGGAAGTCTACTGCCCTGGAAGTAGAGGATACCACCTCGTTGGCGGAATGGCTGGACAGTAATGGACACCCTGACATGGTGGTATATGCGGCTCCCTCGGTGGACAAGCGGGCTGTTACTGACCTACTTAAAGGAGGAGTTGATATCCCAGGGGCTGTGCTTGTGGAACGGACCAATATGCAGGTAAGGTGAGAAGATGGACAACATGGAAATTTTCAATTCCGTGCGGACAGTCCCTGAGTCTGCGAAAAAGCAAATCAATGGCGGACGGCTCAACGGTTTTACAGACATAAACCCCATGTGGCGCATCCAGTGCCTCACGGAGCGGTTCGGACCTTGTGGGATAGGCTGGAAGTACACCATCGAGCGCGAGTGGATGGAGCGGGGCGCAAACGATGAAGTGTCCGCTTTTATGGACATCATGCTCTACTACAAACAAAACGGTGAGTGGTCGGATGGAATACCAGGCACTGGCGGCTCCTCTTTCATCGCAAAGGAGCGCAACGGTCTGTATACCTCCGATGAGTGCTATAAGATGGCGCTTACTGATGCCATCGGGGTGGCGGCAAAGGCCCTCGGCATGGGTGCGGATGTCTACTGGGCCGCCGGCCGGAGCAAGTACGACACCATTCCAGTGTGCGCTTTATGCGGTAAAAGTATCAAAGGAATCCGAAAACAGGATGGGACAATCATTTCAGCATCTGATGCAGCTAGGAAGTCCATTGAGGCATATGGGCGGCCGATCTGTATCGACTGTGCCAGGAAGGAGCAGGATAGGGCCAATACCATGAATGAGGCTGTCCTGGAGGCCAGACACGGCGACGCAGGTGACCGCAGATGAGAGACAACCTGATGGACGAGCTGTGGCAGAAGTTCAAGATGCTGGATGCCGCCATTAAGGAGCTAAGGAGCCGAGGCTCCGCCTATGCCCAGGCGGAGCAGGACTATCGGGTAGAGCTGGCAAAATGCATCCTGCTGGAGCGGGATAAGGGAACACCTGTAACTATCATCTCTGACGTATGTCGGGGAGACCGTACCATCGCCGGTCTTAAATTCAACCGGGACGTTGCGGATGTAGTCTATAAATCAGCTTTGGAGGCTGTAAACGGATATAAGCTCCAGATTCGCATTCTGGACGCACAGATAGAAAGGGAGTGGGGCCATGCACCGGCAGACTAAAATGACGGACATCCCGGCCCGTGTCAAGGCCGCTGTGGCCGCGCGGGACTGCACCCACGGCCCCGCCACCTGTATCCTCTGCGGCGCTCCGGGAGGCCCCCACTGTCATGTGGTGCGCCGCTCCCAGGGCGGCATGGGGGTGGTGGAGAACATCGTTACCCTGTGCGGCCCCTGCCACTACGCTTTCGACGAGGGGCTGTTTATGGACCGTCTGCGGCCTCTGGGGTTCCATTCCCAGGCGGACATCAGGGCATACATCATCAACTATCTCAGAGGCTTTTATCCTGACTGGACCGAGGAGAAAGTGAGGTATCACAAATGGGGGTGAGACGGTGAGAACTTGGACGGACCGGGAAGTGTCCATACTTTTGGAAAACTATAACAAGGTATCAAATTCGGTGCTTATTAGTATGATCCCAGAAAAATCAAAGCAAGGAATCTATAAGAAAGCGTATAAACTCGGGCTTAGGAAAGATAAGAACATCGAATTTATAAACAGATCTGAGGCACGGAGGCGTGAAAACGCAAGCAACTGGAAAGGCGGAGTTAAATACACAGCAAAGGGATATCGGCAGGTCCTCGTGCCTGAGCATTTGAGGGCAGATGCAGGCGGATATGTTATGGAGCATATCTATGTGTGGGAAAAAGAGACTGGGGTTCCTGTTCCATCTGGATGCTGCGTTCATCATCTTAACGGGGATAAAACAGACAACAGAATTGAAAATCTATGCCTTATGTCTGTTGGCGCTCATACAGTATTTCACCATACCGGGACTCATCACTCAGAAGAAACAAAGGAAAAAATTAGAAGAAAGAGGCTTAAACATGCTGAATAAAATCGTGCTGCAAGGAAGACTCTCGAAAAATCCGGAGCTTCGCCACACTCAGGGAGGAAATCCCGTGGTCTCCTTCCGTCTGGCGGTGGACCGGGACTTTAAGGACAAGCAGACCGGCGAGAAAGCCATCGACTGGATAGACGTGGTGGCCTGGCGGAACACGGCGGAGTTTGTCAGCCGCTATTTTACTAAGGGACGTATGGCTGTTGTGGAGGGCCGGCTCCAGATGCGTGACTGGACGGACAAGGACGGCAACAAGCGCACCAGCGCTGAGGTGGTAGCCGACCATATCTACTTCGGGGACTCTCAGCGGAGCGGGGACACCTCCAACACCAGCGGGGACTACGGAGCGCCGGAGCCCCAGCAGGACGGCTTTTCTGAACTGGCCGACGATGACGGCAAACTCCCGTTTTAAGGGGATGAGATAAGATGGCAAAGAACAAAGACCCCGCCGTTTTGTTCTATACATCCGATTTCCTGGGCGGGGCGGCTCTGATGAATATGAAGGAGCGTGGCCAGTACATCACCCTTCTGTGCCTCCAGAGGGAGCGGGGGCACATGACGGAGGGGGAGGTAGCCCGTGCGGTCGGGAGGCTGTCTGAGGAGGTCCGGGGGAAGTTCGAGACGGACGAGGACGGCAAGCTGTTCAACCGCCGAATGGAGGAGGAGATCAAAAAAAGGGAGGCTCACTCTCAACGGCAAAGAGAGAATGTGGCAAAGCGGTGGAATAAACAAAAGGATGACGATGGTATGTCCAGTGGTAATACCATGGTATTACCTTTAGGAAATGGAACATCATCATCGTATATAGATAACTTATCGTTAGAACAGGAAACATCCTCCGCACGCACGCGCGAAGCCATCGCCACCGTCATGTCTGCGTACCTGGATAAAATCAACGCCAATCCGTCACAACAGAGCCTTGATGAGCTAAAGGGCTATGTGGAGCAGATGGGGCCGGAGTGCTGTCAAAGGGCGTTTGATATTGCCCTGGATGAGAAAAAAACGTCCTGGTCATATATCCGGGCGATCCTGCGAAACAAGCTGGCTCAAGGCGTTCGATGTTTAGCCGATTGGGACGCGGTGGAAGACAAGCGGAAGGGGGACGGAGAGGATGATTACTGGGCCAAATGACGCCCTGTTGTTCCGTCCTGAGTTCATAGACCCATCCCAGCCCACGGGGCTTTGGTGGGTACGGAACGCGGAGGACGTGGACGCAGTGAGGATCAACGCGGTGTGCAAATCGCTGACAGCACCCTGGTCTGAGGTCAACGGATGGACGGAGTGGCTGGCTCAGTTCCCGTATATCCTGCTGGCGATCCCACCTGGTGCCGCACAGGATGAGGCGGCGGAGCAGTTGACCGCGCGAGTGCCCATCCCGGTGATGGTACCAGCGCCACGTGACTTCCTGGGGTGCGAGACGGTGTGGTCATTGCGGGAGGAGGGCGGCCTGAAAGCCATTGACCGGCTGTTGCTCAACGCGGAGGAGCTGCCCACTCAAGGATTGCTCAACCTGGCGGATGTGGACACAACACAGCGGAAAAACGCCAAGCGGGTGGTGTCCGGTATCCCTGACCTGGACCGGGCCATTGGAGGCTTTGTAGGCGGAGAGCTGTCCGTCTGGACCGGAAAGCGTGGGGAGGGCAAGAGCACAATTCTGGGACAGATATTGTTAGACGCGGTGAACCAAAGCCATTGCGTCTGCGCCTACTCTGGGGAGCTTCCAAAGGAGCAGTTTAAACTTGGGCTGCTCCAGCAGGCGGCGGGTTATCTCCACACCCGGCGGCGGGAGGACCAACGGACGGGCCGAGTTATGTACGATGTTGAGGATCGGGTTATACCGGCAATCAACGAGTGGTGGGACAAGATGCTGTTTTTAACGGACATTCAGCAGAAGAATGCCCATGACGAGGACAACATTCTCAAACTTTTCGAGTATGCCAACCGGAGGTATGGGTGTGACACGTTTCTTGTAGATAACATCATGACGGCTGAACTAAAGAACGAGCAGCAAATTGGATTTTGGAGGGCGCAGTCCTCATTTGCCGGGAGGCTGGTGGCGTTTTCAAAGCGGCTGGATGTCCATGTGCATCTGGTGGCGCATCCCAGGAAAACGGACGGCCCGATTGAAGCGGACGATGTAGGTGGGAGCGCGGATATTACAAACCGGGCTGACAACGTGTTCAAGGTCGAGCGGGTACCGGAGGAGAAGGTGCGGGAGGTGGGATATTCTACACTCCTGACCGTGCTGAAGAATAGAGAGTTTGGAGCGAGGGATCGGGTGCGGCTTGATTACAACGAAGCGTCTAAGCGGTTCTACCAGGCTGATGGAAGCCCGTCAAAATGTTACACATGGGAGTTGAAGATGAAGAATGGATAGGGCGCGAATAATGGAGCTGATAGAGGGAGAGATCAGACGGAGAGAGGCGCTGATTCAAGCCGGGACATTCTTCGCGGAAGACCATCGGGAAGTTGCGCAGGCGCTTCGAATTGTGTTGGAGGCATACAAGGCCCCGCCAGCAGTGGAAAATATCGTTATAGCCCAAGAGCCACTGCGTGAAAAGTGGTGGAGGAAAACATGCGGCTGATCATCCCGTTTTCTCTGCCTGGTCTCAACGAGTACATAGAAGCGGAACGGGGCCACCGGCAGAAGGGGGCAAAACTGAAACGGGATTGCCAGACATCGGTAATCATAGCTCTTAGACGTCAAATCAGAACGCCTTTGCGGGAGCCTGTGTTCATGCGATACCTCTGGGTGGAAAAAAACCGGAGGCGGGACAAGGACAACATCTCCAGCTTTGGCCGGAAGGTTATCCAGGACGCCTTAGTGAAGATGGGTGTTCTGAGGAATGACGGCTGGGAGAATATCGAAGGATTTTCTGACAGCTTCGCTGTGGACAAGGGAAAGCCAAGGATAGAGATCGAGATCGAGGAACCAGGAGAAAAACCATAGGAGGAGATATCGTGAAGGATGAGAAGGCCGCCCTGCTGGGCGACAAAGAGGCGGCGAAGCTAACCCATCTATCCCTGTTTTCCGGCATTGGAGGCTTGGATCTTGCGGCGGAAACGGCTGGTTTTAAAACCGTAGGGCAATGCGAGTGGGCGGACTATCCGACAAAGGTGCTGGAAAAACACTGGCCAGATGTGCCACACTGGAGAGATATTAGGACGCTGACAAAGGAGAGTTTCAGAGAGGAGGTTTATATGGCCGCACACAGAAAAGATTATGACGCTGCTGTTGAGATGTACGAAGCAGGGTTTTCCGTTGAGGATATCGCGGATTATTACGGTGTTTGCAGACAGTCGATGTGGAAGTCTTTGCAGCGCAGAGGTGTAAAGTTCAGGGACAACAAGAAATATGGAACGGAAAACCATTTTTACAGGGGTACGAAAGCAAGCGACAGAGCGCAAAACATACTGGAAAAGGCAATTGAAAAAGGCGTTGTGGCAAGAAAGACTGTATGCGAATGCTGCGGAGCGTCTTATACGTTCTCGGATGGGAGAACGGGAATACAAGCGCACCATTGCGATTATAACAGGCCGCTTGATGTGATGTGGCTTTGCCAGAAATGCCACCACGAGTGGCACAAGAAAAACAAAGCAAAGGAGGTGGTGCCAAGTGAAGCAATGCCGCGGACAAATGTCGATGTTCTCAGCGGAGGCTTCCCTTGACCCTGCCAGCCGTTCAGTGTTGCCGGGAAGCGACGAGGCAAGGAGGATGACCGTTACCTCTGGCCTGAAATGCTGCGAGTTATTGCAGAACTGCGGCCCCGTTGGGTCGTTGGCGAGAATGTTGCTGGAATCGTCAATATGGCACTCGACACAGTGCTTTCTGACCTGGAAAACCAAGGTTATGCCGTCCAGGCGTTTGTTATTCCGGCTTGCGGCGTCGACGCCCCGCATAAAAGAGAACGGGTCGCCATTGTGGCTTGGAACTCCAACAGCGGGTACGGGAACGCATGGAAGGAGCGAGAAGTGGAGAAAGGGAAAAACTCCGAATCCGCAAGAATTTGTGAGAATGTGGCCTACGCCAAAGGCGCGGGATTACAGGGGCGCATCGGGGAACGGCGGACAGCTCAACCCGGATTGGGTGGAGAAATTGATGAGCTTCCCGGCTGGCTGGACGAGATTAGACGAGGATGGATAGATGGCTCGTGGGAGTATGGAATACCCCGTGTAGCAACGGGCGTAAAAGACCGCGTAAATCGTCTGAAATGTCTGGGTAACGCCGTAGTCCCGGCGCAATTTTACCCGGTTTTTAAGGCGATAGCGGACATAGAGAGGTGGATTTATACATGGATGACGTTAAATTAGCGATGCTCGGCTCAAAAGAGGCGGCCAGACGGCTGACGGAGGCGGGGGTGCTGCTGGCGTGTCCAAAGTGCGGTTGCCCCGGAGAAGTGTATGAGTATCCCGGAGAGGACTGGAGCCAGCCATACACGGCCAAGTGCAAGAAGAATGACTGCTTTTGGATTGGGAAGGACTATCCAACCAAGAAACAAGCAATCAGGGACTGGAACACCCGAGCGCCGATTCTGACGGCGGCGGAGATGGAGATGCTGGATGAAGCTACTTGAATTATTTGCAGGAACACGCTCTGTAAGTAAGGCGTTTGAAAAGAGAGGCCATCAGACGTATAGCATAGAGTGGGACAAGTCATTCCCGGATATCAGCCTTTATGCAGATGTACTGACTGTGACGGCAGACCAGATCCTGCGAGACTTTGGGCGACCAGATGTGATATGGGCGAGTCCAGATTGCAGTACATACAGTATCGCAGCGATCTCCCATCACCGAAGGAAAGAAGAAAACGGAAACCTTGCTGCGGTCAGCGATTACGCAAAGTTCTGCGATCGAGTAAACCTTCACGTTCATGGGCTTATCATGACACTTTCACCTCGTCTTTGGTTTATAGAAAACCCAAGGGGCGGGATGCGAAAGATGGAGTGGATGCAGGGTCTGCCGAGATACACTGTCACTTACTGCCAATATGGAGATACTCGAATGAAACCTACCGATATCTGGAGCAACCATCCAGACCCCCAATTTAAGCCTCCATGCCACAATGGAGACCCTTGCCATATAAGCGCACCACGAGGTGCAAAAACTGGGACACAGGGTCTAAAAGGGGGCCGGGAGCGTGCAGTGATACCAGAAGCACTTTGCGACCACATTGTTGATATATGTGAGATGGAGCTGCTGGAGGGAAATGATAAATAACAAAAAAGCACTTGATGCCGCGCAGACCATTGTTGACTACTGCAAAGGACAAACATCCTGCCAGAACTGTATTTTTCGGATGCATGGAGCGGATCATTGGAAATGCCATATAGATGCGTTTGTTTTGCGGGATGTAATAGCAAACATTGCAGCAAAGAGGAAAAATAATGGATATTTGTGAAGGGAGGCCCAGCTATGACGCGGGAAGAAGCGAAAGAAATTTTGTCAGATTTTAATCTTTGCCATTATACTCCCAGCAGAGAGGCCGCAGAAGCGGTCATATCGGCCTTAGACCCGTTAGAGATTATTTCCGCCCTCCGCCCCGTCAGCCGGGAGCGGGTGGAGAAGGTGTGGAGTCCATGCAATTTCTGCGCTGGTGCGAAATACATAACCGGGGGAGTTACAGCGGTCTATCCAGTGAGTGAAACACGCCAGCAGGAAGCCCTTGCAGAAGGGGATTTTGACTTTTGCCCGGTGTGCGGAAAGCCACTGACGGACGAGGCCGTGGACAACATGGTGATGGAGAATGGGAGGCGCTGAAAGATGGCTGAATATCATGTAGGCTCTGGCCTTTTTGGCATCTATTGCGGAACTCTGAACAAGCCAACTAAAGATGGATATATAACTTGGAAAAATAAAACAGATTGTACCGATGAAGCCCTTTGTGCTGTTAGAGATTTTTTAAAAACAGAGACTGATAGCAAGAAATTGTCACGTCACAGTTATGAATGGACAACAACCGATGGAAAAACGGTTAGGCTGATTCTGGAAATTGAGGAGGGACTGAAAGATGGAAAGGGCGATTGATTTAGATAAGGCAATCGAAATTATTGAGGAGAAGCAGAAAGAGCTTTGCCCTGTTGGTAGATATGGGAGAAATTATGTCTATGGCTCTGACCGGGAAAAATATGATGCTTGGGAAGAAATTATTGATGCTTTGGAGAATTTGCCCGCTGTTTCTTGGTGGTGTGAATTGCCCGAGCCGCCTGGCTGCCGCCCGCCGGAGGGAGATGCCGATGGTTAAGCGCCGGAAATTGACCAAGGCAGAACGCCTGATGGTCTACAACAAGACTGGTGGACATTGCGCCTATTGCGGGTGTGCGCTGGATTTTATGGCTATGCAGGTGGACCATGTTATTCCTCTGGAGGGTTGGTCCGAAAAGGGCAGCGATACTCTGGACAATATGCTCCCAGCCTGTCGAAGCTGTAATCACTACAAAAGCCGAAGCACTTTAGATGGCTTCCGACGAATGGTTGAGAATATGCCTTCGGCACTAATGCGGGACAGTGTAACCTATCGTAATGCGGTACGCTTTGGACTGGTAACACCCACGCCGCATCCAATAATTTTCTATTTTGAGCGCCGCCCGCCGGAGGGAGAGGAGGAAGCCTGATGGACAGTGAGAAGCTGATCGAGCACCTGAAAGCAAAAGATTTTGAAAGGGATTATGATTGTACCCCGTTTGAATGCGGCGTATTTGGCCTGTTGGATGACGCCGCCACCGCCCTCTCCACGCTCCAGGCCGAAAACAAGAGGTTGCAGGAAATGTATCAAAAAGAAAAAGCAGTTTGCCATGCAACCCAGGCCGAACTGGAGCAGGTGAAGCGGGAGAGGGATGCGGCGGTAAAAACAATATTCAAATGGACAGGATGTCCAGAATGTAAGTATTGGAACAGCGCGGACGAATGGTGTGAAAAGCACGATAGAGAAGCCGATAGTTGTGGTGAATGTGATTCACCGGAGTGGCGCGGCCCGGAGGAGGAGTGAGCATGGCATTTAAAAGAGAGCGGCTGTAACTGTGGTGCCCGCATGGACAAGGAGGACGAGCATGAGGCTGATTGATTTAGATTCATTGCCAAACTATAAGCTTATGGGGATTATGACATTCGAGGGTGAAAAAAGCCCTGCTGAATTGAGAATAGTTTTATGGGAAGATATTGAATCTATGCCTATCGTCGATGCTGTGCCTGTGGTCAGGTGCGCCCGATGCAGGCACGGCGAAGCATTCAAAACCTTCCCCGGCGGGATATTCTGCCCGTACATCAAGGATACGGTCCCGCCAGATGGATATTGCTACATGGGGGAGGAAAACACCTATGACTAAGTGCTGCGCCACCTGCGCCTGGTACGAGGACTTCCAGGGCGTGTGCTTCAACGGGGATTCGCCGTACTGCGCCGACTTCACGGAGCCGAATCAGCGGTGCAGGGAGTGGGAGAGGAAGGAGGCAGACCATGATAAACACCCATCCGACCCGCTGTAATATCTGCGGCGGGCGTGTGACCTACGGCTCAAATGCCCGGGTGTATGGCCGGGAGTATGGGAGCGGCTACTGCTACCTCTGCGAAACGTGCGGGGCCTATGTGGGTACGCATAAGCCACGCCCACGGGAAGCCCTTGGACTGCTGGCTGATGAACCCATGAGAACAGGAAAGAAGCTGTGCCACGCTCTTTTTGACCCACTCTGGCAGGGAAAACCAAAGGCCCACAAGAAGAGAAATGACCTCTACTGCTGGCTGGCCCATGAAATGGAGATACCCGTTGAGGATTGCCACTTCGGATACTTTGACATCGGCCAACTTCGGCGGGCGTACATCATCCTGCAAGGAATACAGAGAAAACAGATGCGATATGACAACTGCGGGAGAATCTATTTTGAGGAGCCGAACATGACTGATCTGATGTTTGTCGATGCCGAGTGCCCTAACTGCGGTGGGAACTGCGGAAATGGAGGATACGGAAATACCTTTTATTGCCCCTCCTGTGGATGGAAGGGGAAAATTGAGATGCGCCCTGACGATATAAAGGCTCTTGATGAGATTTTCCGAGGACACATGGAAAAGAACAAGGAGGTCAATCATGAGCAGTGAACTATGGCTTGGCTATGTGGCCGGTGCGCTGACATTCGGCTGGCTTTTGCCATGGATTGGGAGGAAGATTAAATGAAGTTTCGGAGTAAGACGGGGGAAGTGTATATCGGGATTTTGGAGGCTATGGATTATTATTGCGACAGCAAAGAAGACTGTAATGATTGTGCACTTCGAGAACCGGTCAAAAGCTATCAAAAACAGAAAAACCCGTGTTATGCGTATGTTGCAGACAATCCCCACGAAGCCGCCCGCCTGATGGGGTTCGAGGTGGTGGAGGATGAACAATTTCGTGAGGTCACGAAAATGATGAAGGAGGCCAACATGGACAAGCCGAGAATTTGTGATGTGCTAGGGGTTAACGTGGACGAGGAATTTGAATTTGATTTTGATAGCAATCAGGTAAGCAGAGGAACGATGAAAATCGGCGCGGATGGATTACGGTACTACAAGGACAAAAAAGATTGGTTCCAATGTTGGAATGAAAAGGACTTAATATATATTATCAACCACCCCGACCGCATCATCCGCAAGCCCCGCTTCACCCAGCAGGAGGTGGAGAGGGCGAAGGCTATCAAGACACTGTGGCCATGTGCAAAAGCGATTGTGAAAGCCGAATCTGGGGCCATTTCTGTTGTTGGTGCGACGATAGAGCTAAACGTAGACCATTTCCCCTCCCTCCACCCCGGCAAAACCGTCACCCTTGACGAAATCATCGGAGGTGCGGAATGAGCCTACATAAACTTCCAAACGGAGAGAAAGTAGAGTTTGTGAGCACAGAAAATAAGGACTTTAATTTGCTTGGCGACCAGCAAGCCAAAGCAGACTCAGGAAAGCCTCGCCCCACGCTTACTCCCGTCAGTCTAATCGACGCTGTAACGGCGGTCCGCATGTACGGGAACGAAAAGTATCACGACCCGGAGAACTGGCGGCAGGTGGAGCCGCAGCGTTACCGGGATGCGCTCTACCGGCACTGGCTAGCCTATCTCAAGGGGGAGAAGTGCGATCAGGAGAGCGGCCTTCCGCACCTGTGGCATTTGGCTACAAACGCGGCGTTTTTGATTGAGATGGAGGGCTCCATCCACGACGGGGAGGGCGGACATTGAAGCCAAATGCTTTGATATCCAAGATAGAGGCCAAATATAACGCTCTTTTCCATCTGAAAATGGACATGCTGATGCAGATGGGACAAGATGCTGCCATGATTGCCGCTCACGAGGTCCTCCAGCTTGGCCCTGGTAGGTCTGAGGCTTTCTGCACCGCATACATAGAAGCCATGAACGGTATGGCACGGATGGTCTGTGAGGATCAGCAGGACGATGGTGAGTTCGTCTATGCCAAAGCAAAGATTGACGAGCAGATCAGGGCCATTGTTGGAGATGACCTGTTTAAACCTTGGGAGGAGAGATATGGTCGAAATCTGTGACAAGGGGAAAACCTGCGTCTACTGGCGAGGTATCAATAATTCCAAGGATGCGCCCTTTTGCAACCATCTATTGGATACCGGATGCCGTAGGGTGGGAGATGTAGACCACTGTGAATCCAAGGAAGTAGGCAAGCGAAAGAAAAGAGTGTCCTTTGACTGCCCTCTGGAACAGCAGGGATTATAGGATGGTGGTAGGATGAACGAGTTTCCAGAGCGGCTAAGAAGGTTAAGGGAGTCTATGAGGCCGGTCAGGAGCATGACGGTTACATCACAGCTAATGGGTCTACACCCTGATATGTTGAGGCGGTATGAGCGTGGAGAAGTAGAGCCGTCAATGGACGCATTATATAAGATTGCTGATTATTACGGTGTCAGCACAGATTACTTGATGGGTCGAACAAACTTCCCGTTTGTGCATAGACTATAATCTTTTATCATCTCAAAAAAATAAGAAAATATCTCCCACAAAAGTGGGAGGCAAAGCCGACGATTATGCGACAATGGGAGTGTGGGAGCGTATGCCCCTGCGCTAACCCCGGCGCTTGCCGGGGTACATACGCCGCACGAGCGCATCAGCCCACACATCCGGGCCGGAGGGTTGCGCCCTCCATGCGGCGTTCATTCCAAGGTGCGCCTATAAGTTAGTCGTAGTGATGGCGCACAAAAACCTCCTGGCGGTCAAGGAACCCCGGCAGTGTCTACGAGCGCACGGGTACCGAACCAGGGGCCGCAGAGGTACAGACCTGGAGGCAGATAAGACCAGGCGGATGTTTCTAAGCGGCAAAGCGCAGGGATGCCTTTCGAGGCTGCCCCTGCAAAGTAGACCGCCCCAAAGTACACGGGGATGACGCTGGAAAGACAGCATCTGCGCTCCCGGCCCAGCGGCATTGCGACGCTGCATCCTAGGTGGCTGGACCGCAAAGCGCTCACCCGCTGAAAACTGCCTGCATTAGTACGGGTGTGACAATCTAAGCTGATGAGCGCACATGTGATACTAGGCATTATAGGCAGACGGGTTATCCTAGTTTAACGTCCTCTGCCGAAATTGTGTGACTGGGGGCAACATGGGAAAGGCGAAGCGCAAGCCAAGACCTTCTATGCCTGACTGGTACTGGTGGGGGCAGGACGGGTGCTGGTTTTGTAAAAACAAGAACAACTGCAATCAGTGCAAGGCTAACAGGAGTGCGTCCAAACAGTTCCCCAAGCTGAAAAGAAAGCGAGATAAAATAGCTGAAAGCAGATTTTATGATGGGCTGGTGTAAAGTTTGTGGATGTGTTTATGATCATTGCAGAATTTATCTGCCTTGTTCTTATGATTGCAAATGCTTATTTAGCCTTCAAAGCGAAGGAAAAAGATGACCTGATTGGAATGGTCTGGAACTTGTCTTTTATGATTTTTATGAGTACCTGTATCAGATAGTCAAAAATATGCCGAGTGCTGTAGCAGAAGGCCGGACCGCAGCCATGGGAACGGCGGCGAGGTCGTGGCGGCTCATTACCGCCTCTCGGCTCCAGAGAAGTCCGGTGTATGCCGGACAAAGCATCATCCATGTGGTGGTGCTTTATATGCCGCTCCTCGCCGCATGAGGCGGGCGGTGGCACCAGGACGCAAGTCCTTACAGAGCAGGCCCCCGGAAAGCCTGACCAAACCCGGAGCATACCCCGGAAGGGGTATATATGCCGTGCCTCGTTGCGGGAGACGGGGGCGGATTTGTATGACAGGAAGGTGGTGTTATGGCTGCACGGCTGACGGATAAGCAGAAAAAGAAAATTATTGCTGACTATGTACAGTTGGGCAGTTATAACGCAACAGCAAAAGTAAATGGCGTTTCTCTTAACACGGTGAAGAAAATTGTGCAAGGAAATGCAGATATTGCAGAAATGTGCAATCAGAAAAAAGACGAGAACACCGCCGACATTCTGGCGTATATGGACAGTCAAAAGGGAGTTGTCTGCGAGATTATCGGAAAAGGGCTGGCCGCCCTGAACGACCCAGAGAAGCTGGCGGAGGCCAGTCCAGCGCAGATTACCACTGCACTGGGAACGCTGATTGACAAATTTACAGCGAATACGGAGCACAGGCAAGAGATTCACCCGTTACTGCGTGATATGTACGAATCGAGGAAATAATGAGCCTTTCCGCAAAGCAAATAGATTTTCTGAATCGCCCATTTGACCGGACGTTGGATGTGGCGGAGGGAACGCCCAGAAGCGGCAAGACAACGGCCTGCATCCTGCGGTTCTATGACTTCTTGAACACCTCCAAGGACAGCAATTTCCTGGTGGTCGGAGCATCACAGCAGCAGGCGTTTCGGTTGGTCATGGATGGTGATGGAAATGGCCTGATCCACTTGTTTGGAAGGCAAGCGAACTTGAAGCATGATGACCATGGGGACCACCTGGAGGCTCTAACCTGTTCCGGCGTAAAGAAGATCTATTACAAGGGCGGAGCCAAGGCGGACAGCGACAAGACCATCCGTGGCCTATCCTTGGGCGGGGTGTACTTCTGCGAGATTGACATCCTGCACATGAACATGATTCAGGAGTGCTTCCGCCGGACGTATGCCGCCCATATCCGTTGGCATTTGGCCGACCTGAACCCGCCAGCACCCATGCACCCGGTCATCACAGATGTGTTCAATGTGCAGGACACCCGCTGGACACATTGGACGGTGGATGACAACCCGATTATCACACCGGAGCGAAAGGAAGAGTTACGCCAGACGCTGGAGAGAAATCCATATCTCTATCAGCGGGACTGGCTGGGAGAACGGTGTATCCCCCAGGGTGTGATTTACTCCATGTTTGATCCGACTAAGCACATCTTGACCCGGCTGCCGAACGATGCCCGCCCTATTGAGATGTACTTTGCCGGAGACGGCGGCCTGACGGATGCCACAAGCGTGTCCTGCAACCTGGTCTGCCGCACAAAGAAGGGGATGGCGCTATACCGTGTGGCAAACTGGTACTACGACGGCGGGAACAAGGCTATGAGCGTACAGGCCCGTGAATTGGCCGGGAAATTTGCCCCATATTGCCGCAACCGCTGGAATATGCGGGAAGACGCATGGTATATTGACCCGGCCTGTAAGGCGTTACGAAAGGAACTGGAACTTTATGGAATCGACGCACTAAACGCGGACAATAATGCACACGATATCCGCGGGAGTAGCAAGGGAATCAAGGTCGGGATAGAGTACACACAAAATATGATTCAGGACGGATGTTTCTTTCTAGTGGAAGATGAAACATATGGACACATAGATTTTTTGAAAGAGATCGGTATGTACTGCGTGGACGAGCACGGGAATCCAGTAGACGCATACAATCACGCTATGGACGAGCTACGGTACTCCATAAATCACTTTGTCAAGCAGTATATGTATTGAGGGGGTGTACCCTACGGGATTTGTGAAGAACATTTTGCTTTATCTGGCCCAGAAGGTCGGGCTGGAGTTGCAAGATAAGCCAATATACCGGGATGATTACAGCGATATGTCAAATATCTCCGTAACAGCGGTTGTGGCAAACAAAGTGGCGACCCTGGCCATGCAGGACAGCACTATCACAATTGAGGGGGATAGTGCCAGAGCGAAATTTATTCAGAATTTTTTGGACTACTACCTGGGAGACAGAATGGATGTGGCCGCTGAGGTAGCTCTGGGAACTGGGGATTGCATTGTTAAGCCATATACCGATGGCAAGCGCCTGGGCGTAGATATCGTGAAGAATGGAGACTTCGCTGTATGCGAGTCCATCGGGAATGATATCCTGTCCTGTATTTTGAAGGTCGGAGAAATCAAAAATGAGTCCGGGTTATATCAGCGATATGAGATTCAGATGGTTAAGGAGGCACAGACTGAGAGTGGGCAGGAAACCAGCGCGCTTATCATCCGTAACGTAGCCTTTAAGGGAGCGAACGAGATTCGGTTGGACCAAGTGCCAGCCTGGAAGGACATCCCAGAGGAACAGATCATCCCAAATGTGGACCGCCCGCTGTTTGGCCGCTATAAGTCGCCTGCGGTCAACCGGGCGGACGTGAACGGCGTAAACGGCGTGAAGATTACAGCCGGTGTGGACGGCCCTATGGCAAAGGCGGTGGAGGCGTATGAGCGTTTCAATCGGGAGTACAGTGCCAAGGAGACTATGATCTTTGCCGACAAGACTCTTTTGGTGAAGGATGAAAACGGAAATGTAGTGCTACCACAGGAAAAACGGCGTTTCTTTCAGATGATGAGAGGTGCCGGAGATAATGCCAACCCCGGCAAACTGATCCAAGAGTTTTCTCCAGAGATACGGGGTTCAGACCTGGAGGTCGGAATTACAGTCAACAACAAGATGGTGGAGCTCCTATGTGGCCTGTCTCCCGGAATACTGACGCCGCCGACTACCTCCTACGCCACCGCCACTGAAATGCGGGCGGCGCTTAACTCGACATTTGCGGTTATCACCAAGTTCCGCCGGGCACTGGAACGAGGGACAGACGATCTGCTCCACGCTGTGGACGTGATTGCCAATTATAATAATCTGGCCCCGATTGGACTATGGGAGACGCATTATGATTGGTCCGCTTCTTATATCGAACAACTGAATGAGCACTTCAATCAGCTTACGGTTGCGGAGGGAATCGGCGCTGTAGATAAGGCGGAGGTTCGTGCCTGGATGATGGATGAGGATTATGAGACGGCCAAGGCCCGCGTGGAGGAGATTGCCGAAGAAGGCGGAAGCCAGTACATACAGGAGGCGGCAATTCAGCCGATCATAAATGAGCCGACTGATGAATGAGTCCTGGCTGGAGGGCTTGCCGGACAACATCGTGGAAAACCTGGAGAGCCTGAACAACTATGTTGTTCAACGTATCTGTGAGCGAATCCGTAAAATTGGAGATATCGGCGCGGCGGACGCTCACCGCCTGAAAACAGCCATCGAATATGCTGGGGCGGACCTCAAGGCTATTCAGAAAGAAGTTGCCCGTATTATGGGTGTGAATCAGCAGGAAGTGGAAAGGCTGTTCGAGGAGGTGGCGGAGGAGAATGTGGAGTTTGCCAACACCTATTACAGAGCAAGGAAAATGGATGCGCTCCAGAGCTACGCCGCCAGGTCGGTACTGTCCTCCTTTGTGGACGCCGCAAAGCGTCAGGCTATGGACGGTACATCCAATATCTCCAACACCTACATGATTGGATTCAAGCGTGGAAAGCAGACCATCCCATTGAGGGAATACTACATCTCCGCTATTGACCGGGCGATTACCTATGTGCAGACCGGCGTTGTGGATTATCAGAGCGCAATGCGCTCAACAGTCAAGGAGATGGCCCGAAGCGGCCTGCGCCGGGTGACTTGGGAAAGCGGATACTCCCGCCGCCTGGATTCCTCCGCCCGCATGAATATCCTGGAGGGTGTTCGGCGGCTCAACAGTCAAATGATGGAGGAGACCGGACGAGAGTTTGGAGCCGATGGTGTGGAGATCTCCGCCCACGGCCTCTGCGCCCCCGACCACCGCCACATCCAGGGACGGCAGTTCTCCAATGAGGAGTGGGAGCGCATCAATCGCAGTCTTGACCGCCCTTTGGGGACGCTGAATTGCCAGCACTTTGCCACGCCCATCGTACTGGGGGTTTCTAAGTCAGTCTACAGCCGGAAGGAGCTGGCGGACATCAACCGACGATCCTCAGAAAAGATCGAGTACAAGGGGCAGAAGATGAGCCGCTACGAGGCAAGCCAGAGACAAAGGCAGATGGAGACTGCGATCCGCTATGCAAAGGACGAGAGGGATGCCATGATAGCCGCAGGTGACAAGCTGGGGGCTACACAGGCCCGTAAGAAGTCAGCGGCGCTGAGTGCGGAGTACAAGCGGTTTTGCGAACAGGCGGGGTTGACGCCCAGACCGGAAAGGACGAGGTCTATGACAGGACCGACGGTTGAGAGAGTATGACAGACACAGAACTGCTGGAGGCCATCAAGGCTATCATCAAGCGTGGGAATGATGCGGAAGTCAGGCGAAAAGGAGATGGCTGCATCGTCCTGGAGGTAAAAAAGACAATCAAATACAGCTCCTCCGGCTGATTGGAGCCGGGGAAGGACCGTTGGGGTCAACTGCTTACAAATAGGAGGCGGTTGGCCCCTTTTTCTTCTGGTAAAACCCGCACCTGCGGATTTTATACAACATTTGACCGACCCGAAGTCGAGAAACTACGGGGCCACAGTGGATGCGACCCACGAGAAAAAAGCGAAGTGGTAGAGGAGAAGATTATGACCAGAGAAGAGATCAAAGCAATTTTGAAGGACATTTCGGACGAACAGGTAAACAGCATTTTGGACTTAAACAGCCGTGACATTGGAAAAGTGAAGGGAAAGACGGAGGACCAAAAGACCGAATTGGAAAATCTCCGAAGACAACTTGCCGAAAAGGACGAGACCATCGCCAACTTGGAAAAGGCCAAGGGCGACGCCGCCGCTATCCAGGCGGAGCTTGACAAGTACAAGCAGGCCGAAGCGGATCGAGCCAAGGCGGAGAAGGAAGCGCAGGTGGACGCCATCCTCACACAGACCGCAGAGAGCGCCCTCGAGGGTCGGGAGTTTGTCAACGAGTATACACGCACCCATTTTTTGGGGGAGTTGAAAAAGGCCATCCAAGACCCAGCAAACAAAGGCAAAAAGCCCGCTGACCTGTTTTCCGACATGACCAAAGACGTGGACGGCATTTTCAAGAACCCACAGCATGAACCGTTGAAGATCGCCGGAGTTACCAAAACCGACACCAGCGGCAATATGACTAAGGACCAGATCATGAGTATTAAAGATGCCTCAGAGCGTCAGGCCGCTATTGCCGAACATTTAGACCTATTTAGAAAGGATTGATAAAGATTATGGCAGCAAAAGATAATTTGACCAAATCGTCCGACATCCAGTCTACCGCGCGTGTCATTGACTTTGTGACCCGCTTTGCCCGCAACTGGGAGCACCTGCGGGAGATCCTGGGCATCATGCGCCCTATCCGCAAAGAGCCCGGCGCCATTCTAAAGAGTAAGACTGCTTCTGTTACCCTTCAGGGCGGAACCGTGGGAGAGGGCGAGGAAATTCCTTACTCTAAGGCCACAGTCATTGAGACCCCCTACGAAGAGATGACTGTGGAGAAGTATGCCAAGGCTGTTTCTATCGAGGCCATTAAGACCTATGGCTATGATGTGGCCGTTGGCATGACGGACGACGCATTCCTGTATGAATTGCAGGACAACGTGACCCGCCGCTTCTACGCCTACTTGAACACCGGCAAACTTGCCAGCTCTGAAACCACCTGGCAAAGAGCCCTCGCCATGTCCAAGGGCCTGGTCATCAATAAGTTTAAGCAGATCCACCGGACCGTCACCAATGTAGTGGGATTTGCCAATGTCTTGGACCTCTACGACTATCTGGGCGACGCCAATATCACCGTCCAGACAGCTTTCGGCTTCCAGTATGTGCAGAACTTCATGGGCTTCTCCACTGTGTTCCTGCTGTCTGACGAGGAGATCCCCCGCGGACGAGTGATTGCCACCCCCGTGGAAAATATTGTTCTGTATTATGTGGACCCGTCTACCAGTGATTTTGCAAGGGCTGGTCTGGTCTATACCACGGACGGTGAGACGAATCTAATCGGCTTCCATGTGGAGGGCAACTACCACACTGCCGTGTCCGAGAGCTTTGCCATCATGGGCATGACCCTGTTTGCGGAGTATTTGGATGGTATTGCGGTTATTGATGTGGACAGCACTCCCACCCTGGGGACGCTGACGGTGCAGAGTGCGGCGGGAACCGCATCCGGCGATACCAAGCTGACAGTTACTCCCATAAAGGAGTCCCCTACCAACGTGTATAAGTACAAAACTGATCCCTCTACGGCTCCGGTAGTTACTTACGGTCAGAGTGTGCGGAACTGGACTACTTGGGACGGCGTGTCTGACATTACCGCCACCACCGGCCATAAGATCACCGTTGTGGAAGCTGACAGCACCTATAAGGCCCAGAATGCCGGTAACGCTACTGTGACGGCCAAGACCTAAAAGAAGGAGGGGGAAGGCTTGATGTGTGGCTATATCACATACGAACAGTATAAAGCCCTTGGCGGGACGGCCAGCTCGTCGGCCTTCCCCCGCTTGGAGCAACTGGCGAGAAAAAAGCTGGATTACTGGACGCGGGGACGGATCACAGGGCCAGACGATGATATCCGCCTGTGTATGGTGCTCATTATCGACGCTATGGAAAGAATCAAGAGCGGCTTTGTTAATGTAGCCAGTACCAGCAACGACGGCCTGACTGTCAACTATGCCTCTGCTAAAACAGAGGAGCAAATGATGGGCTCCGTATATGACCAAATCGTGGAGATACTTCCCGTTGAGCTGGTCAGCCTGGAGGTTGGGATATGACGCCGCTGTTTCGTGAGACGATCACGCTTCTGAACCGGAGAGCAGCAGAGGACAGCCCGGACGGCCTGGACGCATGGAAAAAGACCGTTCTGACCGGTTGCGTGTTTGTCCGAACCACCGTGAGGAGCGTGTCGGGCGCTGATGTGTCGCTGGGGCAGACGGTTACGGTCCGTATCCCGGAATCGCCGGATTACCACCCATACCAGGAGTGGAAAGGCGACATGACCGGCTTTACAGCCTCTGTTGGCGACATCGTGGTACATGGGAAGGTAGCGGAGAATGTGACCCCGGACAATGTGCGGGCGGTGGCGGGACGATACGAGTTCATGACCGTCCGTTCCGTCCGGGACAACACAAGGCTTCCATTGGGACACATCCACCTGGAGGGCGTATGAATATCAGTGTTGAGATTTTCAACCCGAAGAAAACGTTCAAACGGATATTTTCAGATAATGTCAGGAAATATGCCCATACTCGACTGCATGCCTATTGTTCTCCTTATGTCCCTATGGACAGCGGGGCTCTGGACCAAACTGTGGATATCACACCTGACTATGTCCACTACAAATCACCCTATGCACATTTTCAATGGGAGGGCAAGGTGTTTGTGGATGACCGGGGGAGCACATACGCAAAGCGGAATACCAGTAAACACGCTACAGAAAGAAATCTAAAATACTCTATAGACAAGCATCCGCTCGCTAGCTCCCACTGGGAGCGGGCCGCCATGACTGCAAAGGGCGACAGACTAGCGGAGGATATTGAAACCTATATCAAGAGGAAGTGATTTTATGGCGAACAAAAATAAAGAAATTCTCGAATTTCTGGAGAAGTGCCCCGCCGTGAAGTCCTTCCTCTATTTCAACAGCGCCACAGATAAGGCGGGGCGTGTCAGCATTGAAACGGTGTACAGCGACGTGTGGGAGAAGCGGTTCATTCGGGACGTGGGGATCAAGGTCTATGAGTTCGCCGTTGTACAGATGCTGCCCCAGGATCAAGGCACAAGCGATGTCAACGCAGAGCAGGCGCAGAGCGTTCAGGACTTTATGGACTGGATCGATGAGCAGAACAGATCGCGAAACTTCCCTAAATTCCAGGGATGTAAGGTGCTAAGTATTGAAAATCTACAAAATATGCCGAATCTGGCCGGGGTGAATGAGGCGGGCACCGTCGCCCGCTATATGTTCCAGGTCAGGGTTAGGTATTATACAGAAGGAGTGAAAGCATGAAAGTATCTGAATTAATGGCCGGATATACTCCGAATGATGAATTTGCTGGCTTTGCTACCAACGATGATTGGGTGTTGGCAGTCGGGATTGGAGAGGAGGCCACCACGGAGAAGGACTATACCGTTGTGCAGATGGGCATTGCTGGCTTGGACCCACAGATGAACCCCGTTACCCAGGACAAGCAGTATATCCGAACGGGACTGTCCACCTCCAAGACTGGCACACAGCGCACCTTTGCCATCACCGGCGACCGCTACATTGGCGACGCTTTCCAGGACTACTGCTTTGGCCTGGATATCGCTCATGGAGTAGGCCAGAAGGTCGTTGTACCCTATGTTTATTTCTCTCTGCTGACTGGTAAGGGAGAGAAGGGCACCGTTTCCATCATCGTTAATTCTGATGGCGGCGGAAATGCCGGCGAAAACTCCGCTATTTCCGTAGACCTTCGGAGCGTTGGAACTGCCCCCACAGAGTATACATATTCTGCTGTCTAAGGAGAGAACAACATGAATTACAAAGTTACCATCCAAGGAAAGACCTATGAGTTTCCCGCTAGAACATTGTCCGTGGATGATAAGATCGAATCTGTGGCAAAAATTGATCAGGAGTACCGTAGTGGGGAGATCACCCGCCGGGAGGCAGTCCAGCGGCTCCATATGTTCGTTTTGGATCTCGCTCCCGGCTCTTTGCCCGGCGTGGAAGAGGTAGATACAAACGAATTGATGAAGGCGTGTGAGGACATCATTGCGGCTTATGACGCACCCGCACGGAAAGCAAGAATGGAAGCGAAGCTGGCGGAAGCAAGGGAAGCGCTGAACCGACCGGAGGTACAGAAGCTGCTCACCCTACAGAATCTGAAAAAATGAGCCTGTACAGGGAACCGCCGGAAACAATCACCATTGACGGAGTCTTATACCCTGTGGATACAGATTTCCGGCGCTGGATCGAATTTCAAGGAATCTTGCTGGCAAAAGAAGAGGACGGAAGGAAAGCAGAACGGCTCTGTGAGTTCATGACTTCTCTGGGCCTTCCGCCCTCCAATGACACACTGGAGTCCATGCTGGAGTTCTATTCTGCAGCCTCGCAAGAGAAATCGGCTCCAGGAAAGAAACATCCACAGGCATTTGACTTTGAGCAGGACAGCGAGTTTATTTTCTCCGCTTTTTGGGAGTGCTATGGGATAGATTTAAGCACAGCAAAATTGCATTGGTGGCGGTTCAAAGCGCTGTTCAAATCCCTTCCCCAAGACTGTGAGATCTGCCGGATCATGACCTACCGGACAGTAGATTTGAAGGATCTCCCAAAGCAGCAAAAACAGTTCTACCGGGAAATGAAATCACGCTACTCTCTTGGGACTGGAAACACAGGCTATAAGACAGAACAGGACATGAAAGATTATGTCAAACGAAGATACGAAGAAGCGCAAGCCAGTTTGTCCGTACTGCGGAGTAGTGGACAGTCGGGTGATGCTGGGTCCGAAAGCACGAGCAAATGACTTATGGTTAAAGTGCAAGATCTGCAAAAAAATATTTGAGCTGAAAGTGCCGTAGTGCCATAGCCACAGGAGGTGGCATGATTGGCGAACGATGGCACTGTAAAAATCGGAACAGATATCGACGAAAGCGGTTTTAAGTCTGGCTTATCCAAGTTGGGTGGCGTTGCCAAGACGGCGCTGAAAGGAACTGTAGCGGCCATTGGAGGAGTAGCTACCGCCGCAACTGGAGCGGTGACCGGACTCCTAGCCCTGGAATCTGCTACCGAAGAATACCGAGTCGCCCAAGGTAAATTGAATACCGCCTTTGAGGCGGCGGGATATGGACCTGAAACAGCCTCCAAAGCTTACAGCGACTTTTACAAAATACTTGGCGACACCGATACGGCCACCGAGGCATCCCAGCTACTGGCACAACTGGCAGAGAATGAAGAGGACGTATCCACATGGACCGATATCGCCGCTGGTGTATTCGGTACTTTTGGCGACTCCCTTCCAATCGAAGGGCTGATTGAAAGCGCAAACGAGACGGCGAAGGTCGGTCAGGTAACCGGCACCTTGGCGGACGCCTTGAACTGGGCCGGTATATCTGAGGACAAGTTCAACGAAAAGCTGGCCAAATGTACCTCTGAGAGTGAGCGCAACCAGCTCATCATGAGTACCCTGTCCAGGACATATGACCAAGCGAGTGCGGCATTTTATCGAAACAACGAAGCACTGATCCAGGCTAGAGAAAATCAGATCCTTCTCGATGATACGTTATCTCAACTGGGGGAAACCGTATCAAAAGTAAAAAATAATCTCCTATCTGAATTTCTCCCTTCAATCGCAAGTGTCGTTACGGCGTTCAATGACCTGGTCAATGGTGTAGATGGAGCGGATGAGGCGCTTTCTACGGCCATCGGCGATATGGTCACGGCGCTGGTGGAGAAGCTCCCGGATTTTCTTTCCTTTGGCGTGGATGTTCTCCAAGCTATTTTGCAGGGGATCATCGATAATCTGCCGACCCTGCTGGACGGACTGGCACAGGTGGTCGAAGAAATATTCGTTGCTCTTGTAGAACTGGCTCCCTCCTTGTTGGATGCCGGGATTGAACTTCTCAAATACATAGCGGATGGAATCAAAAATGGCATTCCGTCCCTTGTAGAGAAGCTGCCAGAAATAATATCGTCAATTTCAGAATATTTTACCGAAAATTTGCCCTCCATTCTGGATACAGGGGCCGACATTCTTATAAGCCTGATAGATGGGATTGTTTCTGCAATTCCAATTTTGATGGAAAATCTCCCGCAGATACTTACATCCATTATTGATTTTATCGTAGAGAATCTTCCTGAAATAATTGGAACCGGCGTCGAAATTCTTACTGCTCTAGTTTACGGCATCATAAGTGCGATTCCAAGCATTGTGCTTGCGCTTCCTGATGTAGTTAAAGCTATTTTGGATGGGTTTGCCCAGTTGCCACAAATGCTGTTTGACATTGGAGCCAATATCATTCAGGGCCTGATAGATGGATTCTTGTCCATGGTCGGGAATGTGGTAGATGCCATAGGTTCTGTCATAGATGCGATTTTTGGAACCGCCGAGAAAGAAGCAGAGGTACATTCTCCGTCTAAGCGAGGGGAGCGCCTGGGCAAGAATATTGACCAAGGGATAGCGAACGGGCTGGAGGGAAACGCAGCCTCTGTCAAATCTGCTGTATCCAGACTAGATGTACTTAGCGAGTTAGAGCGCGCTATGCCTAATATTGAGCGACGTGTTACCTTGGTTAACGACGGAATGGTTCCAGGTTCGGTGGCGGCTACGACCGTCCGAGAAACTGCTGATACAAACAAGAGCGGTGAGGTTTATGGGAACAGTTCACAACGAGTCAAACTGGACATTGGCTTCTATCCGAGAGAGGCGTCAATGTTTTTGCGGCCTTATCTAAGGGACGAGGACCGTAGAAGCGGTACAGACTTGGTGGAGTGAGGTGGCTATGGATAATATTTTCACCATAGACGGGGTCGGATACAACGTAGGCGTAGAATCTATTGCCCGTAAAGCCAGACTCTCAGATGGGCCAAACGCAGACAACGCTCTTTCTGGTTATCACTGGAGAGACCTCCAGGGAACTTTTTTTGACTACACATTCCAACTTTCTGCTGATGGGATGAGCCGTGATGACTATGACTCTCTTTATGAGGTACTGACATCCCCGGTGGATAGTCACACTGTTGTGGCACCCTACGGGCAAACCACACTATCTTATGAGGCCTATATAGAGGTCGTTGAGGATACGGTGGAATATATGGATGATGGGACATGCTGGGGCGGTTTGACCGTCACATTTTACGCCAGGGAGCCAAAGAAGGTGCCGACATGAATCAGCTTGTTTATAACGGAAAGACATTTTACCAAAAGGATATCTTTTCGGGGAATGTGCATATCGCTATGTCTCTTCGCTCATCCTCTCTGGAGGTCAATACACTATCCGCTGAGGCCCGTGACCCGGATGGAGTGTTTATTGGATTCGCTCGAAATACACCCTTAAAATGGATCTACAATGGCGCCCAGCGAGGGATATTTTACCTTCAAGAAGTAGAGCGAGTTGGTCCTAGCAGATATAGTCTTTACGCTACATCCGCCATTGGTATTTTAACTGAGGGACAACATTATGGAGGAATATACACCGGGCAAACAGCGCAGGAAGTTATTGCCAGCATCTGTGGTACAGTCCCTTTTTCAATCCAAAACAAATACGCAGACGTTAAGCTATATGGTTGGTTGCCTGTTGCTACACAGCGGGACAACCTGGTCCAAGTCCTGATAGCGATTGGAGCATGGATCAAAACGGATTTGGATGGCGTTTTACGCATTGAAAGCCTGTGGGATGGCATCTCTGGAAATATCAATGAGGATTATATGCTGGTGGGAGCGAAAGCCCCGGAAACAGCAAAAATAACCCAGGTGGTAGTCACAGAACACCAATATGTGGAGGGCGGAGAGGAAACCAAGCTGTTTGAAGGAACTGCCCAGCAAGGGGATATTATCACATTTAATAGCCCGATGTATGAGCTGGTTGCTGATGGCTTCTCTATCTTGGAGAGCGGGGCCAACTACGCAAAGGTTTCTGGCGGCTCTGGCACGCTGAAAGGGAGAGCGTATATCCATAACACCAGAGAGGTGGTAAGGGATGTATCTGAGGCGGCAGAGCCTAACATTAAAACGGTGAAGGACGCAACGCTGGTCAGTCTGGTCAATTCCACGGCGGTGGCGGAGCGGCTGGCCAACTATTTTCAGTGGACGGAAACGATACAGGCCCCCATCGTATACCAGGGAGAGGTGCCGGGCAACCGTGTTGCGACATGGCATCCTTATGACAAAACGGGAGTCACCGCCTGTCTGGAATCCGCTGACATCAACCTGTCCAACACGTTGAAAGCGGACGAAACGTTGCTGGTTGGATTTGTGCCGCCGAAAGCAAGCGCCGAATACTACGATACAATGGAACTCATAGATGAGGACACTACATGGACCGTTCCTGATGGCGTGACCTCGCTTCGTGTAGTTTTAATTGGCGGCGGAAGCGGCGGCAGTGGAGGAGCGTCAGGAGAAGATGGCGGGCGAGGAATATTTGGAACGAAGGGAAGAGGCAAAGGTGGCTCCGGGGGAGTAAAAGGAGAAGCGGGAGCAGGAGGAAAGATATATCAAAATAATATTACAGTTTCTCCAGGGAATGCATTTCAAGTCCATATAGGGAATGGAGGAACTGGCGGGAACGGGGGAGAAGCACCGGCGAATGGCTCGGATGGTGGCGATACAACATTTGGCGAGTTATCGTCATTAAATGGAAGTCGTAGTGAAAGTGGATTTTACGAACAGACCAGCGGCATTACATACGCAAAGCCAGGAGAGGCTGGTATCCCCGGAGGAAATGGAGACGGAGCCAATTCCACAGCAGAGAATGTAATATATAAGGGAGTAACCTATACACCTGGCGATACGGTAAGAGGAGAAACCTATGAGGGATATGTTGCATCTGGTGGCGGCGGTGGCGGTGCCTCTGCTGGAGAAAACGGAAAAGATGGAACGATAGGAAGAGTTAGTACACAACCATACGCAACTGGTGGAGATGGTGGAGATGGTGGAACACCTGTAAGCGGAGAAAATGCAACCATCTATGGCTTCGGAGGCTCTGGAGGTCATGGTGGCGGCGGCGGTGGCGGTGGCGGTAACTGTACCGGTGCGGAAGATAGATATACTTGGGAAGGTGCTGGAGGCTCTGGAGGTATTGGTTCAAAGGGTGGCAACGGATATCAAGGCTGTGTGATTCTTTATTACTCCGCCCCTAAATTAACCGCATCCGGCCCCGTAATGGACCGCACTGGCCGCTTTATTCTGGACAAGCTGGGCCGAAGATTCGTTGTGTGAGGTGAGATACCATGACAATAGAAGAGAGGCTGTCCGCCCTGGAACAGAGGATTTCTACCATGGAGTTACAGGCGCTTGCAGAAAAAACACCTACAAGCTATTACACCAGTAAATATAGTGGGGAAGAGATAGACGCACTTCTGGATAAGGTGGCCGCTATGACACAGGAGGTTGGCGTATGATTTACATGACCGATTGGAATATCTGTACGCCGCCCGGTTTTTCCCTTGGATTTGAGGGTGATAATGAGGTCACGTCTCTGGAAATATCCACTGACCTGCCGGA
Source organism: Muriventricola aceti (assembly GCF_025567565.1). Classification (NCBI taxonomy): domain Bacteria; kingdom Bacillati; phylum Bacillota; class Clostridia; order Eubacteriales; family Oscillospiraceae; genus Muriventricola; species Muriventricola aceti. Next base: position 324,670 of record NZ_JAOQKF010000002.1, on the reverse strand, counting down.
AGGGTGGGACCTGAAGGTGGACGTGGAGAAGGATGGGCAGAAGAACATCATCCAGCTTTCCCGAGATGGGGAAGTGTACAGCGCTCTGCTTACCGCCTCCATGCTGGCGGATGACGGTACATACGCCATGCAGGTTCGGGGCACTCTGGGTGACCAGGTGCGGCACAGCAACCTGTTTTATGCCACGGTGTTTAATAGCATCAATGCGGTAGACGCATTCCCGCCGCCCCTGCCCTCCGAGTTTGAGCAGATGGAGGACCGTCTGACAGACATTAACAATAATCCGCCAAAACCCGGCACAAACGGGACATGGCTCATTTTTAACCCGGATTCCGGGGAATATGAGGAATCAGATATACCATTACCAGAGGGCGGCGGTGGTGGCTATAGGATCGGCCACGGCCTGCTGCTGGACAGAGAAACGAATACGCTCTCTGTAAATGCGGTGAGCGACTTCGAGGGGGACAACACCCTTCCCATTACTGCGGCGGCGGTGCAGGATACTGTTGGAAATATCGAGATCCTTTTAGGGACGATTTGAAAGGTGGTAAAAAATGAGCGTAGCAACTGAAATCAGCCGCATCCAAACCGCACGAAATACGATCCGTGCGAAAGCGGTAGAGCTTGGTATTGGCACGAGCGTTGACACATTGGACAAGCTGGCGACAGAGATCGAGGGTATTGAAAACCGGGGCGCTGTATCGGCGCAAGTCCAGGAGGGCGATACATACACCATCCCGAAGGGCTACCATAACGGCAGTGGCACGGTGTCCGGTGTGGCTGGCGGTGGAAACTATAACCTCCAGAGCAAGAGTGTTACGCCTACCAAGGTTCAGCAGAACGTGACTCCAGACCCCGGTTATTACGGACTGTCTGATGTGACGGTAGCTCCGATTCCCGATAGTTACCAGGATGTGTCTGCTGTGACCACCACTGTGGCTGACGTGCTGACTGGAAAGGTATTTGTAGATAAGACGGGTAAGGTTTCTACCGGCACCATGCCAAACAATGGGGCCGCAAATAAAACCCTTACAGCGGAGGAACCATCATACACCATCCCAAAGGGGTACCATGCTGGTACTGGTAAGGTGCAGATTGTCCCAGAGACGAAAACCGTCACGCCTACAAAGTCCGAGCAGACTGTGGAGGCAACAGAGGGCAAGGTGCTTTCCTCTGTCACCGTAGGGGCTATCCCAGAGGAGTTTGTAGACACAACAGACGCCACCGCAGAGGCTGGACAAATCCTCGATGGGGAAACTGCCTATGTTGGCGGCAGCAAGGTCACAGGTACGATGCCAGATAATGGGGCAGTTACCCAAACGCTGACCGTTGCGGCTCCATCCTATACGATTCCGGCAGGACACCATGACGGCGCTGGAACAGTATCTATCACGCTGGAGGAAAAGACCGCAACCCCCAGTAAGTCCGCCCAGACGATTGCGCCAACCACAGGAAAGGTGCTGTCTAAGGTTACCGTTGGAGCCATTCCAGCCGCATATCAGGACGTAAGCGGAGTAACGGCTGCTGCGGCTGATGTGCTGACTGGTAAGAAGATCGTAGATGCGAAAGGCACATTGGTATCCGGCTCCATGGCGAATAACGGCGCTGTTTCCGGTACCATCGATGGCCTGACCACGACCTCATATTCTGTGCCTGCCGGGTACACCTCCGGGGGCAGCGTGAGCTTGACCAGTGACATTGAGGAAGCCCTTGCGGCCATCTGAGGAGGTGCGGCATGAGCGTACAGAGCGAGATTGACCGCATCAAGAAGAATGTGAATGACACGCTGAAAACTATTAGTGATACCGGCGTGACAGTTGGGGCTGGTAGTGATGCCCTCCCCGTCGCCGCCGCTGCCCTGGCAAATGAGAAGCAGGATAAACTCACTGGTACACAGGGCCAGGTGGTCGGCTTTGACAGCGGGGGTAACGCCGTGCCACAGGATGCGCCACAATCTGGCATGACACAGGAACAGGCCGACCAGAGGTATCTCCAGTTGAGCGGAGGGACCATGACGGGGGAGTTGGTGCTGGAGGTTGTTGAGTCCCCTGATCCGGTAGACGAAGGTACAGATCACAGAGTGCAGTTAGTTGTGAATGGAGATTTTTTGGGTCTTGAGAAGTTACCGCTGATCGGGATTTCTAGTAATCATAATACGGCATATATGTTTGCAAACCCAGGGGAGTTTGATGCGGTATCCGGAGAATCTGGCGTTATTCAACGGGTAAACTGCGGAGGTGTGGTTTTTTATAACGTCGGAGGTGCGCTTAGAACTGGCCTTGTAGAAAATGACGCTTACCTACCTACGATGGAAGATGTAAAAACGGAAATCAGACCAAAATCCACCCTGGTTACCCTCCCCCTCTCCGCCTGGTCCAACAACACCCAGACTGTTACAGTTCCGGGCGTACTTGCGGATGAGAGTAAACAGTTGATTCAGCCAATGCCGACGATTGCGGACCAAGCGGTGTATTCTGCCGCTGGGATATCCTGCACGGGACAGGCGGCCAACAAATTGACATTCAAGGCGCAGACGGTGCCGACAGAAGATGTGCAGGTTTATGTGGTAATTCAGGAGGTAAGGACATGATTTTTAGTTGTCCTGCAAAACCGTTCCCTCCTCCTCCCAAAATCTACGGTGTAGAGTGGGACTGGACCAGCAACGGCTCCACCAAGGGCAAACGTACTGATGGTTCCGCACAGTTTGCCGAGCCCTCCCCCGCCGCCAACAACGGCTCCGGCTCTTCCCCATTTGACAACCTGTACCCGTGGAAGGACATGACCAAAACGACCCGGATCGGGGGCGTGATGGTGAAAGAGCCCAAATACTGGTACAAGTGGACCAAGACGGGGAAGAAGCTGAAACTGCAAATTGCGGACCAGCAGGTTGATGGATTCCATGTAGATCCCGTCAACATGGACCGTGGGGACGGCCTTGGGGAGCTGGACTGCTCTTATATCGGTCGTTACCACTGCGCAAGTGGAACCTACAAGTCTGAGACAAACAAGGCCCAGCAGGTAGACATTACCCGGAGCCAGGCTCGGTCGAGTATTCACAATCTGGGCTCTCATATCTGGCAGATGGACTTTGCTCAGATGTGGTATGTAAATATGCTGTTCCTGGTAGAGTTTGCGGACTGGAACGGCGAGCGCATCGGCCGGGGCTGTTCGGCCAGCGGCTCCAAGGAGAACAACGGCAAGACGGACACCATGCAGTACCACACGGGAACCACGGCGGCCAGCCGGGATTCCTACGGATTCTGCCAGTACCGGAACATCGAGGGCTGGTGGGACAACGTGTACGACTGGATGGACGGGTGCTATTACAACAGCAGCGGCCTGAACGTCATCAAGAATCCCAATCAGTTCAGCGACAGCGCCAACGGGGTTCTGGTGGGCAGGCCGACCAGCGGCTACCCCAGCGATTTCGCCATCCCGACTCAAAGCAATCTGGAGTGGGCGCTTTACCCCACCGAATCTTCTGGCAGTACGACTACCTATGTCCCGGATGGCTGGAATTTCAACGGTGGTAGCCCGTGCCTGTACCATGGCAGTGACTATTACCACCACCAGAATTACGGGCCTTTCTATGTGAACGGTTACAGTAGGTCGTACTCTGACTTCACCATCGGCTGTCGCCTCCAGGAGCGCCCGCCGAAAACTTAGAAAATCACCATACTCCAATAATAGAAGGTTTACGCATTATGTATAACTTTATTGCATTAAAGCGTCGGGACAACATATACCCCAAAAATTGTTTGATTTGATGAAAGGCAGTGCGGCATGATACTGAATCCAGTGGTACAGTGCGGCGGAGAAACTACTACAGTTACTATAAAAAGCCGTGATACAATATCAAGCCCTGATTATGGTATACATTATGTTACTTCGGACGGAACAAAAGGCTATGCCCCACTTAACTCTACAGAATTTACTATATCAGTAGCTAAAAACTCTTTTATCCTTCCACTAATGATAGGAGATGTAAGACAAGCCTCATTAAGCGGAGCATTAGAAGTGGTTGCAAATTCGGAGGTATATACTCGTGGTGGCCATACGACCAATTTGGTATATGTATCTGGAGACGGGGTGATTACAGCATGATACTGAACCCGGTGATACAAGGTGGGGGCGGCGGTGCAAATCTCGTGACTGCAACACTGGATTTTGAGCCGAAAAATGGTGTAACATACACGTTTCTGGATGAAAATGGAACGCCTAAGCAAATCGATGGGACGGGAGTCTATTCCATGCAGGCGGGGATTTTGATTGCCGAATTTGATGTGTCACGCTCTTCGCCCTTTTTCTCTGGTGACATTTCTCAAATTAAAATTATTGGCCAAGTTGGAGCCGCTTATCATGTGACTGGAGATTTCAGGATTTATTAACCAATAGTTTAAGATGGAAAGGCGGTGTGCCATGCCACCGGATTGCAATGATTGTCCCATGGAATCCCGTATCGCTAACCTGGAACGGCGAGTAGAAAAGAACGAACAGAAATCCTCTGAGACGCACAAAGAATTTTATAATCGGGTCCGGGCCTTGGAGATCGCCCGTGCAGAGCAGGGCCAGCAGTACACAACGATACTCGAAAAGCTGGAGGACCTGACGGGTAAAGTGAGCGCACTGTCCAAGGGATTGTCAGACATTCAGGCAGAGCCTGGACGAACCTGGAAAGATCTGAAAGGCAAAATAAGTTGGGCCGTAATTGCGGCGGTTATTACAGCGGTTATGGCCTTTCTGTTAGACAAGATAGGTCTTTGAGAGGGGGTGAAAATATGGACTTTGGAATCGCATCCGTGGCGGCCATTACCGTCATCTGTTATCTGGTGGGACTGATCGTCAAATCGTCTGGCCTGGATAACAAGTACATCCCGGCTATCGTGGGCCTGTGCGGCGGCGTTCTGGGCGTGGCGGCCCTGTATACCGGCCTCCAGGACTTCCCGGCGACGGACCCGCTGACCGCCGTTGCCGTGGGCATTGTAAGCGGTCTGGCGGCAACTGGTGTTAACCAGGCCATCAAGCAGATGAAGGAATAACAACATATTTTTGACTACAAAGGAGATTGAACTATGAACACCGAACTACTGTATGAACTGTACGAAATCACTGAGAAGAACGACGCCCCCGATTTGGCTACCGTAGGCATGCCTATGCTCCGGGAGAAGCACCCTGAGATTACCCATGAGGAGGCCAAGGAGATTCGTGAGTTTACTGGCCGCCACGGCCAGGAGCTGGCCGCCGCCTTCCCTGACAAGGAGGCGTTTGAGGCCGCCGTTGAGGCTGGCATCCAGGCTGACAAAGAGGCCGCCGAGCAGGCGGAGCAGGAGCATGAGTAACCCACTCTTTGCTATTGATGCGGGCCACTACATAGATACCCCGGGGAAACGGTGCTTGAAAAGCATCGACCCCGGGGAGACCCGGGAGTGGGTCCTGAACAGCCGAATTGCTGACAAGGTGCAGGAGCGCCTGAGAGGCTATCGTTGCGCTACCATGCGGGTGGATGACGTGACCGGGGAGAAGGAGATCTCCCTATCCAAAAGGGTGGCGCTGGCCAACCAAGCGGATGCGGACCTGTATCTGTCCTTCCATCACAATGCGGGCATCCACGGCGGCTCTGGCGGGGGCTGTGTGGTCTATGTGGCTCCCGTAGCGCAGGAGCAGTCCATAGTGGTCCAGAAGGCTATATACGAGTCCGTGGTGGCCGCTACGGGGTTGCGGGGCAACCGGGCCAATCCCATGGCACGGGCGAGCCTTTATGTATTGCGGCACACCACCATGCCCGCCGTGCTGGTGGAGTTCGGCTTTATGGACAGCACCACCGACACTCCGATCATCCTGACAGATGAGTTTGCAGAGCAGGCGGCTTGCGGAGTGGTGTCTGCTCTGATTAGCTTATATGATCTCAAAGAAGAAGGGGATGAAACTGTGACATACGAGCAGTGGAAGGAGTACATGGACCGCTATCTGGCCGAGCGAGCGGAGCTACCGGCCAATGAGTGGGCACAGGCTGGACTGGAACAGGCAAAAGTGAAAGGCATCACAGACGGCACCAGGCCACAGAGCTTTGCTACCCGCCAGGAGGTGGCGTTAATGGTCAAGGTGGTTAAGTGACAACAAAAAGAAAGAGGCCAGGGAATGATCCCTGGCCTTTCTCTACTCTCTATTACATTCTGTTATACCTAACAACCATAGTGGATCTACATTCAACGCAGTTGCGAGAAGCGGAATCTCAAAATCGGGAACGATGCGCTCCCCTGTTTCAATTCGGCTGATTGCCTTCTGTGTAAGACCATGCCCATTAAGCTGGATTATAGCGGCCAGTTTCTCTTGTGATAATCCCGCCTTTTCCCGAGCAAGGCGGACCCTTTCACCACAACAGTTGCACTTTCCATTCCATGTTAACAATCGCATACTATCAATCCTATCCCAAAAGTGACTATTTCGGGATTGACACTAACACACTTTTTATGCTATTATTATGCCAAAGATGACTAAATATTATGAATTATGTGTGTTTTGGAGGAGTGAAGGATGGTTTGCCCAAAATGTGGAAGTAATAGTATTAATGTTCAAATGGTATCGGAAACGCAGTTACTTACCAAACACCGTGGCATTTTCTGGTGGATTTGTATTGGTTGGTGGTGGCTTCCAGTTAAATGGTGTTGTTTTACTGTACTTGCATTGATAGCTAAGATTTTTGCCCCTCGTAAATACAAAACTAAAATTATACATAAATCTATGTGGGTATGTCAGACCTGTGGATACCATTGGCAGGCATAAAGAAGAACCGGACAGGAGAATCCTCCTGTCCGGCCAGTGGTTACCTGTCCAGGATGTAACGAATATATGCTGCTACCAAGTCAATAAACTCTAAGTTTGTGGGGCGCTTTTCTAAGGTATAGCCCGCCATCTTATTCAGTTCATCTCTGCCGTAGCTGTCCCAGCAGGCGCAAATCGCAGTACGGATTGCCCGCTCGACCCTGGTATCTTTATCACTAAATTCTGCGGCTATTTCGGGGTAAAGAACTTTCGTGATAAGATCAGTCCGGTAAGGGTCTTTTACGGTTACTGTAAGGGCATACCTCAAGAAGCGAAAACCTTTCAACTTTCCGCTGATTCGGAGGCGGCGTAGAGTTCGCTCTACAACAATGTGCAAATCGCTACATTCCTGTATAGGGTCCATGGTTATAGGCATGACGTTTCAATCCTTTCTATCTTTATGCGGGATACGCCATGCCTCTGGGGAGGTCCGCGGCATTGTCTTAGCGGGCCTCTCGATTTTTTTGCTATATCACACAAGATGCAACACAATTATACCACAAAAACCGAAAACCATTGTGCCACAATTACTTTGTGCTTTTGTTGGCGGGTTCGACTCCCGCCTCGCGCACCACGTCGGAGCAAACGTCATATCGTTTGCTCCGACTTTTTTTATAAAAAGTCAGAGCGCACCCATTTTATTGCTCCTCCTTTCCAAATCACAACCGCTGCGCTGGGCTGCGATTTGGCGTCGCCGCTTTGCGGCGTTTTTTTGATTTTGCAGAAATATCGGCTTTAACTGTCCTTTTCGTTTTGGCCTCGTCAGTTTCTGCTCGGTTCCACCCTTGGGAATAAAATTACGCAGGCTGATAGAGCTGCCCTGTCTCCCTCAGGAGGGCCGCCCTGTATGCAACTGCGCTCTGAAATAGGACAAACCGGCGACGCCCTATGGTGTCATGGTCTACCGCGGTCACATAGACTGTGATGGGGCAACCCCCAGAAGGGAGTAATACAACAATGGGTATTACCAATTCCAATAAGGTGATCAATATGGAGCGCATCGACTGTGATGGGTCTCTGAAGGTTACTCTGGCGCTTACCGCCGCGCCCGATATTGTCACTAATCCCACCGACATCGCTCTGGTGCTGGACCGATCCGGTAGCATGACCGGCGAGCCGCTGGCCAGCATGAAAACTGGTGCCAAGACGTTTATCGATATCATCTCCGAGTCCACTGGAGGCCAGGCGTCGGGAGAGATTGGCTCCGGCAGCCGCATCGGCATCGTCAGTTTTTCCAGCACAGCCGTGCAGGACACCCAGCTGATCACCTCTGTGGCAACACTGAAGAACGCCGTAGACGCTCTGTCGGCCGGCGGCAGCACCAACCACGCCGACGCCTTTACGAAGGCCATCTCGCTATTTGATCCCAGTTCCAGCAACGCCAAGGTCATTGTCATGTTCACCGATGGAAACACCACGGCTGGAGCTCCTCCTGCTCCTGTGGCCGCCGCGGCCCGTGCGCAGGGCATCATCATCTACTGCATTGGTCTGGTCGGGTCGGACGGAGTAGATGTGGGAGTGCTGAACGACTGGGCCAGCGACCCGGCTGCGACCCATGTAGCCGTCACACCTGACACAGCGGACCTGGAGGAGCTCTTTGCGGAGCTAGCCGCCAATATTTCGAAGACAGGAGCCACCAATATTGTGATCAATGAGAAGGTGACGGATGACTTTGTGGTCACCAGTGTTCTGAATCCGACGGTGGGCAGCGCCACCATGCTCAATTCCACCTCTCTGCGCTGGACCATCCCCGAATTGGGTGTTTCCGCTCCTGAGAGCGCCACACTGGAATTCTATGTCCGCCATGTGGGGCAGAATCCCGGCACCAAGTTGGTCAATGAATCTATCACCTACTCCGATACCGAGGGGAATGTAGTGGATTTCCCAGAGCCCGCTGTGGCCGTGGAATGTGATGTAGTGGTCAATCCGGAGGAATGTCCTCTCCCGGTAGATCTGACGATCCAGAGCTGTTCGGATGCCGTAGTAGTAGATACGGGGGATGTCTATCTGGAGTCTATGGGAACGATTCTGCAGATGGATGTGACGGTGAAAAACGTTTGCCCCCAAAAGCGGGTCGCTTTGGCCGTTATCCTTACCGAGGTAGATGAGAACGGTACGGAGTATCAGCGGGGGACGAAGGCTGTGACCATCCCGGCCCACAGTTACCCCTCCTGCCGGGATGTACTGGTTAAGTGCATCAAGTTTGTGGTTCCCAAGGACCTGGATGTGTCCGGCGGATCGACCCAGACGATGTGCAGCCCGCGTCAGTTTAAAGCCCGCTTTATTGCCCACAATATCGACAGCGACTACCGCTGCTGTGAGTCCGTTTTGACTCTATAAAACGGATGCCAGCCCAGCAGACCACCGCCAGACAGCGGTGGTACATAGGGAGCTATCTAAATAAATGCAGTCGATCCGCTTGAGAAACAAGCGGATTTTCGGTTTTTAGGCCGTCATTTGCCCTTCCGTCTAAAAAGAAGAGGTACGCATACGGCGTACCTCTTCTTTCACTTATAGGACAGCCCCGTGGAGTCAAGGCTTACATGAGCCACAGGGACTGTAGCCGCGCTGGATCAGCTCCTCCCGGCCGCCGGAATATTCCTGGTAGTTGCCGGGACTTATCTGATTCACACTGCCGCAGGACGGGAGATGGAACTTCATGGAATTGGTATTGAGGACATAACGTCCTGTCTCTCCCTGGGAGGGGGCAGGAGGATCCTCCTCGGAGCGCCAGCTCTCGCCGGTGGCGTAGTCGATGGTCACTCCAGGCTGGACGTTGTAGCAGAAGACACAGAAGGAGAGGCCTGCCCCCTCGTCCTCTACGGAGAAAGCCTCCATCAGGACACCGTCAGCCACCAAATTGTCCCCCTGGAAGATGGGAGTGACCCGGTAGAGCACATGGCAGCCCGTGTCATCCACATAGTCGTCCACCATATCCTCAAAGGGGAGCATCCCCTCCACATTCATATAGCGGGTGCCGGTAATCAGATTTTCCTCATTGGCGTTTTCCCCGGCCAGCTGAAAGCCGATGAGATGGCACCGGTTGTATAGATACTTCCCATCCACCAGGTCGTCATAACGGACCGTGTGCCAGCCGGAGGGCTTTACCATCCCAATCTCTCCCCGCTCCTCTGTTGGCATGATGTCAAGGCAGACATTGGCCCAGGCGGCGCCGCAGCGGCCCAGGGAGTCCAACGGGCTGTATCTCTCAAAGGGCTCGGTGGTCAGATCATCGGGGGAGAAGTAGGGAAGGCCGCCGTTTACCTCCGCATAGGCCTGTCCGGAGTAGGACGGGATATCGGAGGGAGAGAAGCCGTCGCCCGTTAGGACCGGGGCAGGCGCTCCGCAGGAGGCCAAGGAGAGCAGCAGGAGCAGGCCGGTGAGCCATCGGGAAAGCGTTTTACCAGTTATCATGGTGATATCCTCTCTATCTATAACAGAAAGGGCACAGACATCCGTCTGTGCCCTTCTCTTCGGTGGAACCGCTTACTGGACGAACTTGGCGGCAAAGCCCAGAGCGGCCTCGTAGCCCTCGGCCGCGCTCTCCTCCCAGGCGGTCTGGTCTTCAGTGCGCAGGCTGTTGTCAGCGGTCTGCTGCCAGACAGGGTCCTTCTGGGCCACAAAATAGAGGATCTGATAGCCTTCCGCCTCCGTATCCTGGATCACGGTGGTGTCACCAGGCTGGCGAGCGGGGTCCAGGGCCCAGTTGGTGTAGACCGCGTCAGAAGTGAGGGCGGTCAGATTGGTCATCAGGCCGCCTCCTGTGGCGGACACAGGGTCCTTGCTGTTGGAAGCAGCCAGGTCAGCGAAGCTGTCCTCAGTGGCGTCGCCGCTCTGCCACTGGGCCAACAGGTCCTCGGCAGAGGACTTGGCCTCGTCGTCGGAGTCGGCAGTCACCAGAATGTTGCGGATGTCAGCGGCAGCTCCATCGTTGCGCTGGCGGTCCTCAAAGCGGACCACATAATAGTAATAGCTGGATCCGCCGTCATACTCGGCCAGAGTCACGTCGCCGGCCTTGCGGGCACTATCAAAGGCCCAATCGGTATAAGAGGAGTTGACGCTGGAGCCGGTTTGGACGCGGGAAACAGCGTCGGAATAGAGGTCCTCGCTGTACTGAGCAGCCAGATCAGCAGGCTCCTCGCCGGCCTCCATCTTAGCCAGGATCTCCTCGGCCTTGGCCTTGACCTCGGCCTTAGCCTCCTCCAGAGCGGCGGCCTGCTCCTCCTCGGTCATCTCAATGGTGTCGCCGTTCTCGTCCGTGGTGTTGACGCTGGCACGGAGCGCCAACTGGCTGGTGGTAAAGGTGTCCAGAGCGTCCTTGTTTTCCTGGTAGTAGGACTCATAATCGGCCTGGGAATAGGTGTAGGCGGCTTTGTTGGTGCTGGCATAGTCGGACACCAGGGCTTCCCGCTCCAGAAGCTCCAGCAGGTGGTCATAGGTCATATAGGGCCCGTAGTTGCTGCGGATCATCTCGTTGCGGGTGTTGTACTGCCCCACCCAGGCGTTGTTCAGGGTGGTGACCGTCTCGTCCAGGGCAGCCTGACCGTCCTCACTTATGGCATAGCCCTCGGCCACGGCCTTGTCGTAGAGGGCGGTGATGGTGGTCAGATAGTCCACCGCCCCGTCCAGCAGATGGTCATACCAGGTGTCGCCGGTTTCCTGGTCATAGACCTGGTCCTTGGGGTCCTTGGTATAATCAAAACCGGTCTGCAGGCCATACATGGCGTATTGCAGGGTGTTCTGATACATGACATTATAGTAGTACTGCAGGTCGGCCGCGGAATACTTGGTGTCTTGGATGGTGACAGCGGTCATGGACCGCTGGATCAGTCCGCTGTTCAAGACCAAGGTCACAGCGATAGCCGCCACACAGATGACGCCGACCACAGCGTACAGGATGGAGCTGCGGCGGTCAGCCTTCTGTTTGCGCTGGCGCTCCTGGACCCGCTCGTCCGGCCCCTGGCTGGTCTGACCCTGGCGGGTCTTCTTTTCTCTGGATGCACTCACAGTTGTTTCAGTCCTCTCGTTGTGTTCAATGGGAGCCGGCCCAGAGGCGGCCCCACGCCCCTGGCAAGGCAGGGACGGCCTGAACTATTATACAGGAAAGCGGCCTGCCTTTCAAGTGTCAGACGGGGAAAAGTAAGGGTTTTACACTTTATTCACGTTTTTTAGGACGAAAAGAGGCCGCGGTCATAAGACCGCGGCCCAGTTCCAAGCGTTCTATATACCCCGCTCTGGCCGTGTGAGCCCGTTTAAAACCTGCACGAATGGCAGGTGGGTCGCCTCCACACCGCTTTGCCGCTTCCAACTTCCAATCCACCTCAAAGGGGGACCGGGAGGCCTGCGACCCACGGTGTGAGGGGGCGTCCCGTTTAAAAAATGTGGGTTTAAAAGAGCCCATCACGCACCGAGCAGGAAAGATCGCTTATTCCTCGTCCTCTTCCTCAAAAAAACGCTCCATAAACAGGTTATAGACCGTATCCAGTTCCTCGTCAGAGTCTGGGGTGGACAACAGTTCCTCGCCATTTTCCACGATGGCCTTCATGATGACCAGCCCGTACTCCTCATCATCGGCATCCACATCGACTGGCTCTCCGGTCTCCTCGTCCTCTGCCACGGCGGGGAACATGGCATAGTAAGTGACACCATTGTGCTCTAGGGTATCGACTAATTCCAGTTCGAACTCGTTGCCCTCTTCGTCGGTGACGGAGATGAAATCTGGGCCGAACTCTTCACTCATAGCAAGCTACCTCCAGCTCTTTCTTCTTCTCTATTTTAACCCGGTGAGAGGAAAAATGCAAGGGCTGGAGGATGTAAAATTTCGCCTGGGTAAAAAGCTGGGGACGGGACACAGCGAGAACGGCCCGTCCCATGGGGAGTGCTCCGGAAAGGGCTTATCCGGGATTATGGGTGGACAAATGGAAAGAATATGCTATAATGGTATCTGTATCATGCCGTTTTTGCCCTTTGGGGAAGCGCGGTGTTGAGCAGTAGTTATCCACCAAGACCATCGGAGCGCGGGGGACAGCCCGCCCCGGTTGGAGGTAGCAACGTGTCTGATCAAAACAACAATAACTCTCTATACGAAAACAGTGAATACCCCTCCCGCCAGCGCCGGACAGCCGACCAGCATCCCCGCCGACGGCCCAGAAAGAAGCGAGGGAGCACGGGCAACACCATCCTAAAGGTGCTGGGCACCCTGTTTCTGGTAGGCCTGTGCACTGGCGCTGTGCTGTGCTGCTTTGGTGCCTACTATGTCCAGACGGTCATTCTACCCGAGGTAGAGGTGAGCATGGACGACTTCCAACTGGGTGAGAATAGCGTCATGTACTACCAGGACAAAGAGACGGGCCGGTATGTGGAGATGACCACCCTGCTCAGTAGTACCAGCTCCGTTTGGGTGGACCTGGAGGAGATGCCGAAATATCTGCCCCAGGCCGCTGTAGCCATTGAGGATCAGCGGTTTTACACCCACCCGGGGGTGGACTGGAAGCGGACGGCCAAAGCTGTTCTGGATATGTTCCTGGGCAACGACATCTCCGGCGGCTCTACCATCACCCAGCAACTCATCAAAAACATGACAGACTATAACGAGACCACGGTGAAGCGGAAGGTCACCGAGATATTTCGCGCCATCCGCTTTACCCAGAACAACAGCAAGGATGACACCCTGGAGATGTATTTGAATATCATCCCCCTGGGGGCAGGCTGTGAGGGGGTAGGCTCCGCCTCGCTGAAGTACTTTGGCAAGCCGGTGAGCGAGCTGACACTGGCTGAGTGCGCCAGCCTGGTGGGCATCACCAACAACCCCTCTAAGTACGGCCCCTATTCCTTCGCCAAGTCTAAAACCAGCACCGGTGAGGTGTGGGATGCCCGGCAGTGGAACAAGTACCGCCAGGAGGTCATCTTGGGGGAGATGCTCAAGCAGGGGATGATCTCCCAGGAGGAGCACGACGAGGCCGTGGCCCAGGAGCTGGTCTTTGTCCGGGCCGAGGGCGAGGAGGCGGAGACCGAGATCTACAACTGGTACGAGGAGACAGTCATCTCCGATGTTCGGGCGGACCTGAAGGAAAAATATGGCTTTTCTGACTCCCGGCTGGATCAGATCATGGCCCGCGGCGGTCTGCGGATCTACACCTGTATGGACCCTGAGATTCAGGCCATTGCTGAGGCGGTGTACGAGGACCGGGCCAATCTGAATTATACCTCTAAGAGCGGCCAGCAGATGCAGTCCTCCATCACCATCATCGACAATGAGACCGGGGACGTGGCGGCTATCGTGGGCCGCTTTGGAGAGAAGACAGAGAACCGGGGCATGAACTACGCCAACGCCGCCAAGCGGCAGCCCGGCTCCTCCATCAAGCCTCTGACGGTCTACGCCCCTGCGCTGGAGAAGGGGCTGTTATCCCCCATCTCCGTGCTGGACGACTATCCCTATGATACAAGAACAGGCTCCGCCTGGCCCCTGAACTCCGGCGGGAACCGCTACCGGGGCCTGACCACCCTGAAGGACGGCCTGATGCGGTCAGCCAACACTATCGCGGTCCGGGTGGTGGCCGACTATGTTACCCCTCAGGAGAGCTTTTCCTTTGGCAAGGACAAGTTCAAACTGGATCTGGTGGACGCGGTCCAGTCTGGGGACCAGATCATGAGTGATATCGATATCTCCCCCATGGCCATGGGCGGCCTGACCGCCGGCGTGTCCAGCCGAACAATGGCCCAGGCTTATGCCACTTTCCCCAGCGCCGGGGTTTACACCTATTCCAGGACCTATACCCGGGTGACCCAGCTGGTGGACGGGGAGGAAGTGGTCCTGCTGGAGAATGAGCCAGAGAAGGAGCAGGTGCTGAAGGAGAGCACCGCCTATTATATGAACACCATGCTCCAGCGGGTCATCAGCGGAAGTGGGGTCAGCGGCGACGGCCATACGGGCTATGAGGCGGCTTTGTCCGGAATGCGGGCGGCTGGCAAGACCGGTACCACCTCCGACAACTTTGACCGGTGGTTCGTGGGCTATACCCCCTACTATACTGCCGCCGTCTGGACCGGCTATGAGCAGAATGAGAAGATGAAGACCGGAAGCGCCAACCCGGCGGCCGTGCTGTGGAAAAAGGTGATGAGCCAGGTCCACGAGGGGCTGGAGAACAAGAAGTTCCCTGAGGTTTCCGGGCTGAAGCAGGTCACCTACTGCCTGGACAGCGGACTGCTGGCTGGTGAATACTGCGCCCTGGACCCAAGGGGCAGCCGGGTGGCTACCGATTATATTTTCCCGGAAGATTATCCCGATGGCCGGACCTGTACCGTCCACACCGCTGAGAGCGTGGTCAAGGTGTGTGTGGACAGCCCAATCCTCAACGAGGATGGCACGGAGACCGGCCTGTACCACATCGCTGGTCCCTACTGCCCCGAGGAGAGCCTGCGGGAGGTCTGCTACCCCAACTACGAGCGTGAGAAGGTGGGCTCCGCCGTAGCCCAGGATGAGATGTACCGCTTCGACGTGGTGGAGGCCCAGGGGACCTGTACTGTCCACACCGAGGCCCCGGTGGTGCAGCCTGATCCCAGTGATCCCAACTTTCCATGGGATCCAAGCCAGCCGGTGGACCCCAATGATCCGGGGTCTGGGAGCCAGACTGACCCCAGTGGATCAGGGAGCGGATCGGGTTCCGACAGTCCTCCGCCCTCCCAGGATATCCCCCAAGACCAGTGGCCATGAATCGGAACGGCTCAGACGCCGCGGAGAGACACTCCGCGGCGTCTGTCTGGACTCTGTCAAAAATGACGGAGATGGCCGAGAATAGTCGAGGGAATTTTAGCGTTTCCCCATAGGGTTTTTCGTTGCATCCTGCCTCTGAGTGTGTTACAATAGACCACATCACAGAAACAGATGACCGTATCAGATGGACAGACAGAGGTGTGGACATGAGTGGACCAGCAAAATATTTTATTGTAGAGGCGGACTCCATGCCGGAGATATTCCGAAAAGTGGCAGAGGCCAAGCGGCTGCTGGAAACAGGGGAGGAGAGCACCGTCAATGGTGCGGCCCGGACCGTGGGCATCAGCCGCAGCGCCTTCTACAAATATAAGGACGCGGTTCGGCCCTTCCACGATATGCTCCATGGGCGCATCGTCACCTTCCAGATTCTGCTGAAGGACGAACCGGGTATTCTGTCAGGGGCCCTCAACGTGCTGGCGGGGACCAGGGTAAACATCCTGACTATCAATCAAAACATCCCAGTCAATGGCTGCGCTGTGGTCACCATTACCGCGGAGACCTCCGCACTCCAGGACTCACTGGAGGACGTGCTGAACAGCCTGTCGGCCGGCGAGGGGGTCATCCGATGCGAGATACTGGCAGGCTGACTTTTGGGAACAAATCAAACAAGGTGGGATTACTATGGTTAATGTAGCACTTCTGGGCTTTGGTACAGTAGGCTCCGGTGTGGCCGAGGTGCTGACCAGAAACGGCGGCTTGATCGACAGCCGGGTGGATGACTTGGTCCGGCTGAAATATATTATGAGAGCCAGAGAGGTCTTTGACGGGCCCTATCAAGATTTATTCGTCAAGGACTTCTCAATCATCGAGCAGGACCCCCAGGTGGATATTGTGGTGGAAACCATTGGGGGGACCGGAGCGGCCCTGGACTATACCACCCGGGCCTTAAAGGCGGGAAAGAGCGTTGTCACCGCCAATAAGGAGCTGGTGGCCACCCACGGCTATGAGCTGCTCCAGTTGGCCAAGGAGCACGGAGTGAGCTATCTCTTTGAGGCCAGCGTAGGGGGCGGTATCCCCATCCTCCGCCCCCTGACTTCCTGTCTGGCGGCCAACGAGCTGACCCAGGTCGTCGGCATCCTCAATGGCACCACGAACTATATCCTGACCCGAATGATACAGGCGGGCCTCACCTTTGAGCAGGCGCTGAAGGAGGCACAGGACAAAGGATACGCCGAAAAGGACCCCACCGCCGACGTGGATGGGCATGACACCTGCCGGAAAATTTGTATTCTGGCCGCGCTGGCCTTTGGACACCACGTGTATCCAGACCAGGTGCCAACGGAAGGGATACGGCACGTCACCCTAGGGGATGCGGCCTATGCCGACTCCAAAGGCTATAAGATCAAGCTGCTGGGCAGGGCGATCCGCCAGCCTGAGGGTAAGGTGTGCGCCTTTGTGGCCCCCCATCTGGTGGCGGACACAGCCCCTCTGGCCGGGGTGGAGGACGTGTTCAACGCCATCGCCGTCACCGGCAACGCCATCGGTGATGTGATGTTCTATGGCCGGGGAGCGGGTAAGCTGCCCACCGCTTCCGCTGTGGTGGCCGATGTCATTGATATTGCCAAGGACCTGAAGCGGGACCGGCATAACGGCTGGGCCTCCGGGTCTCCGGACCTGGTGGTGTCCGACGACGGCCTGACCTCCAAATGGTACGTCCGGGCCCAGGGTACCATGGACCAGGCCAGACTCGCCTGTGGGGAGATACAGCCTTTGGCCCGCAGTGGCGCGCCTACTTCTGAGGTGGCCTTCCTTACCGCTCCCATGCCCCGGCCGTTGGTGCTGGACAAACTGAGAGGGATGGAGGTGGCCTCCCTGTTCCGGGTGCTGGACTGACGCATAGAATGGCGGGGAGGCTTTGGCTGCAAAGGTAACCGACGGCCACCTTCACCGCTTTTGAGGGACGGTCAGCCGCCCTCATCATAAAATCACCACTTGACCTTTAGGGGGAATCACATAATGTCACTCATTGTACAGAAATTTGGCGGCAGCTCTGTGGCTGACGCTAATAAGCTCCGAAATGTGGCCCGTATCATCACCGATACCTATCAGCGAGGCAACGATGTTGTGGTGGTCCTGTCCGCCCAGGGGGACACCACCGACGACCTGATCGAAAAAGCAAAGGAGCTCAATCCCCACGCTTCCAAGCGGGAGATGGATATGCTCCTGTCCACTGGAGAGCAGATCTCCATTTCCCTGTGCGCCATGTGCATTGAGAGTATGGGTTATCAGGCCATCTCTCTCACGGGCTGGCAGGCAGGGATGCTCACAGATTCGTCTTACAGTAACGCCCGGATCAAGCGAGTGCGCACCGAGCGCATCCAGAAAGAACTGGATAAGAGAAAGATTGTGCTGGTCGCCGGTTTCCAGGGCATTAACAAGTATGACGACATTACCACTCTGGGCCGGGGCGGTTCTGACACCTCGGCGGTGGCGCTGGCCGCCGCGCTCCACGCGGACCTGTGCCAGATCTACACCGATGTGGATGGTGTATATACTGCCGATCCCCGCAGTGTTACAGGGGCAAAAAAGCTGGAGGAGATTACCTTTGACGAGATGCTGGAGCTGGCCAGCTTGGGCGCCCAGGTCCTCCACAACCGCTCGGTGGAGATGGCCAAGCGGTATAACGTCAATCTGGAAGTGCTGTCCAGTTTCAGCGGAAATCCCGGTACAAAAGTCAAGGAGGTTGTCAAAACCATGGAAAAGACCCATGTTAGCGGTGTAGCCAAGGATAAGAATGTAGCCCGGATCGCTCTGGTGGGCCTGGCGGATCAGCCGGGCATCGCCTTTAAGATTTTTTCTCTGCTGGCCAAGGAGAATATCAACGTGGACATCATTCTCCAGTCTATCGGCCGTGACGGCAGCAAGGATATCAGCTTCACGGTAGCACGGGGTGACAGCCAGCGGGCCCGTGAGGTCATGGAGGAAAATAAGGAGGTCATCGGCTGCAAGTCGGTGGAGCTCAATGACCAGATCGCCAAGATCTCCGTCGTGGGTGCGGGTATGGCGAATAACGCCGGTGTGGCCTGCAAGATGTTTGAGGCCCTGTTTTCCGCCGGTATCAATATCAACATGATTTCTACCAGCGAGATCAAGGTGTCTGTCTTGGTGGACGAGCGGGACGCCGAGCGGGCTGTCCAGGCGGTCCATGACCGATTCTTCAGCGAATTTGGCAGCAACGGTTGAGCTCATCTGCCACTCACGTCAGGGCACGGGAAACCGTGTCCTGATTTTTCGTAAAAGATTCTTAAGGATTCTTTTTCCTTTTTTTCTGTTGCAAAAAAACAGCGTATCTGGTACAATAATAATCTGTCTGGACCATAGACAATTTGTCAGACTGTTCCGGGATGCTGTGCCCGGTTGCAAGGAGATTGAACGCAAATGGATAAAAAGCAGAGAGAAGCACGCCGTCACCAGGAGGATATGGCCCTAAATCGGGGACTGCTGTGGGTCGGAGCGGCCATCATCCTGGAGTTCCTGCTGCTGCTCATCAACCGATATTATATCAACTTCCGTGTGGATGAGGCCTCCGTGAACCTGGCTACTACCCTCCATACGCTGCTGAAGGTGGTGCGGATTGGCGGGGCTGTGGCTGCCATACTGTGCCTGGTCTGGTCTGTGCTGCGCTTCCGGAAAGGTGAAAAACTGGTGCTTCCGGTGGTGCTGACCGCTGCTTTTGGCGCTCTGGCCATCTGTGCCCATGTGACTCTGGCATTCAAGGGAACAGGGGTGCGGATGCTGTTCCTGCTGGTTCCTGCTTGGGCCGGCCTGGCTCTAGTGTACTACCTCTACCAGAAGGAGTTTTTCCTCTCCGCCGTGGCGGTGGGGCTGTCCATCCTGGGGCTGTGGTGTGTCCGCTTTGGAGGCGCATTGACACTGGAATCGGGCCTGGTCTTTGTGGGTATCCTGGCAGTGACCGCAGCCGCGCTGTGGCTGAAAAAGAGCGGAGGCACGGTCAAATATGGCGAGCGGGAGCTCCAGTTCCTGAGCAAGAACGCCTCTTACCCTGTGGTGCTGGTCAGTTGCCTGGCCAGTCTGCTGGCACTGGCGGCAGCTATGGCGCTGGGTTCCTTCGTGGCCTACTACCTGATCTTTCTGATGGTAGCTTGGCTGTTTGCCCTGCTGGTCTACTACACAGTCAAGCTGATGTGAAAAAAGTCCCGGCCGGCCTTTTAGAGCGGCTGGGACTTTTTATGTCCAGTACATACTGCCTAAGTGGAAGAACCGCCAACATCCTGTGTGAAACTCGAACTGTTTAGGAACCTGTGAAAAGTAAATATTTATATCGGCGGATTGACTCAAAAAAGCGCATTGTATGCAAGGCATACAATGCGCTTCGTTTACCTATAAAGTAAACTTTTCTGCATCTTTACATCTGTTTCTGGATAGTAAACATGAAGGCCGCGAGGAATGAAAAGTATAAAACACTTTGCTGTACAGCCATTCTTGCTTCCGCTCAAAACTATTCTACTTTCAGCATACGGTACCCTACCCCAATGTGAGTTTGGATATATTGAGGAGAGCCCGGTTCTTTTTCTAACTTCTTGCGCAAAGTCGCCATAAATACGCGCAGAGAAGCCACATCATTTTCCCAGCTTCGTCCCCAAATCTGTTGGGTAATAAAGGTGTGAGTCAGCACTTTGCCCAGATTTTTGCAAAGCAGGCATAACAGCTTGTACTCACTGGGCGTCAAGTGCAGTTCCTGGCCATCCAGAAAGGCACAGCCGGCAGCATAGTCCACCTTCAACTTCCCATTGGTGAAAACAGCGCCAGAAGTCAGCATGCCGGTCTGCAAAGTGGCCAAGCGCCGCTGAGTCACACGCAGACGGGCCAGCAGCTCCTCAACGGAGAACGGTTTGGTCAAATAATCGTCCGCGCCGGCGTCCAGTGCGCCAATCTTGTCTGTATCTTCACTTCGGGCACTGAGGACAATAATGGGCAGATTCGACCAAGAGCGGATGCGGCGGATCACTTCGACGCCGTCCATATCCGGCAGCCCCAAGTCCAGCAGGACAATCTCCGGGTTATGGGAACTGGCCTCCAAGACTGCGGATTCTCCGTTCGCCGCGGTCAGGAAACGATAATCATGGGCCCGCAGCGTTGTGGTAATCAAGTTTCGGACTGCCACATCGTCCTCAACTACTAAAATCAATGGTTTATTCATGCAGATCTACCTCCCTGGCTGGTATAGAAAATGTAAACATAGCCCCATGAGGTAACTGATCCGAAACTGTGATCTCACCGCCATGGGCGTTAACAATTGACTTGCACAGTGCCAAGCCTAACCCCATACTGCGGCGGCTGTCCACAATTTGGTTGGATGCACTGTAAAACATATCAAAAATATGAGGTTTCGCTTCGTCGGAGATTCCCGGTCCATTGTCGGCCACAGTGATCAGGACATATTTCCCCTGCCGTTTCCAGCTGATATCAATGTCTGAACCGGGCGGTGTGTATTTGATGGCGTTATCCACCAGATTAATCACGACCTGGACAATCAGGCGGGCATCCATCTGAGCCAACAAGTAGTCGTCACCCTGCGTGTGCAGATGGTAGTCCACACTTTTACGGTTGATGTGCCGCAGGGCCTCAGACACCACATCATCTACCAGCTCGGTGGAAATATGCAGGTTCATCCTGCCCCCATCCAGCCGGCTGACAGATAACAGATTTTCCACTAAATTAATCAGCCATATTGAGTCGTCATAGATATCTGTATACATCTGCTGTCTGGTCTTAGCATCAAACATATCTCCGTTGGAGAGAAGATTGCTGGCGTTCCCAGAAATGGAGGTGAGCGGAGTACGCAGGTCATGGGAGATGGAGCGCAGCAAATTGGCCCTGAGCTGTTCGTTTTTAGCCAAGACCGCGGCGGCCTCCTTTTCCTCCAGATGCCGCTGATTTTCCATTGCCAGGGCGCACTCCTCCAATACAGAGAGGAGGATGCTGTTTTCGGAGGTCTCCAACCCCTTGCCCGCTGCCGCAACCCCCACGACTCCATATATATGCTCACCGGCCCGTACCGACAGGTAAGTGCATCGAGCATCGGAAAAAGTTTCTGTACCAGCACCGGCCCGCTTGTTATTGGTCAAGACCCACTGGGCCACCTGTTTTTCCTGGTCCGTGGTGTACTGCGCTTTGAGGCCAGACTCCTCTGCCAAAAGAATCTCCGGCTCCTGGAGCTTCTCATCCTTTACACAGTAGACGACGATATCCCGCTGCAAAATCTTCAGCAGCTGATCCGCAATGATAGAAAGAATCTCCGTTTGGCTTCCCGCTTTTTGCAAATCTTGGCTGGTTTCAAGCAAAATCTTTGTCCGCCAAGCCATCTGCGCAGAGTGCTTGGCCAGGGATTTGAGCTTGGCAGCCAGGGAGCTAGTAAGAAACGAAACCACAAACATCACGACAAACGTGACCGGATAGTCGTTGCTGTGTACATTTAGGGAAAACCTTGGCTCCGTGAAAAAAAAGTTGAAGGCCAACACACCCGCGATCGAGTTAATGAGACTGTATACGGAGTTTTTGGTAAATACCGAGGTCAGCATAACTCCCAAAATATAGACTGTAATAATGTTAGTTTCATTCAGTCCCAGGCAGTGAAACAGGAACCCGATGATGGTGGCCAGCGCCAAAATCAGTATGCTTTTCGCCAAATCGATTAGAGAAACTGAGGGAGTATGCAGAACCTCCCGATAGCGGGAAGTGAATCTGTTTGATCTTCTGTTATCCGGGATGATGTGGATGTCAAAATCCGGAGCAAGTTCGATCA
Organism: Muriventricola aceti; assembly: GCF_025567565.1. Classification (NCBI taxonomy): domain Bacteria; kingdom Bacillati; phylum Bacillota; class Clostridia; order Eubacteriales; family Oscillospiraceae; genus Muriventricola; species Muriventricola aceti. The sequence continues at coordinate 302,309 of NZ_JAOQKF010000002.1, read as the reverse complement.
ACTGTTCTGTGAGCGACGCTTTTCGAAAAATGTACCGATGTGGTATCATATCGCGGCCCAATACAATCTTTGTAATGCCGGACAGTCTAGAATACTCCGCAATCTGGTAGGCAATATCATCACCGTATACTGTTTCAATGGATGCTCCCAGCTTCTGCGCCAGTTTCAGATTATCGCGCAGACGCTCCCGATCCGACTGCGGCATCCACTGAAACTTGCTGGTTTCTACGAACAGGGCAGTAAAGCCGCACCGGAATGCGCCCGCCATACGGGCCGCGGTGCGGATGACCTGCGCATTGGATGGCGCAGAAGAGAGGCACACCAGAATGTGCTCCTGCATACGGTATAGCGCCTGACTTTGGGCGGGCTGGGTCGAGGCATAGAGGGCCGAACGGTCTGCACACCGGCGCAGTCCAAGCTCCCGGAGAGCGTTCAGTTGGGATAAGGTGCAGCCGGCTGATGGTATTCGGGCGCCGCACCCCTGTTTCAAACGATTCTGCAGCTGCTCCGGTTCCATATCTATGAATTCCACATGCGCCGCCTGGTCAAATACGCAGTCTGGAATCCGCTCACTCTCCGGTGCCCCAAAGATTTCAAAAACCGTTTCCTGGATACTCTCGATATGCTGAATATCCACGGTGGTGTAGACATCGATGCCGGCTTTCAACAACTCTTCAATGTCCCGATAGCGGTTCTTGTGGCGGGAGCCTTCGGCATTCACATGGGATAGATCATCAATCAGAAGAATCTGTGGTCTTCGCTTCAGACAAGCATCCAGGTCGATCTCATAGATTACGTCATCGCCCGCTGTAACTGCCCGCTGGGGCATAGACTCAAATGGCTCCGCCATAGCCTGTGTCTGGGGCCACTGGCTGCAGGAGAGCAACCCGATAACCACATCACCGCCCGCCCGATGGACTTGTGTTGCGGCCTCCAGCATTCGAAAGGTCTTCCCAGTGCCTGAGAAGTAGCTTGCAAAAATCGTCAGAGCGCCTCGGCCCTTTTCTATCCTCACTGCAGTTTGTTGCTCCATACAATCACCTCCAACGGCCTTATTATAACACATTTCAGTCACTTCTTCCGCAAAGCCGCTGGACAAGTTTTTGAATGGGAATGGGAGATTGGATGTCTTTCCAAAGAAGCTTTTGCCGCTGATTTTCCGTATCTGCGGGCATCAGTGTCATGCCATCGACGGAAAGCGGCTGGGGGCAGCATATAAAGCAGGCACTGTGGGTCTGGCCGCTGTCTTCCGCTTCAGCGGAAACTACTGCTATGTCGGTAACTCCGGACTCAAGATCTCTCATAATTTCCCATTCTTTCCCCATGTACATCTTGATTTCTATATCCGGATACTGCCCCTGCAGTTCCTTTAGGGCTCTTGCAACCGGCGCCAAAGCACAGGGATTTGATATGGCAATCTTTAAAGAACAGGAGTCCCCCTTCGCTTGTGTGGAAGGCTGGACGCTGTTCAGAAAACAGTCCAGCTTTCCTGCCAGGAAATAGCCAAACAGTACAAGCGCCAGAAATCCGCCAAATAAAACCACACCTTCCATCACAAATTCATCCTTTCCCGCAAGGAAGCTGTCCTATATATGGAAACACTTTTGAATATCCTTGTGCGTACCCAAAATCAGCATGGTGCAGTTTGCCGGCAGACACGTTTCTGGGGTTATGACCGTCATGGAGAACTTTCCATTTTGCTTAATCGCCATGATGCTCACATGATACCGCTTACGTACGTCCAACTGTCCGATCGTTTTCCCGACCCAGCTCTTGGGGACGCCGATTTCAAACATAGCGTGGTTATCACCTAAGTCGATATAATCCGATATATTGTCTGAGCTATACCGAATTGCGGTCTGAATCGCCATTTGTTTTTCGGGGTAGACCACGTCATCCGCCCCATTGCGAAGCAGAAATTTGGCCTGAATGTCGCGTGTAGCCCGAGCCACTACCTTTACTGCCCCTAATTCTTTCAGAAGGGATGTGGTCTCCAAAGAACTCTGAAAGTTATCCCCAATGGCCACGATGCACACATCAAAGTTACACACCCCAAGGGACGCAAGAAATTCCTCATTGGTGCTGTCCCCAATCTGGGCGTTGGTCACATAGGGCAGTATCGCGTTTACCCGATCTTCATTTTGATCCACTACCATCACTTGATGGTTCAACTCATGCAGCTTGATTGCGATATGTCGGCCGAAACGGCCCAAACCAATCAGCAGAATTGTTTTCATTGTTTCGTCCTCTTTTATTTACAGATTCATCCTACTGTGATGTGCTCCTGCGGGAGCCTGGCGCTGGAGTGTTGTGTATTGGACAGGGTAGCAAAAATCAGCGTGAGCCCGCCTACCCGCCCGAAAAACATCAATACAATCAAAATCAGGTGGGAAGCGGTCTGCAGCTGCGGGGTCAGCCCCAGAGAAAGGCCTACTGTTCCGATAGCGGAAGCCGTTTCGAACAGGCAGTCCAGAATGGGCTGCTCCTCTAGCCGGCTGATGATCAACCCGCCCGCCAGGGGCAGCGTAAGATACATCATGAAAATCGTCGCTGCCTGAGATACAATTTCCCTGGCAATTCTGCGGTTAAAGAAGTGAGGAAACTCACTGCGTCGAAAAACTGCCATGGCATTGGCCAGCAGAACGGCTAAGGTAGTGATTTTCATGCCGCCGGCGGTGGAACCGGGGGAGCCGCCAACAAGCATAAGAACTGTTATAATGGACTGGCCGCTTTCACTCATCGCATTCAAATCCGCCGTATTAAATCCGGCAGTCCGGGGCGTAACCGCTTGAAAGAAAGATAGAAGCAGCCGTTCTTTCAGAGGGGCCTGTGCAAACTCAAAGAAGTAAAAGTAGATGCTGGGAATTAAGATCAGTCCACAAGTGACAGTCAAAATCACCTTGCTTTGCATTCGGTATCGAGAAATATGTAGATGGTTTGTCCTGATATCGTCCCAGGTTAAGAAGCCAATACCCCCGATAATAATGAGCAACGGGATAGTCAGGGAAATCACTGGATTGTCCGAGTAATCCGTTAAGGAAGAAAAGGGGGCTTTAATGCCCATCAAATCAAATCCAGCGTTGCAGAAGGCAGAAATGGAATGGAACAGAGCATACCAAACCCCCTTTACCAGACCAAACTCCCTCCAGAACGTAGGAAGCATCACAGCCGCCCCTACCATCTCCGCCACCAGGGCTGTTTTGAGGATGAACCCCGTCAGACGCACGACTCCACCCACTTTAGGCGCCGCAATAGCTTCCTGCATGGTGCTCCGCTGTATAAGCCCGATCTTGCGGCCAGAGAGGATGGAGAACGCGCCCGCCACGGTCACAACTCCTAATCCGCCGATTTGAATCAACAAAATGATGATAAACTGCCCAAACTCTGACCAGTAGGTCGCCGTATCATGGATCACCAGTCCTGTCACACAGACAGCGGAGGTCGCAGTGAACAGGGAGTCCAAGAACGAAGTGGTGGTACCAGACTGAGTCGAGATGGGAAGCATTAGCATTAGGCTTCCAAGCAGGATTACGAGGGAGAATCCTATGATAATAATTTGAAACGGCGATGTGTTATTTTTATGGAAAATTTGCCACATAAGCCTTAACCCTCTTAATATGCCTTTATATCTTCTTAAGCAATATTATCCACACTTAGTCTTAATGAAGCGTTAGCATATCTGCCTTGGCATTAAAGGAATATTAAGGCCATCGCCATTGTGTTACATCACTCCAAAAATCCATGCCATCGGTAGGACGATACCAATTGTACAAATAAATACCGCAGCCAATATAAAAAGAGGCATCCCAATAAAAACCGTCAGAAAGCCCAGCAATTTGTGTTGGAGCATAAACTGTTCCAAAGACGCATCAAACCAAGCATTAAAATGGTGCAGACGTTTTTTCATTGCGGACATCATAGCAATCCCTCCTTGCAGGCCCTATCATAATCCCGTGGAGTTAAAAGTGGGGAAAAGAAACCTTTTGTGGTATTAAGGGTACAATAAGAGGTCGGCGGCCAGCCGAATGAATTCAGACTGGCCGCCGGCTATATCAACGAGAGCGGAAGGGAGCCGCTCAACGCCTGAGGGGGAAGAGCACCTTCATCAATACCTGTGCTGCGGAATTACCGTGGTCTATGCCAAAGTAGAGCTTCTTTCCCTGCCGATCCAGCAGTACAAACTGCCCATCCCGGCACAGGAATCGAATACCAAGCTCCTCGAGAACGCGATAGAGCGCGAGATGCCACTCAATCCAGTTTGGAATATCGCCCTGAAGCAAAGCATTGCGGAGCCATTCAAATTCAGGCTGCGGCAGCCCCTTCTCCAAAAATGTGCGCCACAATTGACATTTCTGCTGGGCCGTCAAAGCGGACAGATACACGCCGGTCCGGCTCTGATCCTCCGCCTCCTGCAAGATTACATAACAAAAGGAAAGTGTGTGATCGATCCGGCACAGCTTCTGCTGCTCCAAGAAGTCGGCGTACTTCCACTCCAGCGCCACAGCCTCCATATCATATTCCGCCGCGTTCAGCAGCCGGGACATACACTCCGCTGTCTGAGGCTCCGGGAACTGAATACAAAGATACAGGTCCCGGAGCTCATTGTACCAGAGGCCAGAGATACTGTGCTGCCGGACAACAGCCGATTTGCCATCGTTGGGAAAGGACAGCCCGACCAGTTCATCCTGGCTGCCCAGGCCAAAGGCCTGGACCGGCCACACCCGCTGGATCTCATAGATCAACGGGCCGAAGGTCTCCGCAAATTCCTGAACCGGGAGATCCAGCAGCTCATAACCGAATTGCAGTTGGCTGCCATCTGTTTGAGTCCTGCTGGACTGCCCGAACCAGTTTTTCAGGGACCGAATCAGGCAAATTACCAGCATGGCTGGACTCTCGTCGGTGGCCATGGTCTGCGGTGCAAATCGGCGTTCAGCCATTTTTTCAAAGTGAACTTCCATACCAGTCTATCCTCTCTGAAGAAAGGCGCTCAGTGGTTGACCTCGCTCACCAGGCCCATGGCCAGGGCAATGTCCAGGTTGACGCCCAACACATTGACAGTCTCCTCGCCGAATACGCCCAGTGTTTTGTCCTGCGTATTGTCGGCGATTATCTGACGGACCTGCTCATCGCTGAGGCCAGAGGCCTCTACAATGCGGGGGACCTGAACATCGGCAGAGGCGGGAGAGATGTGGGGATCCAGGCCGGAGCCGGAGGCGGTCATCAGATCAGTGGGGATGTCCTCGCGGCTGACACCAGGGTTTTTCTCCAGAAAGGCCGCAATGTCGGCCTCCACACGCTCGGCAAGGGCGGGGTTGGAGGGGGCGTAGTTGTTGGAGCCGGAGCTCAGGCCGGCAAACGCGGAGCCGTCGTTGTAATACTGCTCTACCTGGCCGTCGCCGTCGGTATCCTCCTCATAGTAGGTGTTGTAGTGATAGGCGGAGGGGCGGCTCCACATGAAGTAGTCCTCAGTGAACTCCTGCCCCACATTCTTGGCGCCTACTGCCACGCCGTCCGCCATTACCAGAGTGCCCTGGGCCTGGCTGGGGAAAATCAAGGCGGACAGGCCGCTGAGAAGCACCGGGAACACCAGGCCGCACAGTACCAGCAGCGCCACCGTAACCAGGAAGGCCTGACGGATATTGTGGCCCATACCATATTTTGTCTCGTTCATAGTTCAGGTCCCTCCTTAGATTCCAAAGCCAATCATAGTCAGCAGCGGAGCGATAATCATATCGATGACCTTAATGCCGATAAAGGGGGCAATCACACCGCCCACGCCGTAGATCATCATGTTCCGGCCCAGCATTCTTCCAGAGGACATGGGGCGGTACTTGACGCCCTTCATGGCCAGGGGGATCAGGCAGGGGATGATGATGGCGTTAAAGATCAGGGCGGAGAGAATGGCGCTGTAGTTGCTGGCCAGCCCCATGATGTTCAGCACGTTCAGCTCGGGGATAGCCAACTGGAACATGGCGGGGATGATAGCGAAGTACTTTGCGATGTCGTTGGCGATGGAGAAGGTGGTCAGAGAGCCGCGGGTAATCAGCAGCTGCTTGCCGATCTCCACCACCTCCAGGATCTTGGTGGGGTCGCTGTCCAGGTCCACCATGTTGGCCGCCTCCTTGGCGGCGGTGGTGCCGGAGTTCATGGCCAGACCCACATTAGCCTGGGCCAGAGCGGGGGCGTCGTTGGTGCCGTCACCAGTCATGGCTACGATCTTGCCTTCAGCCTGTTCCTTTTTGATCAGGGCGATCTTGTCCTCCGGCTTGCACTCTGCGACAAAGCCGTCCACGCCGGCCTCCTTGGCGATGGTAGCTGCCGTCAGGGGGTTGTCGCCGGTACACATGATCGTCTTGATGCCGATGGCGCGCAGCCGCTGGAATCGCTCCACCATGCCGGGCTTTACTGTATCCTTCAGATAGATGACACCCAAGATTTTATTGTTTTCACACACCACAAGGGGGGTGCCGCCCAGGGAGGAGACCTCCTCCACATGGGTGTGCAGGTCAGCAGGAATCCTGCCGCCGTTTTCCTTTACATACTGCTCGATGGCGTCGCTGGCGCCCTTGCGGATCTTAGTGCCGTCGGGCAGATCCACGCCGCTCATGCGGGTCTGGGCAGTGAATTCGATGAATACAGAGCCTGTGGTCTCCTCACTGCTGTCACCCAGCCGGCGGGCCAGCTCCAGCGTGGACTTGCCCTCGGGGGTCTCGTCGTGGAGGCTGGTGAGGGCGGCGCAGCGGATCAGGTCGCTGCGGTTGGCCCCCTCCACCGGGAAGAAGTCGGCCGCCAGACGGTTGCCGAAGGTGATGGTGCCGGTCTTATCCAGAATCATGGTGTCCACGTCGCCGCAGGCCTCTACCGCCTTACCGCTCATAGCGATAACGTTAAAGCGGGTGACCCGGTCCATACCCGCAATGCCGATGGCGGACAGCAGGCCGCCAATCGTGGTGGGGATCAGGCATACCAGCAGGGCAATCAGGGTGGAAACAGGGATCTGCACACCGCTGTACACAGCGAAGGGGTACATGGTCACCACCACAATCAGGAAAATGATGGTCAGAGATACCAGCAGGGTGTTCAGCGCAATCTCATTGGGGGTCTTTTTGCGGGAGGCACCCTCTACCAGAGCGATCATCCGGTCCAAAAAGCTGTTTCCCGGCTCAGATGTAATGCGGATTTTCAGCCAGTCGGACACCACGGTAGTGCCGCCGGTGACTGAGCAGAAGTCGCCGCCACTCTCCCGGACCACAGGGGCAGACTCGCCGGTGATGGCGGACTCATCCACCGAGGCGATACCCTCGATGACCTCGCCGTCACCGGGGATGACTTCGCCAGCCACCACCATGACCACGTCGCCCTTCTTCAGCTCGCTGGAACGGACGATGCTCTCGTTGCCGTCCTCATGGAGCAGGTGAGCCTCGGTGTCCTTCTGCGTCTTTTTCAGACTGGCCGCCTGGGCCTTGCCGCGGCCCTCGGCCACGGCTTCGGCGAAGTTGGCAAACAGAACGGTGATAAAGAGAATGACGCACACAATGATATCATAAATCCGTAGGGAGGCCGCGTCCACATCCCCGAACAGGCCGGGGAAGAAGGAGAGCAGCAGGGTAATGAAGAAGCCAATCTCCACCACGAACATAACGGGGTTTTTCATCATATAGCGGGGATTGAGCTTGACAAACGCGCCCTTCACCGCCCCCCGGAGAATCTCCGGGGTGATAAATTTCTTGTTTTGTTTCTTACTCATATGGAAACGCCCTCCTTAGGCCCACAGGGTCAGATGCTCTGCGATGGGGCCAAGTGCCAGCGCGGGGAAGAAGGTCAGCGCTGCGAAGATATAGACTACGAACACCAGGATCACAGCGAAGGACAGAGTATCCGTACGCAGGGTCCCGACGGTCTCGTTGACGAACCGCTTGCGCATCAGGGAGCCGGCGATGGCCAGCTGAATGACGATGGAGAGATACCGGCCGAAGAACATGGCCAAGCCTGCGGTGATGTTCCAGAAGTAGGTGTTGTCTGCCAGGCCCTCAAAGCCGGAACCGTTGTTGGCCGCGGAAGAGGAATATTCATACAGCACCTGGCTCAGGCCGTGGAAGCCTGGGTTGGTGATCCCCTCCAGACCTCCGGAGGTGGAAACCGCCAGGGCGGAGAAGAACAGGATCAGGAAGGGATGGATGATAATGCACAGCGCGGTGAGTTTCATCTCCCGGCCCTCGATCTTCTTACCCAGGTACTCGGGCGTGCGGCCGATCATCAGCCCACAGATGAACACCGCCAAGATGGCGTACATAATCATATTCATCAGTCCAACACCCTTGCCGCCAAAGACCACGTTGAGCATCATGTGCAGCAGGGGGATCATGCCGCCCAGGGGGGTCAAGGTATCGTGCATGTTGTTGACGGTGCCTGTGGTAAACGAGGTGGTAGTTGTGGTGAACATGGCGGACTGCGCGATGCCGAAGCGCACTTCCTTGCCCTCCATGCTGCCCATGGACTGGCTCAGGCCAATCTTGGCCAGCGCCGGGTTGCCCTGAAGCTCGGCCCAATAGCAGACGCTCAGACCAACCAGGAAGATGATGCCCATAGCCAGGAAGATCGTGCGGCCCTCCCAGCCGTAGATGGCAGCGGTCAGGCTGTGGTCGTTCAGGCGGGGACCATGAGATGTGCCAGCGGAAGATGTGGTAGACAACTGACCGCCAGAAGCGCCGCCCTTAGGCGAATTCTTATCATCGTCGTCCTTGTCATCTTTCTTCCTGCGGCCGCGGACCATCTTGCCGAAGGTGATGACGCAGGCGCCGGGGAAGAGCATCATGGAGTACAGCTCAATCAGGTCGGAAATAATGGTGGGGTTCTCCAATGGAGTGGAGGAGTTGGCACCCAGGAAGCCGCCGCCGTTGGTGCCCAGGTGCTTGATGATCTCAAGGGCGGCGATGGGCCCCATGGCGATGGTTTGGAAGGTGCCCTCCAGAGTATTCAACACGACGTTGGAATCAAAGTTCTGGGGCACGCCCTGCCACACCAGCAACAGGCCGCCCACAATGGAGAACGGCAACAGCAGACGGGTGGTGATGCGGGTCAGGTCGGCAAAAAAGTTGCCCACATCATCTTTGGTCTTGCCGGTCAGCCCGCGGATAAACGCGATGCAAGCGGCGTAGCCGCTGGCGGCAGAGACGAACATCATAAAGATGATGACCAGCATCTGGCTTAAGTAACTCAGTCCGGACTCGCCGGAGTAATGCTGTAGATTCGTGTTGGTCATGAAGCTGATGATGGTGTTGAACGCCAGAGTCGGCTCCATGTTGCCAATGTTGTTGGGGTTGAAGATCCCGACGCTCTGAATACGCAGGATCAGGTAGCCGATGGCCACCATGACCGCGTTGGTCCCCACCAGGGCCAAGGCGTACTGTTTCCAGTTCATGCCCTGATGGGGATTTACGCCGCCAATTTTGTAAATAACGCCGTCCAGACGGTCAAAGACCGGATCGGCCAAGGTGTGGTTCCATGTGGCGATATGATACATATACCGTCCAACCGGAATGACAATAATCAGAAAAATGATAATTGTCAACGCCAGCTGCAACATATCGTATTCCTCCTATTTTCTGCGGTATTAGGCATCTCAGAAGCGCTCCGGGTGCACCAGCGCGTAAACGAGATAGGCGCCCAGCAGCAGAACGATAATTCCAAGTGCAATCACAGTTTTGCTCTCCTTTCCGTGAGATTTAGGATTCCGGGTTATCCAACTGCTTTTGGCACCAGCGGATCAAGAGCCATACCAGACCGAAACTGACCGCCAGAGTCCCTATCATGAAAATGTCCATCATTCAATCATTTCTCCTTTCTCTTCTGGCTGACAGCTAGTGTTTGTCAGCCTCAAATTACCTCCATAGGATACTGCAATCCATAAAAAGCGAGGATTAAGGATTCCACGTTCGTATTAACAGAAAATAAAAATTGGCTGCACTGTCCTCTAAGAAATTACTCCTGTGAGCGGTCCATTCCCCAGGTCTGCTCCGATTCCACGCGGATACGCTCCTGACTGAGTCCGCACTCGCCAAGGATAGCGATCATCAGGTTTTTCTCAAAGGCATCCGGCACAGGATAACCGGAAATGGGGATACCCACGATTCCCATGGGCCCACGGGTACCACGCACGGACAGAAACAGCCATTTGGAGTCAGGCAGCGTGTTGGTGGTAGCTCCGGCGTGCTTGTTGTTCTTCTGTACCCACTTGGCCACACCGATATCTTCCGTACTCAGCCCTGCTACCAGTGCCTGTTCGTCCGCTGGCTCGATCCGAAAACTCAGTTCCGTCTCTGGGCTGCTCAAAGCATAAAGAACGGGTCTATCAAACAGCCGGCTGAGTTGTTCCGCTGTTAGGCGCAGGCAATCCCATTCCGTGCGGACAGTCTGCAGCTTTTGGCTGCTCTCCAGCAACAACTCCGTGTAATAGCTTTTCTCCGCCGCCATACTGGCCTGCGTTTTCACCCGGCTGGCCAGAGAGCTGGCAATAATGCTGGAGGTAAGCATGATCAGGAAGGTCACAGGATAGCTGGGGTCGGTGGCCTGAAAGGAGAAGCGTGGCTCTGTAAAGAAAAAATTGAAGGCTGCGACACTGATAAGAGAACTAGCCGCGCCGTACAGGTGCCCGTTGGTGGAGACTGCAGTCAGCAGCACGCCGAGAATGTAGACGGTAATGATATTGGACTCGCTGAAGCCGGCCTGGTAAAATCCGAAGCCAAGCGCCGTAGCAAGAAGCAAGCAAAGCAGAGTAGTCCCCAAGTCCCGAATGGAGAATCGTTCCTTTGACCGCCGGACCTTCTGCATCGGCCTTTTATAGATCGGCTGCCTGTCAGGGATGATATAGACATCCAGGTCTGTCTGCTCAATCAGGCGGTCGGCCAGGCTCTTTTTCCGCAAGATGGGGTTCTGTTTGTGGTTCATTCGGCCCATGACGATCTTCGTCACTCCGCTGACCCGGGCATATTCCGCGATCTGTTCCGCCGGATCGGTACCGTAAACAGTGGCGATCTGAGCGCCTAGCTGCTCCGCCAGGCGCAGGTTGCTCCGCAGGCGTTTAATATTTTCCCCAGACAGCTCCTTGGTCTCCGGCGTCTGGACAAACAGTGCCGTAAACCCGCTGTGGAATGCCTCTGACATCCGAGCGGCGGCTCGGATCACCTTTGCGTTTGACGGGGCGGAGGACAGGCAGATCAGGATATGTTCGCCCGCCTTGGCGCTTTTCTCTTTCCCTTTGCTCACCGCGGAGCGGTTGAGCTGGTCTGCGGTCCGGCGCATGGCAATCTCCCGCAGGGCAGCCAGATTTTCCGTAGTAAAGAAATTCTGCAATGCCCGCTTTGCCTGCTGTGCACGGTAGATCTTCCCCTCTCTCAGACGTTTCTCTAGGTCGGAGGGTTCGATGTCCACCAGTTCCACCTGGCTGGCCCGGTCAAATACATAGTCGGGGATTCGCTCATTCACCACAACGCCTGTGATGGAGGAAACCAAGTCATTTAAGGACTCCAGATGCTGGACATTCACGGTAGTGTAGACGTTAATGCCCGCCTGGAGGAGTTCTTCCACATCCTGATACCGCTTCATATGGCGACATCCTGGGACATTGCTGTGCGCCAGTTCGTCCACCAGGATGAGCTGTGGGTGACGGTCAAGCGCTCCAATCAGGTCGAACTCCCGCAGCTTGATCCCACGGTAGTCCGTCTCCATAGTGGGAAGGACCTCCAGCCCATCCAGCAGCGCCAGAGTCTCCGGTCTGGCATGGGGCTCTACATAGCCCACCACCACGTCAATGCCCTCCCGTTTAGCATGGTGAGCCGCCTCCAGCATGGCATAGGTCTTGCCCACCCCGGCGGCATAGCCGAAAAATATTTTTAATTGACCGGAAGCTACCAGGTTCCCTCCATCATGCAAAGGATTGTCCTTCCCTGAAACCATGTGAACTTCACTTCCCCTCCGATTTATTCTGGAAATCATTTTCTATTTTGCTATCCTATCATGCCAGACATTATTGCGTTATTAAGGAGTGTATATCTGATATTAAGATGGGCTTAGGATATAGCCAATTAAGAGTATTTTGGCGGAAAGAGCTAGGCAAAAAATAAAAATGGATTGTCTCTCCGAAGTTTGTGTGCTCCAGTTGGATTGTATAGAGGCAATATTTTGTGGTTGGCGTTTTATCCTTCAAGAGAAATAGGAAAGTATCGCGCGCAGCTATTTGTCAGTTGTGCGGTGTACGCTAAAAGAGAAATTTGCTTATTTAAGCAATCATAAGAGGAAAGGATATTTCAGGAAAATTGCCTGGATAAGGAAAGATGATACAGGTATAGTTGATCCGGCTGGGGAAATGATATGCGTGGATGTTCCATCCAAACCAAAACAGTCAAACAGTAAAAGGAGAGAGGAATCATGTCTAGTAACAACAGCAATAAAATTATGGTGCCTAATGCCCGTGAAGCGATGAACAAGTTTAAGATGGAAGCTGCCAACGAGGTGGGCGTCAACCTGAAGCAGGGTTACAATGGCGACCTGACCAGCAAGCAGGCTGGCTCCGTGGGCGGCCAGATGGTCAAGAAGATGATCGAGTCCTACGAGAACGGCATGAAGTAATCTGGTCCACATTGGGACAGATTATGAGCGCCTTTTGAGTGAGGCAGATCAGGGGCCGGGCGGTTTATCTCTCGGAGGAGCACTGTCAGTTGGACATGAGGATGAACGACCTCATTCCCGTGACAGTTTTCCTCCAACAAAGGGGATGGCCGTCCGGCCCCCTTATCTTGTGGAAGGTGATATTTTTTCCGGAAAGAGGAAGGAGAGCGTTTGGCAAAAAAGAAAATCAAAAAAATTTTTCATTTTCCTCTTTACAATATCGCATTAGCGTGCTAAAATGCGAAAGTGTCACAGGGAGTGATCCCTGGGGTTTGCTGAAAGAATTGGAGGATACATAACTATGAAAAAGACTCTTTCTCTTGTTTTGGCCTTGGCCATGTGCCTGTCTCTGGCCGCCTGCGGCAATAACGGCACTCAGGACCAGTCCAGCCAGTCCGGCTCCAATGCCTCTGCCTCGGATGGCAGCTCTGGAAGCCAGCAGGGGGACAACAGCTCTGTGGACGCGGCGGACTCCGACTGGGCTAAGATCGAGAGCAACGGTACGATGAAGATCGGCATTACCTATTTTGAACCCATGAATTATTTTGACGACAATGGCGAGCTGACTGGCTTTGAGACTGAGTTTGCCACCGCCGTCTGCGAGAAGCTGGGTGTCACCCCTGAGTTTGTGGAGATCAACTGGGACAGCAAGATCATGGAGCTCCAGGCCCAGACCATCGACTGTATCTGGAACGGCATGACCATTACCCCTGAGCTGCAGGAGGCTCTGACCATCTCTGATCCCTACATCAAGAACTACCAGGTGGTGGTGATCCGCTCCGACAACGCCGATGTCTATACGTCCACCGCCGACCTGGTGGGTAAGACGGTGGAGGCCGAGGCCGGCTCTGCCGGTGAGGCCGCCATCATTGGCGAGGGTGCAGACGAAAGTCTAAAGCAGGCTGAGTACATCTCCGCTGCCAAGCAGACCGACACCCTTCTGGAAGTCAAGACCGGCGCCGCCGACGCCGCCGTACTGGACTTTGTACTGGCCGGCGCTATGGTGGGCCAGGGGGACTACTCCGATTTGATGATTATCCCCAATCTGCAGCTGTCCGTGGAGGAGTACGGCGTCGGCTTCCGCAAAGACTCCGACGCGGCTGAGAAGGTCAATGAGGCCATGCAGGCGCTCATTGAGGACGGCACTTTGAATACCCTGGCTGAGAAATATGACTTGGCTGAACTGCTGCTGGCCAATCAGTAAAAAGAAAAGACACGGCGACCAGACCGCAAGGCAGGGGGGAGCGATCCCTCCTGCCCTGTGCTGTGTTTGATGGGAAGGCAAAGGAGAGAGAACATGAGTTTTCAGACTGTGAACGTCATGCTGGGGAAGAGCTTTTTGCTCAACTGCCAGATATTCTTCGTGACACTGTTGCTGGCGCTGCCGCTAGGGCTGATCGTGTCCTTTGGGTCCATCAGTCGCTGGAAGCCGTTGAGCGGGGTCTCCCGGCTGTATGTCTATCTGATGCGCTCCACCCCACTGATGCTCCAGCTGGCCATTGTATATTATTTGCCCGGTTTTTTGAATCCTGGACATATGCTTCCCAGGATGACGGCTGCTTGTCTGGCCTTTGTGCTTAATTACGCGGCCTATTTCTCAGAAATTTTCCGGGGCGGTATCCAGGGCGTACCCAGAGGGCAGCAGGAGGCTGGACAGGTGCTGGGCATGACAAAGGGCCAGATTTTTTACCACGTCACGCTCCTCCAGGTCATCAAGCGCATCGTCCCGCCCATGGGAAATGAGATCATCACCCTGATCAAAGACACCTCTCTGGCTAACTTTATCATGGTAAAAGAGGTCATCGCCATGGCGAAGGAGTTTGGAAACAAGGCTATGATCTGGCCATTGTTCTATGCCGGTGTGTTTTTCCTGGTGTTCAATGGACTGGTCACATTTCTGTTGAGCCGGACAGAGAAAAAGCTGGATTACTTCAGATGAGGAGGCGCTGAAATGGCTGTTTTACAGGTCAAGAATATCGAAAAGCACTTTGGGGCCACCCGTGTGCTGGAGGACATCAGCTTCGAACTGGAGCAGGGCCAGGCCCTAGCCATCATCGGCTCCTCCGGCAGCGGAAAGACCACGCTGCTACGCTGCCTAAATTTTTTGGAAACCCCGGATCAGGGACAGATCCTGGTCCAGGATAAGGTCCTTTTTGACGCCGCTGACCCCTCTACCCAGAGGGAGAGCGAGATCCGCAAGAAAAGGCTCCACTTTGGGATGGTTTTCCAGTCATTTAACCTCTTTCCCCAATACACCGCGCTGGAAAATGTGACCCTAGCCAGCCAGCTTCTGGCCAGGGAACGTCCCGATTTTAAGGAGAAAAAAAAGGAGATCTACGCCCAGATTGAGAAAGATGGCCGGGAACTGTTGGGCAGGATGGGGTTAGCCGACCGGGCTGGCCATTATCCCCACCAGCTCTCCGGCGGCCAGCAGCAACGGGTGGCCATCGCCCGGGCGCTGGCTCTCAAGCCGGATATTCTCTGCTTTGACGAGCCTACCTCTGCCTTGGACCCGGAGCTCACCGGCGAGGTGTTGAAGGTTATCCGCTCCCTGGCGGAGCAAAAGACCACCATGATCAT